>DATNJA010000160.1:0-11380 GCA_035604155.1 Candidatus Udaeobacter sp. | reverse complement strand
GTCCTCTGAACGCGATATCGATGCCGCCGTGAACGAGGCCGAGCTTGTCCAGCCGGTCGGCGACGCCGGCCTCGCGCAACATGTCCACCGTGCCCTGCTCCAGCGCGCCGGCGCGAATCCGCCCTTCGACGTAAGCCCGGTCGCGGCGCTCCAGGACGATCGAGTCGATCCCGCGGACATGGAGGAGCTGCGCCAGGAGCAGACCCGCCGGCCCGGCGCCGATGATCCCGACTTGGGTGCGCGATCTTGCCATCCTGGAGGCATCAAATGTCGAAGAAGACCGTCTCGTCCTTGCCCTGCATGTAAATATCGAAGCGATAGAGCGCCTCGGCGGCAAGGGGATCGCGGATTGCGATCAGGGTGTGCCGGCGCGAAGCGGGCGCCGCGGCCAGCACGGGATCGACAGCATTGGCCGACGCTTCGTCGCTGAAATAGAGGCGGGTGTAGACATGAGTAAGTAGGCCCCGCATGAAGATGATGACGGTGATGTGGGGCGCCTGGCGTTCATCGACCTTGCCCGGCTTGACCGTCAGGAAGGCGAAGCGGGATGCGGGATCGGCGCCCGTACCTTGGCGCCCGAAGCCCGTGAATTCCGCATTGCTCCCGGCGGTGCCGGGGTAGCGGCCAGCGGCATCGGCTTGCCATATCTCCACCAAGGCATCGGGGATCGGCGCGCCGCCCCCGTCGAAGACATGGCCGGTGATCCGGATGCGCTCGCCCGCCGTCGCCTCGCCCAAGAGCACGCCATCGGCGATCTGGTTGTCGGGATAGCCATACTGCTTCGCCGTCAGGCCATAGGCGAAGAAGGGCCCCACCGTCTGGGAAGGGGTCAGCCTCGACCGCATGGACCTATCCTTCGAGAGGCGTCTGGCGGCGCCCGCCGAGCACGATGTCGAAGACAAAGCCGAGCGCAAAATCGGGCTTGGTGGCCGTCAGGGAGAATCGCGAGACGAGGCGGTCCCGCGCCGCTGCCGGCACCGCATTGAAGATCGGGTCGAAAGCAAGCAGCGGATCGCCGGGGAAATACATCTGGGTCGCCAGCCGCGCCGCGATGCTCGGACCCAGCAGGGAGAAATGAATATGGCTCGGGCGCCACGCATTCGGGTGGTTGGACCAGGGATAGGCGCCGGGCCTGATGGAGGTGAAGCCGTAGGCGCCGCTGTCGTCGGTGAGACATCGCCCGCTGCCCAGGAAATTCGGATCGAGCGGCGCGTCATGCCGGTCGACGCCATGGACATAGCGCCCCGCCGCGTTGGCTTGCCAGATCTCCACCAGCGTGCCGGGAATGGGCCGCCCGTCCTCGTCCAGCACATGGCCGGTGACGTTGATCCGTTCGCCCAAGGGCTCGCCGTTCCGGCGCGCGTTGCGGGTCAGGTCGCGCTCGAGTTCGCTGAGCGTGAATCCGCCGCGGCCCGGTCCCGTCTGCTCGGAGATCGATTCGGGGATCGGGATCAGGGGCTGCCTGGGGGCCCGGAGCGCAGTCGATCTGTATTCCGGTGCCAGGAGCGGAGGATGGGTGCTCCAGTCGCGGCCTCGGCTCATCTGTCGCTTTCCATTTCCTGCGATGAATGTCTCAGTCTACCCGCCGGCCTTGGAACCGTAACATTCTCGTTCGCGGCCTGACACCTTCGGAGATCTTCGCGCCGGGCCGGTTGTAGCCACAGAACATGAGGACTCCTTTCAAGGGGAGCGGCCACGGCAAGTGACCTTCCGCCCACGGAATAGAGGAGTTCGCGAACATCAAGGCAGTCAGCGCAAACTGACGCAACTCAGCCCAGATAACCTTTGACGGTCTTCGGGTCGCGCAAGTGCGCCTCTTCGGGATCCTGCCCGAACTCCCGCTTGGCCCGCCGCTGGCGCAGCAGATCCCAGCATTGGTCGAGGGTGTCCTGGATGCGCTTCAGCTTCTCCCGGTCCGCATCGCTCGCCGCACCCTTGGCTTCGCGTTCGAACAGCTCATGTTCCTCGCGGGCCAGCCGGTCGATGTAATCGGTCACCTTCTTGTCGTCCACAGCGTCTCTCCTTGCTCAGCGTTGTTCGACGTCGGCTACTGCGCGGTGCCGGCCGAGCCGTCGTCCGGCCTACCCGCGTCCGCCGTCCCGGACTGGGCCGCAAGCTGCTTGACCTTGGCACGGATCGGTCCGAAGGGCCCGTATTTGTGCTGTTCCAGGCTGAAGCCGTCGGCGTAAGGGCCATAGGGTGCATCCACCGGCTTCTGCAGCCGGATCGGATAATCCCGATCGAGATTGGCCCTCGCCGGACGTTCCTGGCTGGCGACATAGGCCGCCACGTCATATGCCTCCTCCTTCGTCAGCAGCGGCGCGTTGAACGTGGTTCCGTAGGGCATGTTGTTCCTGGCATAGGCGGCCAGGGTCAGCAGCCGGTTCATGCCGGCGCCGTCGTTGTAGCTGTCGGGACCCCAAAGAGGCGGCAACTCGTAACCGGCGCCCGTTTGGGCGCGCTTGCCTTGTCCATTCTCGCCGTGGCATGCCGCGCAGATCTCGCCATAGACCTTCAGGCCCCGGACTGGATCGGCGGCGCGAATGGGCTCCTTGATCCTCAGCGTGCCCGCGCCGATGAGCTTGGCGCCGTCGGGGATTCCGGTCGAAAGCCAGCGCATATAAGCGGTGAAGGCTCTCATCTCGCGGCTTTCGGCCGGCAAGTGACGTCCGTTCATGCTGCGCTCCACGCAACCGTCGATCCGGTCTTCCAGCGTATCGACCCCGCCCTCCCGCGCCCGGTATTGCGGGAACTGCCCCCATATGCCCACGAGCGGCATGGCATAGGGCTGGGTGCCGCCCTGGAGATGGCAACTCTCGCAGGTCAGGTTATTGCCGGCGAAACGCTTGGCCGGGTCCGATACCGTGGGACCGATCTCATTCGCCGTGTCGGCGAACAGCGCATGCCCGTATTTGACCAGATTGCTGAAGGGATCGTCGCCCAGGGAGGCGATATCAGGGGGCGTCCATTTGGTGAGATCGATCGTGACCGGCTCGGAAGCCGGCAGGTCGCCGGCCGTCGCCACGGCCGACAGCATCGAGGCAAGCAAGACGAGGCGAATGCGGTCCATCGTCGGCCTCTATGCCCGGGCTTCTTGCGGGGGTGGCAGATTAACACGGTACATTCCGCATGGGGCCGCAAAGCAGCCCCATGTACTTCCTACTTTGCTTTCGAGCCGCTCTTCAGAACCGACACCCTCAACGTCACCTGGGCCGTCGCGCCGAACAGATTGCAGATCGGGCAATGATCGCGCGCTTCCTCGGCGAGCCGGCGTAGCTCAGCTTCGGGTGCGGGCGAGGCGATCGCGACGTTGAGCCTGCCTTGCGCGATGTGATGGGGCGTCTTGGCATCCCAGGCAAGACGCGTCTGCGCCCTGGTCTCGATGCGGGTGAGTTCGATCTTCTGCGCCCGGGCGTGGGCCGTGATGGTCGAGGTGTAGCAATTGGCGAGCGCGGCGGCGAGCAGCTCCTCGGGATTGGTTCCCTGGCCCGGACCGCCAAGTTCGACCTGGGTCGCCGTCTGGGCGCTCAAGCGGCCGCTCGCCCCCTCGACCCTGCCGCCCCATCCCGCCCAGGAGACGGTCGCCTCGGCCTCGATCCTTCCCTTGCTGCGCGCCGCTGCGACCATTTCCCGCTTTCCGCTTCTGGTTGAACCGGCCGTCCTCAGAGAATTCCCGGGTAGCTGCCGCCGTCGAGGAGCAGGTTCTGGCCGCTGATATAGCCGGCCTGGACGCTGCAGAGGAACGCGCAGGCCGCGCCGAACTCCTCGATGGTGCCGAACCGCCCGGCGTTCTCGGCCGCCTTCTGCTCTTCCAGAACTTCCTCCACCGTCTTCCCGCTGGACTTGGCTTCGCCCATGGCGAGCTGGGTCACCCGGTCGGTGGCATGGGAGCCTGGCAGCAGATTATTGATCGCGACGTTGTGGCGCGCCGTCTGACGGGAGAGCCCGGCGATGAACCCGGTCAGGCCCGCCCGCGCGCCGTTGGAAAGGCCGAGGCTGGGATAGGGATTCTTCACCGAGGCCGAGGTGATGTTGACGATGCGCCCGAAACGCCGGGCGATCATGCCATCCACGGTCGCCCGGATGAGGGCGATGGGCGTCAGCATGTTGGCGTCCAACGCCTTGATCCAGACGTCGCGCTCCCAGTTGCGGAAATCGCCTGCCGGCGGACCGCCGGCGTTGGTGACCAGGATGTCCGGCGACTGGCAGGCGGCCAGCACCGCCGCACGGCCTTCGGGCGTGGTGATGTCGGCCGCGACCGGGGTCACCCTGACGCCCGTGGCCTTGGCGATTTCCCTGGCGGTTGCTTCCAGCGTTTCCTTGCCGCGCGCATTGATGATCAGATCGACGCCCTCGCCCGCCAGAGCCCGGGCACAGCCCTTGCCCAGGCCCTTGCTGGCGGCGCAGACGATCGCGGTCTTCCCCTTGATACCCAGGTCCATCTCTTCATGCCTCCCGTTGCCGAAACCCGCCCGCAGGACGCATGAAGCATAGCATTACCCGCCGAAGCGCGCGCGGAACTCCGCCATGCGTTTCTTCCAGGCCTCGGTCGCCAGCACGGTCTTGTTGACCACCAGCCGCGGCTCGCGGCCATGCTGGACGTCGAGGACTGCCTTGACGTCGGCCGCACCATTCCCGGCGAAGCACTGATCGGTCCAGCAGAGCGCGTGCGGCGCGAAGATCACGTTGTCGAGCTTCAGGATCGGGTCGTTCGGATCCGGCGGCTCCTGCTCCAGCACGTCGAGCCCGGCGCCGGCGATGCGGCGCTCCTGGAGCACCTTGGTCAGCGCCTTCTGGTCATGGATGGGACCGCGGGCCGTATTGATGAAATAGGCGGTGGGCTTCATCAGGGCCAGGCGCTCGGCATTCACCAGGTGATGGGTCTCGGGCGAGAGCGGGCAACTGACGCTGACGATATCGGCCCGGCGGAACAGGTCTTCCAGGCCGACCAGCTCCACCCCCAGCTCGGCCGCGAGCTTGCGGTCGGCGAAGGGATCATGAGCGATGAGCTTCATGCCGAAAGGCTGCACCAAGCGGAACAGCTCGGCGCCGATATTGCCGATGCCAAGCGACCCCAGGGTCCGCCCGACGAGGCCGACACCCATATGCTCGCCCTTGCGCGCGAAACCGGGCGGGCCTTCCCGGGTCAGCCGGTCCTTCACCATCAGCTTGCCGGTCAAGGCCAGCATCAGGGTGATGATCGAGACCGCGACCGGCCGGCGAATGCCGTCGGGCGTGATGACCAGGGCGATGCCGGCCTTGCTGCAGGCCTCCACGTCCACCGTGTCGTAGCCGACGCCGAAGCGGGCAACCACGGCAAGCCGGCCGTTCGGATGAATGCTCTCCGGCGTGAAACGATGGGCGAGCAGGATGAGGGCGTCGAAATCGGCCAGCTGATCGGCGCGGAGCGGGTTGACGGGTTCGAGATAGGCCATCTCCACGCCTGGCGCCTGCTTCAAGGGCGCGATGTCGAAATCCGGGAAGACGGGCGAGCCGTCGGCTTTCCGGAAATCGCCCGAGAGGGCGACGCGAAAGGGCGCAGTCATCACTTCTTCCCCGTCTTCTTGGGCGGGCAGCCTTCGCGCAGCTTGCCGATGGCCTCGGCCAGCGCGTTGTGCAGCACCCAGACATCCCCCGAATAGCAGATGAAATCGAAGCCCTGATCGTAGAGCTCTATCCCCTGCTCCACCGTCGGCACCAGGCGGCCCAGAGACTTGCCGTGCTTCGCCGCCGCCGCGACGACGCGCTTGATGGCGTCGGTGAATTTCTTGGAATCGAACTGGCCGGGAACGCCGAGGGATACCGAGAGGTCGAAATGGCCGACCCAGAGGCAATCGACGCCGGGCAGGGCCGCGATGGCGTCGGCGTTCTTGACGCCTTCCGCCGTCTCGATCTGGCAGAACAGCGTGCTGCGCTTGTTGGCTGCGGCGAATTTTTCGGTGACCGGGCCCGGACGATACCGGTCATGGGCGACCTGGAGGGCGACGCCGCGCCCGCCCTCCGGGGTGTACTTCATGCAATTGAGGATGTGCTTCGCCTCGGCGGCCGAGCCCACCATGGGCAGCATCAGGCCTTCGGCCCCCATGTCCATGGCGCGTGCGATGTGGTGGTACTCCTTCGAGGGCGCCCGGACGATCATGGGAACGCCCGCTGCCTCGAAATAGCGAACCGCGCTCTTCACCGTCTCGAAGCCGAAGCCCGAATGCTCGAGATCGAACAGCACGAAATCGCAGCCCGCCGATTTCAGGATATGGCCGATGCCCGGCGTGGCGAACTCGACGATGAAATGCCCGAACTTCGGGTTCTTGGTGCCGGCGAAATCCTTGAGGCGATGGTCCGTCATGTTGCTCTCCTTGATCCTTGCAAGACGTTCGGTGTCAGTCGATGCGCGCCACGCCATAGGCGTCGAGGGTGAGGGTTGCGCCGGTGAGCGGCCGGGCCAGGCTTTCGAGGGCGCCAGGTTCCCGCGTCGCGCGCTCGAAGCCGGCGGCATCGATCACTGAAAGGCGGGCGCCATTCCCGGGCAGCCCGGCGATCGCGAGATCGACGGGCCCGGCGGTCAGATTGGCAAGCCAGAGCACATCCCGCTCGCCTTCGCGCCAGGCCAGGGCTGCTACAGCGTTGGGTTGAGAAACACTGGCGGCGATGAGCGGCCGGCCGGAGCCGCGGGTGAGCCCGGCCATGACATGGAAGGCCGGATAGATGGCCGGACCGTCGAGGGTGTCGAAATAGGGTTGCGGCCAATCCGCTGGCCGATGGATGAACCCGAAGGGTCCGGTCGGAGTGCCCATGGCCACCGCCTCCAGCCCGCCATAGGCCGAAGCCGCGACATATCCCAGCAGCCAGGCGGCGGCGAAGAGGCCGCGCTGGCGCGGATCCCTGTCGGTGAGGCAGACCCGGCCGTTGCCGGGATTGGCAGCCATGCCCTTGCCGTAGGGATTGTCCCGGCAGGCGATCACGCTGGGCCCGATGCGGTAGGGCGCGGAACCGATGAAACTCCTGGTGGAACCGATGATCGCCGGCAGGGTCTCCAGGGTTTCCATCACCGACCGGTCGTCGGCGGCGTGCACGATAGAGGTGGTCGTATGGGTCACAAAGTCGAACAACGCAGTATTGGGTCTGCGGCGGTTCAGCTCGGTGAAATAGGAAAGCATTCCGCCGCCAAGCCTAGCGCCGGGAAAAGCCGCGCGGGCGGCTTTGGCGATCTCTTCGGCCGTCGGCCGCTCCGGGCGTTTGGCCCCCGGCTGCCAGGACTTGAGGTCGGCCGCCGGCGAGACGACCACCGCGGCTGGCAGCACGCCGGCCTGCGCCATGGCCGACCCGGCGGCAGCGAGACTCTCGGTCGGGTCCTCGTCGTCGGCAACGATGATCTCGAACGTGAGCGCGGCCCCGGCGGCCGCGGCCAGGCGCCGATAGGAGTCCAGCGCCGCCAGACCGCGGCCGTCTCGGGTGTCGTAGCCGCAGACGAGGAACCGCGGCGCCAGCTTGCGGACGAGATCGCTGGCGCCGAGGGCATGGAGGGCTTCCTCGGCGGGAAGGCCGATGCCGATCTCTGGCATCTTGCCCGACGGCCCGCCGCTAAGCGCCACATCGATCCGGCGGTCGGCCTTCCGGCCGGTGCCCGCGGCAGTGCCGCCGGCAATGGTGAGGCGCACGGTCTGCTCGTGACGGCTTCCCTTGGCGAGGGTGTAGCCCCAGGGAAGGGCGAGCGGCCGCACATAGGTCTTGTAGGAGGCGTCGCCCCAATTGCGCTGATCCTCCATCTCGAAGGCGTCGCCTTCCATCCGGCAGGTGGCGAAGACGCCCGGGGAGATCTCGTGCTCTAGGGCGCGGATGTCGAAAATCGGCTGGGCCGGGCTGATCTGCGTGGGGAAGCGGGCGGCCTGTTCGCGGCCGTCCACATGGGTCACCTTGACCGCATGGCCGGCAAGGCCGGCGGGATGGAGCACGATGAAGCCGGTGCGGTTGGTGACCACGTCGGTCTCGGGCTCGGCCACGACTTCGAAGGCGAGCGACCCGTCGCTCTTGCCCGAGATCTTGGCGTGGTACAGGAGCCGGCGCTTGTCATCGGCGCAAACGGCGCGATAGGCGACTGAGAATCTCTCGCCGGTTTCCTCGATCTTGAGGCTGCCGATCTTGGGCGTGAAGGTGCCCCAGTTCTCGTCGCGGACCAGGAAGGCGATGGCGCGCAGCACCTCCGTTCCCGCGAAGGTCACGTATCTGAGCTGGCCGTTTTCCAGCTCGACCGAGAGCGGTCCGGCGGCGAGGCGCCGGGTCGGCGCGTCCACCTCCTCGGTGCCGCAGAGCTTGACGGCCCGCGAGACTTCAGCGCCCGTCGCCATGGACCCGGATCCTCACAGCGCCCTGCCCGTCTCGGGATTGAACAGCGCGGCGCGCCTGAGATTGATGTCGACGGCCACCCGCTCACCCGGCCGGCTCACGTCATGGGCCTGGAGCTCGGCCACCAATGGCTGGCCGCCCAGGCGGAAGGTGGCGTAGCTGCGCGAACCCGTGGGCTGGATCAGCTCGATCTCCGCCTCGATGCGGGCCATGCCCTCGGCCGGTCCACTGGCCTGGGCACGCCCGACATGCTCGGGCCTGAGCCCCAGGATGACCCTGGCGTCCTCGGCCGCGGCCGGGCTGCGCCCGCGGGGGAGGGTCAGCACCGGTCCGCTGTCGCCAAGGCGGATCGCAGAACCTTCGGGCCCGCGCTCCAGCCTGCCGGTGAGGAAGTTCATCTTCGGCGAGCCAAGGAACCCGGCCACGAACAGGCTCGCCGGCTGCTCGAACAGGTCGAGCGGCGCGCCCTGCTGCTCGATCACGCCATCGCGCAACAGCACGATGCGGTCGGCGAGGGTCATTGCCTCGATCTGGTCGTGGGTGACATAGATCATGGTCGTCGCGATCTCCTGGTGGAGGCGCTTGATCTCGCTGCGCATCTCGTCGCGCAGCTGGGCATCCAGGTTGGACAGCGGCTCGTCGAACAGGAAGACCCGAGGGTTGCGCACGATGGCCCGCCCGATGGCGACGCGCTGGCGCTGGCCGCCGAAAAGCTGGCGCGGATAGCGTCCCAGCAGCGGCCCGATGCCAAGCATCTCGGCGGCGCGTTTCACCCGCTCCTCGATCTCCGGCTTCGCCATGCGCCGGGCGCGCAGGCTCAAGGAGATGTTGCCGGCGACGGTCATGTGGGGATAGAGGGCGTAGTCCTGGAACACCATGGCCACGTCCCGGTCCCGCGGCCGCATCTGGTTCACCACTTGGCCGCCGATCTCGATGTCGCCCTCGTCGATGTCCTCCAGGCCGGCGATGGTGCGCAGAAGCGTGCTCTTGCCGCAGCCCGACGGGCCGACGAGCACGGTGAACTCGCCGTCGGGAATGTCGAGGTCGATGCCCCTGACCGCGTGGACCCCGCCGAAGCGCTTGTGCAGCGCGCTTATCTTGACATTCGCCATGCGAGCGTCCTTTCCGTCAGCCGCGCAGCGCGCCCAGCGTGAGGCCGCGCACCAGATGGCGCTGGACCAGCATGCCGAGAATGATCGAGGGGACGAGAGAGGTGGTGGCGAGCGCGCAGGCCTCGCCGTACTGGGCGCCCTGGAAACCCAGGAATGCGCGGAAGACCGTCGGCAGCGTGAATGCGTAGCGGCTCGTCAGGATCAGCGCGAAGAAGAACTCGGTCCACACCGCGATGAACACGAACACGGCCGCCGCGGCGACTCCGGGGGCGGCGAGCGGCACGGCCACCATCCAGAATGCCTGCCAGCGGCTGAGGCCGTCCACCAGAGCGGCCTCCTCCAGCGACTTCGGCAGCTGGCGGAAATAGGCGTACATCATCCAGACCGACAGCGGCAGGGTCATGAAGGTGTAGGCGACGATCAGGCCGAAATGGGTGTCGTAGAGATGCCAGCTGCGGAACAGCAGGAAGATCGGCAGGATGATGGCGACCGGCGGAAGGAAGCGCTGGGACAGCACCCAGAAGGCGAGATGCTGGCCGCCCGTATTAAAGCGGGCAAGGCTGTACGCCATCATCGTTCCCATCACCGAGGACAAGACCGTCGCGGCCGAGGCGACGATGAGGCTGTTGATCAGGCCCTGGAGCCCCCGATAGGAGAATAGGGCCGCCGTGTAGTGAACCATGGTGGGCGCGGCCGGGAACCAGACCGGCGGCACGGTCAGGTAGTCGCTGCTGGGCTTGATCGAGGTGATGACGACCCAATAGAGCGGCACCAGAACGAAGACGACGAACAGGCCGATCACGAGAAACCGCGCGACGTTGGCCCGAAGGTTCCGCATGCCTGACACCCGGTATCTGACGGGCCCCGGCATCACGCGGCCTCCACGCGCAGCAGGCGTCGCACCAGGACCATGATGACGATGGAAAGCAGAATGAGAAAGAGCCAGCTCCCCGCCGTCGCCATCGACAGATGGAATTCCTGGAAGCCTATCTGATAGAGGTAGAAGGAAGTCGTGTAGGTCGCCGTGCCCGGCCCGCCGCCCGTGAGCATGAAGATGATGTCGAACAGCCTGACCGCGTCGAGCAGACGGAAAGTTATGGCCAACAGGATGATGGGGGCCAATTGCGGCAGGGTGACATAGAAGAAAGTCTGCAGGGTCGACACGCCGTCCAGCTCGGCCGCCTCATAGAGATGGGGCGGGATCGCGGCCAGACCGGCGAGCAGGATGACGAAGACGAAGGGCGTCCACTGCCAGACATCGGCGATGACGATGGCGATGTAGACCCAGGGAACCTCGCCCACCCAGCTGATGGCGACGGGATGGCCCAGCAGGTGGCTTAAGAGAAAGTCGGCGGGGCCGAACGGCCTTTGCAGGAACAAGGCCCAGGACTGGCCGACGATCACCGGGCTGATGAACAGCGGAATGATCAGGATCGACATGACGATGCCGCGGCCGCGGAACATCCTGACCATGGCGAGCGCCAGAGCCAGCCCGAGGAGGAACTCGATCGTGACGACGGTCAGCGACAGGAGAATCGTCGTGAGCAGCGACTCCCAGGCCAGGGGATCGTCGATGATTTGGGCGAAATTCTGAAGTCCGACGAAGGCGTGGCCCGGAATCTCGAAGTCGTAGTTGACGAAATTGACCCACATCGAGAACAGCAGGGGATAGACCGAGAGCGCCAGGATAAGCAGCGCCGCCGGCGCAACCATCAGCCACTTGAAATGCCGATCCGCCCAGGCCGAAACGAGGCCGCTCGGAGTCCCCGAGGGGATGGAAGGAAGGTTGGGCGAGGTCGTCGAGTGAGCCATGCCACATCTCGTTGAGACGGACCTAAGCCGTTGCTCAAGCCAAAGCCGAAGCATCGCGTCGGTCCGCAAATCGTCGCCCGAAGGCAAGGTCGCCGCCTCGTGCGCAGCGTCTTGCG
>DATNJA010000159.1:0-11911 GCA_035604155.1 Candidatus Udaeobacter sp. | reverse complement strand
ATCAGCTCGGCGACAGCGAGCTCGCGCTCGGTGCCCAAGGCGAAGACGGTGCCGACTTCCTGCCCTTCGCGGGCGGCGGCGTCCACCTCGGGGTGGCAGTGGCCGAGGATCGCCGGCCCGTAGCCGAGCCGGTAATCGATGTAGCAGTTGTCGTCCAGGTCGATGACCCGCGCCCCCCTACCTCTCTTGACATAGACCGTCTTGCCCTCGCCCCAGAAACGGAAGTTGGAGCTGACGCCGAGGGGCATCGCTTTCACCGCTTTCTGGTAATGGGCCGTGGACTTGTCGAGCTTGTAGGCCGGTTTAATCCGCCGGGTCGGGGCGTTCATGGTCCTCTCCGTTCCGGCCGGTCCTGCAGCGAGAGCCCCATGCCCTCGCCGGTTCCGGCCATTGATTTGAATGACTGTACAATTTTTCTAGCATTCTGGTCCATATTTGTCCAGTATGCTGAATGAACGTTTAATTTCGCAGCTGCAAAAACGTGTTATTTTGAAAGGAGTTGGACGGTCGACCGCATGTTGGCGATGAGCGAGCAAGAAGCCCCTAGACAGCCCCGAGTGACGCCGATCCGCGAGGCGCGGCAGCGCCAGTTGATCGAGGCGACCATGCTGGCCATCGGCCGGTTCGGCTACGCGCGCTTGACCCTCAATCACGTCGCCACCCTCGCTGGGCTTTCGCCCGGGATCGTCAACTTCCATTTCCGCAGCAAGGAGCAGCTGCTGGCCGCCACGCTGGAATATCTGGTGGAGGAGTACGAGGTCTTCTGGACCCAGGCGATCGCCAGGGCCGGGGAGTCGGCCGCGGCCAAGATGGATGCCATGATCGAGGCCGACTTCGATCCCCAGGTGAACAGCCTGGAGAAGGTCGCCGTCTGGTACGCCTTCTGGGCGGAGGCCCAGGCCAATCCCAGCTATCGCGAACGGGTGTCGCGCCTGGAGGCCCGCTATTTCGAGGAGACCCGCGCCCTCGTCCAGCGCCTGATCGAGGAGGGCGGCTATGCCGGCATCAGCGCCGATGCCGTGAGCTACGGCCTCAACGCCATGATCGATGGCTTCGCCTTCGATCTGATGATCGATCCGGCGAGCTACGATCGCGAGGAGGCCAAGCGCATTTGCCGTCTCTTTCTCTCCGGCCTGTTCCCGCGGGATTTCTCCGGTGCGCCGCAACCAGCCAGCGCCGCGGCGATGACGGCGGCGGTGAAGCGCCTGCAGGCCGAGCGCGCAGAGGCTCTTGCCGCGCTCGAGGAAAATGAACGGGCGATCCTCGAAGCGCTGGCGCGCGGAGAGATGCCCATACTCCCGCCGAAATCCAGCTAGCCCGATCGCCATGAACGACATCGAACCGCCGGCGGGCATCGCCGGCCACCGGCTGGCGAGCCTGCTGACGCCTCGCTCGGTCGCCCTCGTCGGTGCCTCGCCCAAGGCCGGCACCGTCGGGCTCGGCATGATCAAGGGCATCCTTGGCGGCGGCTATAAGGGCCGCATCTATCCGGTCAATCCCAATTACAAGGAGATCGAGGGCCTCGCCTGCTACCCCTCGCTCGCCGCCTTGCCGGAGGCGGTCGATCACGTGCTGCTCGGCGTCGCCAACCAGCGTCTCGAGGCCGCCATGACCGAAGCGGTTGCGGCCGGCGCCCGCGCCGCGACCATTCTCGCCAGCGGCTATCTCGAAGGCGACCGGGATCCGCCCCTAACCCAGCGCGTGGCGTCGCTCGCGCGCGGCGCCGGCATGGCGCTCTGCGGGGGCAACGGCATGGGCTTCTACAATCAGGAAGCCGGCGTCAGGATTTGCGGCTTCCCGCCGCCCGACTGGGTCCGGCCCGGGCCCATCGCGCTCATCAGCCATTCGGGTTCGGCCTTCAGCGCGCTCGCCCATAACGACCGGCGTTTCGCCTACAGCCTCGCCGTTTCGGCGGGCCAGGAACTGGTAACCACGTCCGCCGACTATCTCGACTTTGCGCTCCGCATGCCGTCGACCCGGGTGGTCGGCCTGTTCCTGGAGGCGGTGCGCGATCCGGCCGGTTTCGTCGCCGGGCTCGAATTGGCCAACCGCCTGGATATTCCGGTCGTAGCTCTCAAGGTGGGCCGCACGGCCGAAAGCGCGGCGCTGGCCAAGTCCCACAGCGGCGCCCTGGTGGGCGACGATGCCGTTCATCGCGCCCTCTTCCGGCGCCACGGCGTGATCGAGGTCGAGGGCCTGGACGAGTTCGCCAACAGCCTGCTGCTTCTATCCCAGCCCCGGCGCCTGGCTGCAGGCGGGCTCGCCAGCATCCATGATTCCGGCGGCGAGCGGGAGCTGCTGGTGGATCGCGCCGCGACGCTCGGCGTGCCTTTCGCGCGCATCGGCGCTTCGACCAGGGACCGTCTTGCGGCCAGCCTCGACTATGGTCTCGAGCCCATCAATCCGGTGGACGCCTGGGGCACCGGCCACGAATACGAAAAGGTCTTCGGCGACTGCATGGCGGCACTTCTGGACGATCCCGACACGGGCCTGGGCGCGCTTTGCGTCGAGACCCGCAGCGACCGGGTGCTCCATCATGGCTACGCCAACGCGATGCGCCGGGCGCACGCCGGCAGCGACAAGCCGGTCGTATTCATCAATAACATGGCCGCCTTCGGCGACGATGAACTGGCGGTGAACATCACCGGTTCGGGCATTCCGGTGCTGATCGGCATCGATCCCGGGCTGGCTGCGATCCGCGGCGCCATGGCGCGGCGCGATTTCCGGGCGAGACCGGCGCTGAAGCCACCAGCCGCCCCCGCAGGTCTTCGGGTTCGGTGGCGTCCGCGCCTCGCTATGGGCTCAGCCCTCGACGAAGCCGAGAGCCTGGCGCTGCTGGCCGACTACGGCGTTCGCGTTGCCGCCCATCGGATTGTCGACAGCGCGGCAGAGGCGCAAGCGGCGGCCGGGGCGCTCGGCTTTCCCGTCGTGCTCAAGACCGCCGTGCCCGGCATTCTTCACAAGTCCGACCGGGGCGGCGTGAAGCTCGGCCTCGCCGACGAGAGACATCTCAAAGCTGCCTATGACGACCTTGCCCAAAGGCTCGGACCCAAGGTGCTGGTAGCAGCAATGGCAAAGCCGGCCCTGGAGCTCGCCTTCGGGGCCAAGCGCGATCCGCAATTCGGTCCCGTGGTCATGGTCGGGGCGGGGGGCGTGCTGATCGAGTATTTGCGCGACCAGCAATGCGCGCTGGCGCCCTTCGATGCCGCCGAGGCACGGCGGCTCATCGACGGGCTGGCGCTCCGCCCGCTCCTCGACGGCAAGCGAGGCCGTCCGCCGGCGGATGTAGCGGCACTCGCGGAAGCGCTTGCCCGCTTTTCCGTGCTTGTTGCCGATCTCGACGGGCTCGTCGCCGAGATCGACGTCAATCCCGTGGCGGCGGGCCCCGATGGGCCGCTCGCCCTCGATGCCCTGGTGATCCCTTTCGAGAAAGGTTCGAACTAGTGATGGATACTCGTCTCGCAACCGAAGACCTCGCGATCCAGGCCCGCGCCCGGGATTTCACCCAGCGCCACCTGTTCCCTCACGAGGTCGAATGCGATCTCAAGGGCAAGCTTCCGGCCAAGATTCTCGCTGCGATCCGCAAGGCGTCAGTCGAGCATGGCCTCGCCGGCTACAATCACACGAAGGAGGACGGCGGCCAGGGCTTCACGCCGCTCCAGCAGCTGCTGGCGCATGAGGAGTTGGGCAAGGCGACCAACGGCCTCTGGACCCTGGTGTATGGCGCCTCGCTGCCGCTGCGCCATGCGAGCGACAAGCAGCGCCGCGAGTTCCTGCTGCCGATGAACGCCGGCAAGCGCCGCGCCTGCTATGCCATCACCGAGCCGGGTGCCGGCTCGGACCCGCGGCTGGTCAAGACCACGGCGGTGCTGAAGCGCGGCAGCTATGAGCTCAGCGGCGAGAAATGGTTCGTCACCTCGGCCGACGCCGCCGACGTGATCCTGGTCCACGCCCATGTGGACGGCGATCCCGACAAGCCGACCCTGTTCATCGTCGAGAAGAACCAGCCGGGCGTAAACATGAAGCGTGCGCCAAAGTTCATGCACAACTACGTCTTCGAGCATTGGGAGATCGTCTTCGATCGGGTGAGGCTGCCGGCCGACCGCATACTGGGCGGCGTGGGCCAGGGCTTCGAGCTGACCAAGGACTGGTTCACCGAGACCAGGCTGGAGCTCGGCGCCCACTGCGTCGGTGCCGCGACCCGGGCGCTCGAGATCGCCAACGACTATGCCGCCGAGCGCATCCAGTTCGGCCGCCCGATCCGCGACTTTCAGGCCATCGAGTTCATGATCGCCGACAGCGCGGTCGAGATCATGGCGGCCAAATCCATGCTCTATCGGATCGGCGCCGAGCTGAACCAGGGCCTCGACCGCAAGCTCGTCCACGCGCGGGCCTCGGCCTTGAAGCTCTATTGCTCGGAAATGGCGGGACGCGTGATCGACAAGGCGGTGCAGATCCTGGGCGGGCGAGGCTACATGCGCGAGAACCCGGTGGAGCGCCTCTATCGCGACATCCGGGTCGAGCGGATCTGGGAAGGCACGTCGGAAATCCAACGCGCCGTGATCGGCGGTCAGATCAAGAAGCGGGGGCTCCGCGTGTTTACGGGGTGGAGTTGAGCGGGCGAAGCCGGACCGTTCGCCTCCGACTTCTCGACAGGCTCAGCCCGCGAGCAACGCCGCCGTCGTCATCACCGTGCAGTACTCGCCGGCCAGGTTCGCCAGCGACATGTCATGGACTTCACCGGCGCTGCGTAGCCGCCCGCGATAATCGCGCCGAGCGAAGGTGAAGCAGGCGTCTTCGATCAGGTAAGTGTCGAAGCCGAGGTTGCCAGCCATGCGCACCGTGGCCTCGACCGAGTTATTGGTGATCACGCCGGCGACGACGAGCGCCTGGATGCCCGCGCTGCGCAGGCGGCTTTCCAGATCCGTGCCGATGAAGGCGCTGTTGGTGCGCTTGGCGATGACGGCTTCGCCTGAGAGGGGCAGTGCCTCGGCCTTGAAGTCATTGCCCGGCTGGCCGGGGCGGTAGGCCGATTGCGGCTCCGTCGAATCATGGCGGATGTGAAAAATCGGCCGGCCGGCCTTGCGCCAGCTTGCCAGAAGTCGGGCGATGTTCGCTTCAGCCTCGGGATTGTTGCGCGGGCCGTCTTTCGACCAGCGCGGATCGTCGATCGCCTTCTGGAGGTCGATCACCAGCAGCGCGACGCCGCGTGCCAGCCACATCGCGCGCCGGCCGCGAAGCTAGGCCGCTTCGGATTCCTTGCTGATCGGCGGCAGCTTCACCGGGCGCTTCAGGAAATCCGGCATATGGTCGCCGAAGGCGAGGATCGGCTGGTCGCCGTCGCTCTCGATCGCGCGGGCGGCCTGGTCGGGGCGCACCGGCTCATGCTTGCGGGGCTCTTCGCGCCGGGTTCGTCCGTCGCGCCGGGTCCGCGGCTCGTTGCGGGACCGCTCTTCCTTCTGGGGCTGCCGGGTGACGGCAGGCTCTGTCGTTGCAGTTTCACGCATCTCGGTCTCCTCGGGCCGGCGCTCGATCGGCTGCTCGGCCGTCTCGTGATTGACATTCGTGGGCGTGTGCGTTCTTGCCCGCCTCGGGCTCGCCTGTTCACGGGACTCGCCGCGCTTGGGCCCGCGCGACGGGCGGGCGCCGTAGTGCCCGCGATGCGCCGGCCCGTCCGCGAACGCGACGGTCGGGATGCCCGGGATCTCCATGCGCGGGATCGTCTTGCCCAGGAGCTTTTCGATCGCCTCGACGTGGCGGCCATCTTCCTCGCAGGCGATGGTGAAGGAGTGGCCTTCGCGGCCCGCCCGGCCGGTGCGCCCGATCCGGTGGATGTAGTCCTCGGCGTGGATCGGAACGTCGAAGTTGAAGACGTGGCTGAGGCCCTCGATGTCGAGGCCGCGGGCCGCCACGTCGCTCGCCACCAGGATGGCGATCTCGCCGTTGCGGAAGCGATCCAGCGTCTCGGTGCGCCGGGACTGGGCCATGTCGCCGTGGAGCGCTGCCGCATCGAAGCCGTGCTTGGCGAGCGACCGGTGGAGGATGTCCACGTCGCGCTTGCGGTTGCAGAAGATGACCGCGTTGCGGACGTTCTCGGTGCGCAGGAGATGGCGCAGGGCCTCGCGCTTGTCCTGGTGATCCACGGCGATCATGCTCTGGACCACGAGTGCTGCCGGCGAGGCGGGCGGGGCGACGCTGATTTCCTTGGGGTTCATCAGGAAGGCGTCGGCCAGGCGCCGGATCTCGGGCGGCATGGTGGCCGAGAAGAACAGGGTCTGGCGGATGCGCGGCAGCAGGCCGACGATCCTCTCCACGTCGGGGATGAAGCCCATGTCCAGCATCCGGTCGGCTTCGTCGATCACCAGGATCTTGACGTCGCTCAACAGGATCTTGCCGCGCTCATAGAGGTCGAGCAGGCGGCCGGGCGTGGCGATCAGCACGTCGACGCCCCGGTCGAGCTTCTTCAGCTGATCGGCGAAGGATTCGCCGCCGATCAGCAGCGCCATGTTGAGCTTATTGTACTTGCCGTAGAGCTCGAAATTCTCGGATACCTGGGTGGCGAGCTCGCGGGTGGGTTCGAGGATGAGGGAGCGCGGCATGCGCACGCGCGCCCGGCCGCTCGCCAGGATGTCGATCATCGGCAGGGTGAAGCCGGCGGTCTTGCCGGTGCCTGTCTGGGCCGAGCCGAGAACGTCTCGTCCCATCAGCACATAGGGGATGGCTTGGGCTTGAATTGGTGTCGGCTCGACATAGCCGACATCGGCGATGGCGCGCAAAACTTCGGGGCTGAGCCCCAGATCGGTAAAACTCATGTGTCCTTTGCTGTTCCGCCGGCCGGCTGTTCGCGAATGGCAGAACGTCAGTCCGGAAAATTGCGGCGGATCATAGGAGTAGTTAGGATTTTGTCAACGCAATGCAAGGCTTACCCGTCTCGGAGGAAGCGATCACGACCCCGTCTCGAGCAGTGCAGAAGCAGCCCGGCAGCCCGTCGCCCGGGAGCTCGTCGATGGTGAAGCAGCCGGTGCTTGTGCTGCTGCCCGGCGCGCTCTGCGACGCAGGGCTGTGGCGCGATCAGATCGCCGATCTGGCTGATCTGGCAGAGGTGCGCTGCGGCGATCTGACGCGCGACGATTCCATCGCCGCCATGGCCGCCCGCGTGCTGGCCGATGTGCCGGGGCGATTCGCGCTCGCCGGATTCTCACTTGGCGGCCACGTCGCCTTGGAGATCATGCGCCGCGCGCCCGACCGGGTGAGCCGCCTGGCACTCCTCGCCGCCACGCCGGGGCCCGAGGCGCTGGGCGAATTCGCCATGCTGCGCCCGGCATCCGGCGCCACGCCCATGATGAACCTGCTGGTCCACCCGATGCGTCTCGGCGACCGGCGTCTGGCGACTCTGGTGGGCGCCATGGCCGATCGGGTCGGGCGCAAGGCCTATCTGCGCCAGCAGCGGGCGATCCTCGCCCGGCCCGACAGCAGGCCGGGTCTCGCTGGGATCCATTGTCCCATGCTGATCCTGGGCGGGCGCCAGGATCCGCTAGCGGCGCCCGGTCTGCTCGAGGAGATGGCGGCGGCGGTTCCGGGCGCGCGTCTCGTGGTGATCGAGGATTGCGGCCATCTGGCGCCGCTGGAGCGGCCGGAGGCGGTGACGCGGGCGCTTCGCGAATGGCTGGCGCAAAAGGTTTAGGACAGCGGCTCAGCAATCGTTCATCTGGCAGTGGTCGTGGAGCTGATTGTGCATGTCCGGATTCTGCGGCGGAAAGAGCCGGATCGTGGCTTCGCGGATGAAGGCGATGAAGCGCGGGTCTTCCGGGCCGGTGAACTTGTCGCCCGCGGCACGCAGGAAGGTGAGCGCCCGGTCGTCCCGGCAGAAGGCGGCGAAGAATGACACATCGCCGCCGCGATAGATCGGCGGGACCGGCGGCACTGCGCCGCAGGCGGCCATGGCGTTGGTCTCGGGCCCATTGAAAATCAGCCGAACGTGGTAGGTGCGCCGCGCGTTGGGGCCCGGCATGGTGGCGAAGCGCGTGGCCGGTCCGAAATGGGCGGCGTACATCGCATCGGTCACCGCTTGGTCGAGTTCGGGTTTCGGCTGGGTGAAGGGATTGTCCATCACCTCGGTCCAGATTTCACCCGGTCCGCCGGCATAGGCGAATTCCTGGGGCGAATAGCCGCTGTCCATTTCGCTATAGGTGATCACGCCGCCGGAAGCGCTGCAGCCGGCGAGGAGGAGGCAAAGGAGAAGGTCGCCGAGCTTTGTCATGACTCCCTCCTTGTCCGCGCCTACAGGTCCAGGTCCCGTGCCTTGGGCGCGTTTTCTTGTATGAAGGCGAAGCGCAGTTCCGGCTTGCGGCCCATCAGGCTCTCGACCAGCTGGGCCGTCTTGCGCGCATCGCCCCGGTCGCCCTCGCCATAGCGCTCCGGCACCTGGACGCGGAGCAGGATGCGCCGGCCCCGATCCATGGTCGTCTCCTTCAGCTGAATCGCCGGCATCTCGCCCAGGCCCTTGAAGCGGCTGATCTCCACCTTGCCGCGCCCCGAAAGCGCGCCGGCCATCAGCTCCTCCTTGTGGCGGTCGTCGCGGGCATAGATGACGGTGCTGCCCTGGGTCAGGCGGTAGAGCGGCGGCTGGGCCAGGAACAGATGGCCCTTTTCGATCAGCTCCGGCATCTCGCGATAGAAGAAGGTCATGAGCAGCGAGGCGATATGGGCGCCGTCCACGTCGGCGTCGGTCATGATGATGACGCGCTCATAGCGCAGCCGGCCCTCGTCGTATTTGTCCCGGGTGCCGCAGCCGAGCGCCTGGATCAGGTCGATCAGCTCCTGGTTCTGGGCCAGCTTTTCGGTGGAGGCGCTGGCGACGTTTAGGATCTTGCCGCGCAGAGGCAGCACGGCCTGGGTCGCCCGGTCGCGTGCCTGCTTGGCCGAGCCGCCGGCGGAATCGCCTTCGACCAGGAAGATCTCCGTGCCGGCGGCGGCGTCGCGGGTGCAGTCGGCGAGCTTGCCTGGAAGCCGGAGCTTGCGCGTCGCGGTCTTGCGCACCAACTCGCGATCCTGCTTGCGCCTGAGGCGCTCTTCGGCCAGCTCGATCACCCGCTCCAGCAGGTCCCCCGCCCGCGCGGTGTCGGCCGAAAGCCAATGGTCGAAATGATCCTTGATGGTCGCCTCTACCAGGCGCCCCGCTTCGACGCTGGCGAGCTTCTCCTTGGTCTGGCCCTGGAACTGCGGATCGCGGATGAAGAGCGAGAGCATCATCACCGCGCCGCCGGAAACGTCCTCGGCCGTGATCTGCCCGGCCTTGCGGTTGCCCACCAGCTCGCCATAGGCCCGAAGCGAGCGCGAGAGGCCGGTCCGCAAGCCGGCCTCATGGGTCCCGCCCTCGGGCGTGGGAATGGTGTTGCAATAGGAGTTGAGGAAGCCTTCGCCGTCCACCGGCCAGGCGATGGCCCATTCGAGGCGGCCCTGGTCCTCCGGCAGCTTGGCCTCGCCCACGAAGGGGGTCGACGTCACCGTCTTGCGCTCTTCCAGGCTCGCCGTCAGGAAATCGACGAGGCCGCCGGGGAAATGCAGCACCGCGTCTGCCGGCGTCTCGTCGTCCTTGGCGATCAGGCTGGGATCGCAATGCCAGCGGATCTCGACGCCGCGGAAGAGATAGGCCTTGGAGCGCGCCATGCGATAGCAGCGTTCGGGCCGGAAGCGCGCCTGGCCGAAGATCTCGGGATCGGGATGACAGCTGACGGAGGTGCCGCGCCGGTTGACCGCGCCCGCCTTCTTCAGCTTGCCCTGCGGCTTGCCGCGGACATAGCTCTGGGTGAAGAGCTGCCGGTCCCGGGCGACTTCGACCTCCAGCTTGTCGGCAAGCGCGTTCACCACCGAGAGGCCGACACCGTGCAGCCCGCCCGACGTCTGATAGACCTTGCCCCCGAACTTGCCGCCGGAATGGAGCGTGGTCAGGATCACCTCGAGAGCGGACTTGTCCTTGAACTTGGGATGAGGATCGACCGGAATGCCCCGGCCGTTGTCGCGGACGGTGACGAAGCCGTCCTTGTCCAGCTCGACCTCGATGCGGTTGGCCTGGCCCGCCACCGCCTCGTCCATGGCATTGTCCAGAAGCTCGGCCACCAGATGATGCAGCGCCCGCTCGTCGGTGCCGCCGATATACATGCCGGGGCGCCGGCGGACGGGCTCCAGCCCCTCCAGGACCTCGATGTCCTTGGCGGAGTAGTCGGCGTTGCGCTTCGGGTTGGCGGAAAAAAGGTCGGCCATGGGCGGGGGATTATGGGGATGGGGTGCCGCGGAAACAAGCTTGATGCGGTATGATCGGGCATGACGCCCTACAATAGATTGGGTATCGGAGGCATTTCATGACCTACCAGCCGCAAGGTGACCGGCCGCCTGGGGACCGGGAGCCGGCCATCCGCACCATCGCCATGCCGGCCGATGCCAATGCCAGCGGCGACATCTTCGGCGGCTGGATGATGTCCCAGATGGACATGGCGGGCGGGGTGGCGGCCGTCCGCCGGGCCAAGGGCCGGGTGGTGACGGTGGCGGTCGAGGCCATGACCTTCCACCAGCCGGTCCTGGTGGGAGACCTGGTCAGCTGCTACGCCGAGGTGACCCGGGTCGGGCGCACGTCCTTGAGCGTGCGCATCGACGCCTGGGTCGAGAGGCGCAACGGCGGCGCGGCGGAGCGGGTGACCAGCGGGACGTTCACCTACGTAGCAGTCGACGAGGCGCGCAAGCCAAGGGCAGTGCCCGCCAACAATGCGAGCATGTCGTAACTCGCAAGAGCCCCGCTAAGTGACGCATATTGAACAGAGCGGGTAATCGGCTGACAGTGCTGTCTCGGGCATCTTAGTATTTTTCTTGCAGCACTTTATGCGGGTACATTATAATACATCTCCGTCACAGCCGCACAACCCGAGGACGCCGTCCTTACTGCGGCCTTTCGAAGCCTCATGAACATGGGCGCAAGGGGCGTGACATGGCAAACGAATCGCCGGCCGACAGGCATATACCTCCCGAAGCAGTTACCCGCGCTAGAGTTTCGCCCACCGAAACCGCGTCGACATTAAGGCGCTTCTTTACCTCTCAGCACGTAGCAGACCTTCGGTGGATAGCGATATGGACAATCATCTTCTTTGTTCTGTATTGCTGCTTGATGGGGTGGCTCTACGCAAATTTGCCATCTGTTCCTGCGGGATCAATCTCGAGTTTGCAAGTATTAAAACACATGCCGGAGATTTTCGGCAACAACCAAGGCTTTCTCGTTGACTATATTGGCCCCGCCTTTGGTTTCGGCGGTCTGATTATCGGCTGGGCGTATCAGTCCGCCTCAGCGAGATTGGGAATAGTTGATTTGTTCGCGAGCGAGATAAGCACACTGTGTCGCGTAGGAACCATATTTGATGTGGCCAGCCGCTACACAGCACTTTACGAAGGCCCATCCATTAAGCCCGTCAGGGGTGCCCAACTCGAAGGCTCATCGACGAACTTTGTCTCCCAAGAAGAATACTTTCCCGTGTTTGCAAACAACTCAGGTGCGCTTCAGGCTTTGGGTGCACCCGTTATTGCACACATTACCGAATTCTATACATATATGAAGGCGATACGGGATGATCGGCGGAGAATGGCGGGCACCAGTTCCCAAACCCCCGCAGACGAAGAAAACGCAACCGTGGACGCTGCCCGGAAAGCGAGCGCCATAAACGTCATCTACATGCTTTTCTTGGCCTACGAGAGCGGGAGAAACGCTCTTGGTGAGCTGATAGAGCTTAGAGTCTGTTTCGAAAGTCATGAAGCTCGGGCTAATCTGCGGACGAGCAGCATGATGGAGGCGGCGTAGAGGAAGGCGCGGGCGGATTCAATGGAGCCCTCGAAGTCCCCCGCCTACGCGGGGGCAGGCTCTTAGCCA
>DATNJA010000158.1:0-4275 GCA_035604155.1 Candidatus Udaeobacter sp. | reverse complement strand
GAAGGCGGCGACAGGCGAGGAAGTGAGCGCCGAAGACCTGGGCGGGGCCGAAGTCCATGCGCGGCGATCCGGCGTGGTCGATCACTACGCCCTGAACGACGCCCATGCCCTGGCGCTCTGCCGCCAGAGCATCGCTCATCTCGGTCGCACTTTCGGGGCGCCGGCGCCGCGCGAGGCATCCGTCGAGCAGGCCTGTGACCCGGCCGAGCTTGACGGCGTGGTGCCGGCCGATCCACGCAGACCCTACGACGTGCGGGAAGTGATCGCCCGCATCGTGGATGGGAGCGCTTTCGACGAATTCAAGCAGCTCTATGGCGCCACGCTCGTCTGCGGCTTCGCCCGCCTGTACGGCCACAGCGTCGGGATTCTGGCCAATAATGGAATCCTGTTTTCCGAATCGGCCCTCAAAGGCACCCATTTCATCGAGCTTTGTGCCCAGCGGGGCATCCCGCTGATCTTTCTTCAAAACATCACCGGCTTCATGGTGGGGCGCAAATACGAGGCGGGCGGGATCGCCAAGGACGGCGCCAAGATGGTGACCGCGGTCGCCTGCGCCCGGGTGCCGAAGCTGACCCTGGTGATCGGCGGCAGTTTCGGCGCCGGCAACTACGGCATGTGCGGCCGCGCCTTCGGGCCGCGTTTCCTGTGGATGTGGCCCAACGCGAGAATCTCGGTCATGGGCGGAGAGCAGGCGGCTGCGGTGTTGGCTCAGGTCAAGAAGGACAATATGAAGGAACCTTGGTCCGGCGAGGCCGAAGAAGCGTTCAAGGCGCCGATTCGCGCCCAATATGAACGCCAGGGCCATCCCTACTATGCGAGCGCCCGGCTGTGGGATGACGGCATCGTCGCGCCGGCAGACAGCCGGCGCGTGCTGGGCCTCGGCCTTGCTGCCGCCCTCAATGCACCCATCGAGGAGACGCGCTTCGGCGTGTTCCGGATGTAGCCATGAGCCATGTCTCGACTGAAATCGCCGAGGGCGTCGCGACCCTCTGGCTCGACCGGCCGGATCGGCACAACGCCTTCGATGACGAGTTGATCAGCGAACTCATCGGCGCCATCGATGGTCTCGGCAAGGACCGCGCCGTGCGCGTGGTCATTCTTGCCGGCAAGGGCAAGAACTTCTCGGCAGGTGCCGATCTCGGCTGGATGCGGCGCATGGCCGGTGCGAGCGAAGCGGAGAACGAGAAGGATGCTGCGGGTCTGGCCGAACTGATGCATAGGCTGAACAGCTTGACAAAGCCGACGGTGGCCCTGGTGCAGGGAGCAGCGCTAGGCGGCGGCGTCGGGCTGGTTGCCGCCTGCGACATGGCGATGGCGGCGGCCGACGCGGTCTTTGCGCTCAGCGAAGTGCGCCTGGGCCTGATCCCGTCTGTCATCAGCCCTTACGTCATCGCGGCGATCGGGCCGCGGGCGGCCCGGCGCTATTTCCTGACGGCGGAGCGGTTCGACGCGGCGACGGCCGAGCGCCTGGGCCTGGTCGATGCCGTCGTGCCAGGCGATCAACTTTGGGCGCAAGGGCGAAAGCTCGCTGCATTGTTGGCCCAGAACCCGCCCATCGCCATGGCGGAAGCCAAGCGCCTCATCGCCGACATTGCCGGCCGGCCGATCGACGCCGCGCTTCGCGCCGAGACGGCGCGGCGGATCGCCAAGCTTCGTGCCGGTGCCGAGGCACGCGAGGGTGTCTCCGCGTTCCTGGAGAAGCGCAAGCCGCGCTGGCCTGACTGAATGTTCGGCAAGCTTCTCATCGCCAATCGGGGCGAGATCGCCTGCCGGATCATTCGCACCGCCAAGCGTCTCAACCTTCGCACCGTCGCCGTCTACTCCGAAGCGGACGTCTGTGCGCTCCACGTCGAGATGGCGGACGAGGCTATTGCCCTGGGGGCCGCGCCGGCGCGGGAGAGCTATCTCGACGTCGACAAGCTCATCGCGGCGACCCTCAAGACCGGTGCCGATGCGATTCATCCCGGCTACGGCTTCCTTTCGGAGAATGCGGCCTTCGCCGAGCGCCTTGCCGCTGCAGGCCTGATCTTCGTGGGTCCCCCGGCGGCCGCGATCCGTGCCACGGGTTCCAAGAGCGAAGCCAAGGCCTTGATGGAAAAGTCCGGCGTGCCGGTCTTGCCCGGCTATCACGGGGCGAAGCAGGACGAAGGGACGCTGGCTGAGGCGGCTCAGCGCATCGGCTATCCGGTTCTCCTGAAGGCCGCTGCCGGCGGCGGGGGCAAGGGCATGCGACGGGTCGATAGGCCGGCCGATTTTGCGGCTGCGCTCGCGGGCGCCAGACGCGAGGCCAAGGCTGCCTTTGGCGACGACGGCATGCTGGTGGAAAAATATCTCCTCTCGCCGCGCCACGTGGAGCTGCAGATTTTCGCCGACAGCCAAGGCCATGCCTTGCATCTGTTCGACCGCGACTGCTCGATCCAGCGCCGTCATCAGAAAGTGATCGAGGAGGCTCCAGCGCCGGGTTTGTCGGACGCGCTTCGCCGTCAGATGGGGGAGGCGGCCGTCGCCGCCGCTCGCGCCGTTGCCTATGTCGGTGCCGGAACCGTGGAATTCATTCTCGATCGGGACACGCAATTCTTCTTCATGGAGATGAACACCCGCCTCCAGGTGGAACATCCGGTCACGGAAATGATCACCGGCCTCGATCTGGTGGAATGGCAATTGCGCGTGGCGGCGGGCGAGCCATTGCCCTTGAGCCAGGAGCAAGTGGCCGCGCGCGGTCATGCCATAGAGGCGCGGCTCTACGCCGAGGATCCGGCGCGGGAGTTCCTGCCGTCGACCGGACGGCTGCTGCATTTTCACGTACCGAAGGCAAGCGATCACATTCGGGTCGATGCCGGCGTGCGCCAAGGCGACGAAATCTCCATCCACTACGATCCCATGCTGGGCAAGTTGATCGTCTGGGATCGGGACCGAGAAGCCGCTTGCCGGCGCCTCGGCGAAGCTCTCGGCGAAATCGAGATAGTGGGCCTCGCCAACAACGCCGCCTTCCTTGCAGCTATTGCAAGGCATCCGGCCTTCATCGCGGGCGAAATCGATACCGGCTTCATCGAGCGCCACAAGGAATCACTCTTTCGGGAATCTCCGGTGGCAAGCGACGAAGCACTGGCGGCGGCGATTCTTTGGCTGGTTGGCCAGGAACGACGAAAGGAGGCCGAGGCACATTCGCCTTGGCAGACGGCCGATGGCTGGCGGCTCAATCTCGAGGCCCGTCGCGAGTTCCACTTTCTCGACGCAGGCAGGGATCGCCGCGTGATCCTGGGATATGGGCGTGCCGGCATGACTCTCGATTTCGGCCAGGGGGCGCGGCCTGCTTCATCTTGGCCGGTGGCCAGTGACCGGCTCCGGGTCGAGTTGGGAGACCGGCGCCTGGATGCAACCGTTGTCCGCCGTGGTCGTACGCTCCATGTCTTTATCGCGGGCTCGGAATATCGCCTGGACCTCGCCGACGCGCTGGCCGCGGCGGAGTCGATCGAGGCGCCGTCGGGCAGCCTTACCGCACCCATGCCAGGGCGGATCGTGCAGCTCAGGATTTCGAAGGGCGATCGGGTGAAGCGCGGCGACACCCTCCTGGTCCTGGAAGCGATGAAGATGGAACACAGCCTGCTGGCACCGGCCGACGGGCTGGTGGAATCGATTGCTTTCGCGGCGGGCGATCTGGTCGAGGAAGGGGTCGAGCTTCTGGTCCTCGCCATTGGGGAGCCCGCGTGATGCGCCTGCCCAAACGCCTGCGCATGGTGGAGGTCGGCCCAAGGGACGGGCTCCAAAACGAAGCGGAAATCCTGCCGACGGCGGTCAAGATCGCGCTCATCGATCGCCTGTCGGCCACGGGCTTGCCGGTGGTCGAGGCGACCAGCTTCGTCTCGCCCAAATGGGTGCCGCAGATGGCCGATGCCGCGGAGGTCATGGCGGGAATCGCGCGACGGCCGGGTACCGCCTATCCGGTGCTGGTTCCCAATCTTCGCGGCTTCGAAGCGGCGCTTGCCGCCAAGGCCGAGGAGGTCGCTGTCTTCGCCGCTGCTTCGGAAAGCTTTTCCCGGCGCAACATCAATTGCAGCATCGCAGAGAGCCTCGATCGATTCCGGCCCGTGACCAAAGCGGCGAGAGGGGCCGGTATCCGTGTACGGGGCTATATTTCCTGCGTCCTCGGCTGCCCCTATGAGGGCCATATCGAACCTGCCAAGGTTGCCGAAGTCGCCGAGCAACTCGCCGAAATGGGCTGCTACGAGATTTCGCTGGGCGATACCATCGGCGTCGGCACGCCAGGCAAGGCAG
>DATNJA010000157.1:0-11419 GCA_035604155.1 Candidatus Udaeobacter sp. | reverse complement strand
CGCCCGCCACAGGTCGCTCTCGCTATGGATGCCCTCAATTGGCGGCACGCGAATGTCGAGGACGAGAAGCGTCATGGCAAACGCGAAGAGCCCGTCGCTCAGCGCCGACAGGCGTTCCAGGCTCTGGCCGGCGATCCGGTTGTAGGCGGTTTTCATGGCCGTCAGTCAAGCCTCTCGGGAAGCCATGACGCAAGCGAACTTCCGTCTTATGGGAAGACCCGTTCATTCCGCCTAGAATAGGGCCCCTTGCTGAAGAGAGGCGAACCCGCTGGGCCAGATGAGCGAACTTGAACCCATCCCCTACAGCGACGCCAAGATCCGCTCGATCCTCGAGCGGGTGAAGACGATCGCCATGGTCGGCGCCTCGCCCAACTGGAACCGGCCCAGCTACTTCGTGATGAAGTATCTCCAGGGCAAGGGTTATCGGGTCATCCCGGTCAACCCGGCCATCGCCGGCCAGATGTTGCTGGGCGAGAAGGTTTACGCTTCCCTGACGGATATTCCCGAACCGATCGACATGGTGGACATCTTCCGCGCTTCGGACCAGGTGCCCCCGATTGTGGACGAGGCGATCGCCGTCGGCGCACGCGTGATCTGGATGCAGCTCGGCGTCCGCAACGACCCGGCGGGGGCCAAGGCGGAGGCCGCCGGGCTGGACGTAATCATGAACCGGTGCCCCAAGATCGAGTTCGGGCGGCTGGGCGGCGAGCTCTCCTGGAGCGGGGTCAACTCGAGCATCATCCGCAATCGCCCGGCCGAGGCGCCGAGACCCAAGCGGACGAAGGACCGGCCGCTTCCGCCGCGCAATACGAGCTACGGCTTCGAGACCCGCGTCGTCCATGCCGGAGCGGCGCCCGACCCGGTGACCGGTGCCAGGGTCACGCCCATCTATCAGACGACCTCCTACGTCTTCGAGGACGTGGACCACGCCGCCTCGCTCTTCAACCTGCATAATTTCGGCTACATCTATTCGCGCCTCAACAACCCGACCGTCTCGGTGCTGGAGGAGCGCCTGGCGAGCCTGGAGGGCGGGCGCGCGGCCGTGGCCGCCGCGTCGGGCCACGCGGCCCAGTTCCTCGTCTTCTTCACGCTGATGGAGCCGGGCGACGAGTTCCTTGCCTCGCGCAATCTCTACGGCGGGTCGCTGACCCAGTTCGGCCTCTCCTTCAAGAAGCTTGGCTGGACCTGCCATTTCGTCGATCCCAGGGAGCCGGAGAATTTCCGCAAGGCGCTCACCCCTCGCTGCAAGGCGATCTTCGTCGAGAGCCTGGCCAATCCCGGCGGCATCGTCGTCGATCTGGAGGCGATCGCGAAGATCGCCCATGAGGCGGGGCTGCCTTTCATCGTCGATAACACGCTCGCCACGCCCTATCTCTGCCGGCCGATCGAGTGGGGTGCCGACATCGTCTGCCATTCGACGACCAAGTTCCTTTGCGGCCATGGCAATTCGCTGGGCGGCGCGGTGATCGAGTCCGGCCGCTTCGACTGGTCCCAAGGCGGCCGGTTCCCCTCGCTGACCGAGCCGGAGCCCGCCTATCACGGCCTGAAGTTCTTCGAGAACTTCGGCGATTTCGCCTTCACCACCAAGGCGAGGGCCGTGGCCTTGCGCGATTTCGGCCCGACCCTTTCGCCGATGAACGCGTTCCTGACGCTGACCGGCATCGAGACCCTGCATGTGCGCATGGATCGGCATGTGGCCAATGCTCAGAAGGTGGCCGAGTTCCTCGCCGGCCATCCCAAGGTCGCCTGGGTCTCCTATGCCGGACTGCCGAAAAGTCCGTTCCACGCGCTGGCGAAGAAATACCTGCCCAAGGGGGCGGGCGCGGTGCTCACCTTCGGGGTCAAAGGCGGATACGACGCGGGTACCAAGCTGGTGGAGAGCGTGCGCCTCTTCTCCCACCTCGCCAACATCGGCGACACGCGAAGCCTGATCCTGCATCCCGCCTCGACCACGCACGGCCAGCTCAGCGATGAGCAGCGCCTGGCGGCGGGCGCGGGCCCCGATGTGGTCCGGCTCTCGGTCGGCCTGGAACTGGCCGAGGATCTGATCCGGGATCTGGATGAGGCGCTGGGCGTCGAGGGATGAAAATTTCCCGCTAACCGGGCCGGCGCAAGAACCCATCAGGAGAACGCGATGCTGTTCATGATCATCGAGCGCTTCAAGGACCAGGATGCGGTGCCCGTCTACAAACGCTTCCGCGACAGCGGGCGCATGGCGCCGGACGGACTCAAATATGTCGGAAGCTGGATCGAGGCCAATTTCGACCGCTGCTTCCAGCTCATGGAATGCGACGATCTGCGCCTGATCCAGCAGTGGGCACTGAATTGGCGGGGCAGCGGGGTCAGCCTGGAGATCGTGCCGGTGCTGCCGAGCAAGGACACGCAGGAAGTCGTGGTGCCGTTCCTGGAGCGGGACGGAACGTGACGAAAGCGGCCGATCACCCGGACCTTGCGCTGCGCGGCGCGGTCAAGTTTGTCGCGCTTGCGAACCTCGCCTATTTCGGGGTCGAGTTCGCGGTCGCGGTCGCCATCGGCTCGGTTTCGCTGTTCGCCGACAGCATCGATTTCCTGGAGGACGCATCGGTCAACACGCTCATCCTCATCGCGCTCGGCTGGTCGCTCAGAGCCCGCGGGCGGCTCGGCATGGCGCTGGCCGGGCTGCTGCTGGTGCCAAGCCTGGCGACCCTATGGATGGCCTGGGAAAAGGTCGCCGCCCAAGTACCGCCGGCGCCGGTGCCGTTGACGCTTGCCGGCGCTGGCGCGCTCGCCGTCAACATGACCTGCGCCTTCGTGCTGGCCCGACACCGGCACCACAAAGGAAGCCTGATCAAGGCCGCCTTCCTGTCGGCGCGAAACGATGCGCTCGCCAATGTCGCGATCATCCTCGCCGGGTTCGCGACCGCCCTCACGCTGTCGGCTTGGCCGGACCTGATCGTCGGCCTCGCCATCGCGGCGATGAACGCCACCGCCGCCCGGGAGGTATGGGAAGCGGCGAGGGAGGAGAAGCTGACGGCCGAGGCTTGAGGACCAGTGCGCTGGCTCGACCTCGGTCAGCCTCACCGTCGGCCGAACACCCAGTGATAGACCACCAGGACGATCACCGCGCCGACGACCGCGACCAACATGCTAGGGAGATTGAAGCCCGTCACCCCGGCGGCACCGAATTGGCGAAACACGAAGCCGCCGACGATGCCGCCCACGATTCCGAGCACGATATCGAGGATCAGCCCCTCGCCCGTCTTGTTGACGATCTTGCTGGCGATGAATCCCGAGATCAGACCGAGCACAATCCAAGCGATGATCGACATGACATGCACCCCGCGGTTCTGTTTCGCGCCGATCGCCGGCATCAGAGGCCGGCGCTGGATTTTAGTCCAGTGTCGTTTTGACGGCCAGTGAACCTTGGAATTCGGCCAGGCTAGCGCCTATCGGATCGCGTCGATCACCGAGAAGCCATACTCTTCCGCCGCCCGCTCGAGCCAGTTCCACAGATAGTCGGCGAAGCTGTTGAGGACATAGATATCATAGCGCGGGCCGGCGTCGGTCTGGTGCAGAATCACATTCGCCTTGCTGAGAGCGGTCTGGGCGCAGTAGCCAGGCTGGAATTCCCGCGGGTGCAGGTCAAGCGGCGTGCCCTTCTGGAGCAGTTCCCGGGCATTGCGGCCGGCGACGACGATGACAGTGCGGGCCTCCGAGACGTCGACCACGGCGGCGTGCTGATCGGCCAGGGCCTTTTGCAGGGCCGGCGCCAGCTCCGCCTCGCGGCCGGGCGCCCCTACCACCAGCCATTCGTCGGGCGCGAGCCAGAATACGGTGAGACCGCCGGCGGCGACCGCACGGTTGGGGATCTTGGGCAGATCCAATCCCAGAACCCCGGACACGGCCGCGGCGAAAGCCGGATCGCCGATATTGCCGCGAAGATCGATCTGGCAGCGATGGGGCGCCTCGCCCATCGCCACGCCGGCGTCGGGATGGCTCTCGGCCGCCCTTGCGGTCAGGCTCTTATGGGCGAGCGGGCTGCGGCGGAGATAGGCCTCAACCATCGATGCGCTTTCCTTCGAGATCGTAGAACTTGGGCTCGGTCACCTTGGCCCGGATCACCCGGTCGGGGAGCGGCACATGGACTGTGTCGCCCATGCGGTTGCGCCCATTCTTGATCACCGCCATGGCGATCGAGCGCCCGACATTGGGGCTCATGTAGCTCGAAGTGACATGGCCGATCATGATCATGGGCGGCTTGTCCTTGAGTTCGGCCACGACCTGGCCGCCTTCGGGCAGGACATCGTTCGGGTTCTCGGTCAGGAGGCCGACCAGATGCTTGCGGTCGGCTCTCGCCGTGTCGGGCCTCGTGTAGGACCGCTTGCCGAAGAAGTCCGGCTTCTGCTTGCTGACCGCCCAGCCCATGCCGAGATCGTAGGGCGTGAAGGTGCCGTCCGTCTCCTGGCCGACGATGATGAATCCCTTTTCGGCGCGGAGCACATGCATGGTCTCGGTGCCATAGGGCGTCGCCCGGTATTTCTCGCCGGCGGCCAGGAGAGCGAGCCAGAGGGCATGGCCGTAGCTCGACGGCACGTTCACCTCGAAGCTGAGATCGCCGGTGAAGCTGATGCGAAACACGCGGGCCGGGATGCCGGCGACATGACCCTCGCGCATGGACATGAAGGGGAACGAGGCGCTGTCGAGCGGAATGTCGGTGGTGAGCTCAGCCAGGAGCTTGCGCGCCATCGGCCCGTTGATGGCGACGGTCGACCACTGCTCGGTGACCGAGGTGCAATAGACTCGCATCTCCGGGTATTCGCATTGCAGCCAGTTCTCGAGCCAGCCGAGCACGGTCGCGGCATTGCCCGTCGTCGTGCTCATCAGATAGTGGTTTTCGCCCAGCCGCGTCGTCACGCCATCGTCGAACACCATGCCGTCCTCATGGCACATCAGGCCGTAGCGGCAGCGGCCGATGTCCAGTTTGGACCAGGCGTTGGTGTAGACGAGGTTGAGGAGCCTGGCCACGTCGGGACCTTGCAGGTCGATCTTGCCGAGGGTCGAAGCATCGACGATGCCGACCGAGGTCCTGACTGCCCTGCTTTCGCGCGCCACCGCCTCGTGCAGGCCTTCGCCCGGCTTCGGGTAATACCAGGCGCGCCGCCACTGCCCGACATTCTCGAAGGGCGCGCCGACGCTCTCGTGCCAGCTGTGGATCGGCGTGCGGCGGATGGGATCGAGCAGGTCGCCCTGGTCGTCGCCGGCGAAGACGCCGATGGCGACGGGTGTATAGGGCGGGCGGAATGTCGTATGGCCGACGTCCGGGACCGGACGGCCTTGGGCCTCGGCCAGGATCCCCAGCGCATTGACGTTGCTGGTCTTGCCCTGGTCGGTGCCCATGCCCATGGTCGTGTAGCGCTTCACATGCTCGACTGAGCGGTAGCCTTCCCGGTTGGCGAGCCTGACGTCGGCCGCGGTGACGTCATTCTGGAAATCGACGAAATACTTGCCGTCGTGGCCCACGGGCACCGTCGAGGGCACGATGGGCGCCAGCCGGCCCGGCTCGACGGCGCCCGCCATAGCCGTGGCAGCCTGGCCCGCGTCGCCCGCAGCGCCCGCCGCGGCGGCGCCGGCGGCATGGCCCTCGGTGAGGCAATCGGCGAGCCCGAAGCTGCCGCAGCAGGCACCGGCCGAGCGTTCGGCCTCGTGCGATACGTCCGGCACAAAGGCGCCGATGGACTCCTCCCAGCGCAGCTTGCCCCGCGACTGGCTGAACAGATGGACGCTGGGCGTCCAACCGCCGGAATGGAGCACGAGGTCGCAGGAAAGGGTGCGCGCCGAACCGGTGACGCTGTCCCCGGAAAGCGGCATGACCGAGACGCCGTCGACGCGGAACTTGCCCGTGGTGCCGGTGATGGCGTGACCCGCCAGCACCTCAATGCCCCGGCGTTTGGCCGCCTCCACGGGCAGCGCGCCCGGCTCGGCCCGGAGGTCGACGATGGCGGCGACCGTCCCGCCGGCCTGGGCGAGATCGAGGGCGGCCTCATAGCCGCCGTCATTGTTGGTGAGCAGCACCGCGCGATTGCCCGGCAAAACGGCGTAGCGCCGGAGATAGGTCGAGACCGCGGAGGCCATCATGATGCCCGGACGGTCGTTGTCGGCGAAGACGAGCGGCCGCTCGATGGCGCCGGTCGCCAGCACCACCTGCTTGGCGCGCAGCCGCCAGAGCCGCTGGCGCGGAAGCTGGGCCGGCGGAGAGGTCAGATGGTCGCTCACCCGCTCGACCAGGGTCAGGTAGTTGTGGTCGTAGTAGCCGAAGGCGGTCGTGCGCGGCAGCAGTCGGACATCGGTCATGCGGCCAAGCTCGGCCAATGCTTCGGCCAGCCAGACTGCTGCCGGCCGTCCTTCGATCTGATCGGCGCTGGCGAGCAGGCTCCCGCCCAGCTCGGCTTGCTCGTCGGCCAGGATCACCCGTGCCCCGCGCCGGCCAGCGGCGATCGCAGCAGAGAGGCCTGCCGGTCCGGCGCCCACCACCAGCACGTCGCAATGGGCGAAGGTCTTGGCATAGCGATCGGGATCGGGGCCCGTCGGCGCTTTGCCCAGGCCGGCGGCACGCCGGATGAAGTATTCGTACTTCATCCAGAAGCTCGGCGGCCACATGAAGGTCTTGTAGTAGAAGCCGGCAGGGAAATAGCGCGACAGCAGGTTGTTGACGCCGCCGATGTCGAAGCCGAGGGAAGGCCACCGGTTCTGGCTTTCGGCCACCAGGCCTTCGAAAAGCTCGGCCTGGGTCGCCCGGATATTGGGCTCGCTGCGAGGTCCCACGCCAAGCTGGACCAGCGCGTTCGGCTCCTCCGAGCCGGAGGTCACGATGCCGCGGGGCCGGTGATACTTGAAGCTGCGCCCCACCAGATGCACGCCGTTGGCAAGCAGGGCCGAGGCGAGGGTGTCGCCCGGATGGCCTTCGTAGCGCTTGCCGTCGAAGGTGAAGCCGACGGTCTTGGCGCGGTCGATGCGCCCGCCCTCGAGCAAACGGAAGGATTGCTTGCTCACGGTTGCGGCTCGCCCATCTTGTAGACCTTCGAGATGCGGTGGGTCACCGTGTCGCGCGCGACATTGAACCAGCGCCGGCAGCCCCGAGCGTGGTTCCAGCGCTCGTACTGGGTGCCCTTCGGGTTCTTGCGCATGAACAGGTAGTCGGCCCAGGCGGCATCGCTGAGCGCTTCCTGGTTCTGGGGCCGCGCGATATGGCCCTCGCCGCCGCAGCTGAACTCGATCTCGGCGCGGGGGCCGCAGAAGGGGCACTCGATCAGAAGCATGGGGCGATCAGGAACATCGGATCCCGTCCTCTAATGGGCGACGCCGGCGGCGCCGTGCTCGTCGATCAGATAGCCGGAGACGAAGCGCTCAAGGGCGAAGGGCTCATTGAGCTTGTGGGGCCGGTCTTGCGCGATGGTATGGGCGAAGACCCAGCCAGAGCCCGGCGTCGCCTTGAAGCCTCCCGTGCCCCAGCCGCAGTTGAAGTAGAGCCCTTCCACCGGCGTGCGGCTGACGATCGGGCTCGCGTCCGGGCAGACATCGACGATCCCGCCCCAGGTCCGAAGCACACGCAGGCGGCTGAACACCGGGAACAGCTCGATGAGGGCATTCAACAGATTTTCGACGATGGGCGGGCTGCCGCGCTGGGAGTAGGAGTTGAAGCTGTCGATGCCGGCCCCCATCACCAGCTCGCCCTTGTCGGACTGGCTGACATAGACATGGACCGCGCTCGACATCACCACCGTATGAAGCACCGGCTTGATCGGCTCGCTGACCAGGGCCTGAAGCGGATGACTCTCGATGGGCAGGCGCAAGCCCGCCATCTTGGCCAGCACGCTCGCATGCCCGGCGACGACGCAGCCGACCTTGCGGGCAGCGATGAAACCTTTGGTCGTCTCGACGCCCAGCATCCGGCCTTGCTCGATGCGCAATCCGGTGACCTCGCAGTTCTGGATGATGTCCACGCCGCGCTCGTCGGCCGCCCGTGCGAAGCCCCAGGCCACGGCGTCGTGCCGCGCGACGCCGCCCCGGCGCTGGAGGGAAGCGCCCAGAACCGGGTGTCGCGCATCGGGCCGGCAGTCGAGGATCGGGCAGAAGGCCTTGATCTGCTCCACGGTCAGAATTTCGGAATCGATGCCGTTGAGGCGGATGGCATTGACGCGCCGGTGGAGCTCGCGCAGTTCGTGCTGGTTGTGGGCGAGGCTCAACAGCCCGCGCTGACTGAACATGACGTTGAAATTCAGGTCCTGGGACAGGCCCTCCCAGAGCTTGAGGGAATGCTCGTAGAGATGGGCGCTTTCGTCCCACAGATAGTTGGAGCGCACCACGGTGGTATTGCGACCCGTGTTGCCGCCGCCGATCCAGCCTTTCTCGATCACCGCGACGTTGGTGATGCCGTGTTCCTTGGCGAGGTAATAGGCGGTGGCAAGCCCATGGCCGCCGCCGCCCACGATGACCACGTCATAGCCGGGCTTCGGCGCCGGGCTGCGCCAGGCTTCGGTCCAGTTCTCGTGGTAGCTCTTGGCGTTGCGCGCCAGGCTGAAAATGGAATAGCGCGACTTCATCCAGCTCTCCCGGTACCGGATCGCAGAAATTCGGGACTCGGGCATTGTCTCGAATTTCTGCGTGAATCCGGTACTTGAACTCAAAACAACGTACCGACTTTCTTCGAAAGTCGGTACGGGACAGCGCGCGAGAATGGCAGTGCGCTCGCCGTCGATCAAGCGCCAGACCCGCATCCGACGGCGGCGCGCCAGACCATGCAACACGGCATGCCGGCACGGGCGCGGCACCGCACGCCGCCCACTATCGATTTTGCGACATGTTCCTGCTAATTTCCGGTTGGATGCGGTCGCCCGCCCGGCTGCCGCCAATATTCCCGGGAGAAGGATGCGATGATAGGTCGCACGCCGCTGGGCATGGCGCTGGGTCTGGTCTCGGCCTCAGTGACCATTGAGGGCAGGGGCACAATGGGCGAAGACCGGCTGCCGTCCAGCCGGGCGACCCTCGAGCGGCAATAGGAATGTTCGGCGCCGCCTCTTCGGAACTGCCTCAGCGCATCGGCTTCATCCTGGTGCCGAATTTCTCCATGATCGCCTTTACCTCGGCGGTCGAGCCGTTACGCCTGGCCAACCGGGCGGCCGGCCGCGACCTTTACGCCTGGCGCCTGTTTTCCACCGACGGCAAGCCGGTGGCCGCCAGCAACGGCATCGCGCTTACGCCCAATGGCGACCTCGACCAAACTGTCGGCTTCGGCACCGTCATCCTGTGCAGCGGCATCGAAGGCCATCTGTTCCAGGATCGCACACTCTTCGCGGGCTTGCGCCGGCTCGACCGGCAAGGGGCGGATATCGGCGCGCTTTGCACGGGCAGCCATATCCTGGCCCGCGCCGGGCTGCTCGACGGTTACCGCTGCACCATCCATTGGGAGAACATCGCCGGCTTCGCCGAGGATTTTCCCGACATCCAGGTGACCTCGGAGCTGTTCGAGGTCGACCGCAACCGCTTCACCTGCTCGGGCGGCACCGCGGCCCTCGACATGATGCTCAACATGATCGCTCTCCAGCACGGCCATGAACTGGCCACCGCCGTCTCCGAGCAGTTCATGCATGAGCGCATCCGCGACCGGCACGATCATCAGCGCATGGCCCTGCCGGCGCGTCTTGGCGTCCGTCACCCGAAGCTGATCCGGGTCATCCGCCAGATGGAGGCCAATCTGGAGGAGCCCCTGGAACGCGGCCAGCTTGCCGCCGCCGCCGGGCTCTCGACGCGCCAGCTCGAACGCCTGTTCCGCAAATATCTGAACCGGTCGCCCGCGCGCTACTACGTCGAGCTGCGCCTCAACCGGGCGCGCCTGCTGCTGCTGCAGACCAACATGTCGGTGATCGACGTGGCGCTCGCCTGCGGTTTCGTCTCGGCCTCCCATTTTTCCAAATGCTATCGCGACTTCTTCGGCAAGACGCCGCGCCGGGAGCGAGGCCTGCCGCAACTGCCCTTCGGCCTGGACGATGGCAGACAGCACCGGGGCGTCTGACGCGGCATTGGCGGCAGCTCCGGGCGGCGCTCGGGCCGACGCGATCCCCATGGTCGCCAGCCTGCATGCGCCGACGGCGCCGGGCCGGCGCCTGCATTTCATGGACAATCTGCGCGTCGCGCTGACCGTGCTGATCGTGCTTCAGCATGCGGGCTTCGCCTACGCGCCGGGCAACTGGTGGTACGTCGCCGATGCCCGCCAGCAGCCTTTGCTGGACGCATTCTTTATCGTCAACCGCAGCTTCCGGATGAGCCTGTTCTTCCTCATCGCGGGCTACTTCATGCCCTATGTCTTCGATCGGAAGGGTGCCGGCAGCTACTTGAAGGACCGGTTCCTGCGCCTGGGCCTGCCGATCCTGGGCTTCCTGGTGTTCGTGTTTCCCCCGCTGATGTACGCCTATTACCTCAACTTCCGCGGCTATCCGCCGATCGGTTTCTTCGACTACGCCTATCACATCTACTGGGGCATCAAAGGCCATCGGCCGGCCGATTGGAGCGGGCCGGCCTGGCCCGACCGCCAGATCGGCCATCTCTGGTTCACCGAGATGCTGCTGGTCTATTCCCTGCTCTATGCGGGCTGGCGCTGGGTCAAGCACCACCTGGCGCTGCCGCGGCTCGGTCGGCTGCATCGGCCGAGCCTCTTCCTGCTGGTACCGATGATGATCCTTGTCGCCGCCGCCTCCTGGTGGATCAGGCTCGACTATCCGATCTACCGGTGGGGCGCTTTCCTGGGGGTGCTGCAGCTCTCGCCTGGCGACCTGCCGCGGGACTTCACGTGTTTCACCCTGGGCGTGCTCGCCTTCAGGAACGGCTGGCTTGCCAATCTCCCCGCGGCCCAGGGCTATCGGTGGCTTGCCCTCGGCCTCGCCGGCGGCTTGGTCTTCATCGCCGCGGTTCTCTCAGGCCATTCCTTCTTCAGCACCGGAGGCACCACCAAGCTGGCGACCCTCTTTCCCTGCTGGGAGACGCTGACCTGCTTCGGCTTCTGCTTCGGCCTGCCGGTGCTTTTCCGCGAGCATCTCGATTTTCGCACGCCCTTCCTCGAGCGGCTTTCCGGTGCCAGCTATGGCGTCTACCTGTTCCATTTGCCGCTGGTCGTGGCGCTTCAATATGCGTTTGCCGGTCTCGATATCCCGGCAGTGGGCAAATACCTGCTGGTGGGCCTGATCGCGGTGCCGGCGACCTTCGCCCTTGTGATTTTCGCCCGCAGATCGCAGCTCTTGCGCCGCGTCGTCTGATCCTAGAACTGGTTCAGCTCTCGCTGCCGTACTTGAACGGCTTGCGGGCGAAGAGTCGGCGAACCATGGGCTCGAACGCCGAAAAGGGCATGGTGTCGTAGTCGGGATCGAAGGACGGCTGGTCCCATCTCTCG
>DATNJA010000156.1:0-6239 GCA_035604155.1 Candidatus Udaeobacter sp. | reverse complement strand
CGCGCCTGCCGCCTTCTGGTTCGTGCTCGACAACCACGACTGGATGCACCCGTTCGACGACGAAGGGCGCAGGCGCGGGTACGACGACATCCCGAAATCGGTCACCGGCTTGATCGACGATCCGTTCCGTTCCCTGGCCGGCGAATTGCGCCTCGCCGGCGGCTTTGCCAAGGACACGACGCCCTTCAGCGAATTCCTGTGGGCCGATTTCCTTCGCCGGCGCGTCAAGCGCAAGTTGGTCGAGAAGGATTTCCCGGCGGCGCTGAAGGAGGCGTGCCGGCTGGCCGGGAGCGCGGACGCGGACTATCTGCCCGGCTGGTGCGGCAAGGTCAGTCGGTAGCGCCCGGCCATCTCGAGCCGGCGGGTTCGCAGGCGATCTCGCGTCGACAAGCCATTCCGCCTAACGAGCGGCCAGGTCCCGAACAATCCGCGCCAGCACGCCCGCAGCGTTTCGGTCTATGGAGCCATGGGTCGCTGCCTCGAACCTGGCCGCGCATTCCTTCTGCTCCAGATAGTAGGCGGTCGGGATCAGGGCGCTCTGGGCCTCGCGGCATAGCACCCCCAGATGCATGAGCGCGTCGGCATCGAGCCCGCCGGTCTGAAGCGGTCGGATCTGATCGAGTACTTTCGCAAGCTCCGCCTTGCTGCGCGCAAAGTCGTCATCGTATTTCAGATAGTAGTCGGCCGCCCCAACGATCATGGCCCTCAGGGTCTTCAGCTCGTCGTCGCTCAAGAGGCTGCCTTTTTGCAGCTTGTCCACGATGGGCCCGTAGTTCATGTGGGAAACAACGGATTTCCTGGTCAGGGACTCGAGCTCTTCCAGGCGCTCCTTCAGCACGGCATAGTTGTCGCTGGTTTCGCTCGCGACCGATTTCGCCGCCGCGTCCAGCAGCTCGGCAACCTTCGCCGAGATATCGTCCTTGTCGGCCATGCATCCCTCCCCCGTCTGGCTGTCCTCGGATGCCGCTACGTTGCGGGGCTGCCGGGAAGTCTGTCAAGCGACCGAGCGGGAAGGCGACGCGTCACGGGATGTTGAATTCGACGGGCAAGGCCTTCGAGTCACTATCCAGGCCTGAGCGTTGGCCGGTCGCCGTTGTCGGAAGATTGCATCCGCCTGGCGTCAGCGGTCGCTTCGTCATTCCCAGCAGGCAGATGCTCGATGAAGACCATCGTATTGGCGCTTCTTGCCATCATCGTGCCGGGGCTGGCCGGATGCAGCGAGAAGCAAGAGCGGTCGGTCAATGCATGCCAATCCGGCGAGGCGGCACCATGCTCGGACATGCAAGGCCATTCGAACGGGGGACCGGGCGGTAGCGGATCCGCCAGCAGCGGGCATGGCGGCAGCGCGGGCGGAGGCATGTAGTCTCGTCTGCCGGTCGATCGAGTCCTGCGGGGCCGGCACGGAGACGATGCCGGCAGCCGAAGGTCACTGGCCGTCACGTGTGGGAGACGATGGCGTGAGCCAGGTAAAACACCAGCGAAAGTCCCAAAAGGACGAGCAGCGCCGCGAGCGCGACATCGAGCCTGAGGCCGGTAACTGATCGCAGCTCGGGGCTGTCGATGGCCTTTCGAGTCTTGAGGAAGCGAACGGCGGCAATCGCCGTCATGGCGACGCCGAGCAGCAGCAAGGCCTGCCCGGCCTCCCGCCCGAATCCGTTCCCCGGATATTGCGGCGCATTCGGACCTAGCGTCGCCATCGCGATCTGCAGGTAGAGGTCGAACCGCTCCAGCAGGAAGCCGAACGCCATGATGGCGATCGCCGTGCGCACCCAGGCGAGAAACGTCCGCTCATTCGCCGAGTGATCGGTGTAGTTCTTGATCATCCCCGAAAGATCGTAACCCGAATCCGACTGGCTGGCAAAAAACGCCCTGCGTGGCAGCGGCATGCGGGCGATTCGACGTTGATCGGCGAGAAGGCGTCGGACCTGATCCTGGCGGGCCAGCCCCAAGGCAAAGAGCGGCGGAAGCCGCAATGCCGGATTCCGCCGCCGATCCGCTCGCCCGAAACGGGATCGCTATTCTTTGACCGCGTGCCAGACTCCCTTGAAGTTGTCGCCCTTAACGTCGCCGGGCTGCTTGTCCTGGACGAAGGTATAGAGCGGCTTGCCGCCATCGGCCCACTGCATGCTGCCGTCGTCGCGGGTGATGATGGTCATGTCGCCCACCGGCTTGTCGCTGGCCGAAGCCTTCACCGGCGGCCAGTACTCGGCACAATCGCCGCTGCAGTTCGACTTTCCCGCCGAATCCTTATCGTAGGTGTAGAGCGTCATGCCGTTCGGATCGGCCAGCACCTTGCCCATCGAGGTGTCTTGCACCTTGAGCGGGCCGTAATCCTCCGCCGCCGCGACAAACGCCGTACCGGCCAGCACGACCAGCATGGCCGGAATCGCCATGGCTATCCCCTTGCGCATCGCTTCCTCCTCATCCGGTTGCGGGACGCGTTCTTCCCGTGCAGCGAAACTAGGGCGCGGACAGGGCCGCGATCATGGCGGGTCACGACGATGTGACGGGAACGCCCGGAAATCACCGAGACGTGAACTGTGGCCCGCGCCGCGGAGCCCGGCCGTCAGGACGGCGGCGCCGGTTTCCACTCGCGGGCGAATTCCTCCGCCGTCAAAATCTGTTCCGGCGACATCCGGGCCGCGACCGCATCGCGATCGGCATCGGCCTTGGGTTCCAACCTGGCCGCGGCCAGGCTAAGCCACATGTAGCCTTCCACGTCGTCCTGAGGCACGCCCCTGCCGGCGGCATAGGCGGCGCCCAGGGCATGCTGGGCGCTCCCATAGCCCTGTTCGGCCGCCTTGAGATACCACTTCGCGGCCTCGGCATAGTTCCGGTCGACGCCCATGCCCTGGCGGAACATGTCGCCGAGAGCGGTCTCGGCTGGGGCGAATCCCTGTTCGGCAGCGCGAAGAAGCCAGACCGAACCCTCGCCGTAGTCCGGCGGCACGCCCAGGCCGTAGTTGTACATCACCGCGACCTTGTATTCGACGCGGGGGTCCCCGTCGTCGGCGAGGCGCCGGCAGGCGTCGAAGGAGTGGCCGACATCCGACCAGGCGGATTCCCCGCTCCGGCAATCCTTCACGTCGTCGGCCCAGACCGGGAGCGTCGAGGCCGGAACTGCCGCGGCGAACCACAGAACCAGCACAGACCTGCGGAAGGATCTGTTCATGTAGACCCTCTCAGCCTTCGGGAAATATTACCACCGGCGGCGGAAGCTGGGCTACAACACCGCGCCCGCCGCGGGAGACGCCCTTGCCCCATGACGTCGCGCTGATCGCCACCGTCGCCATGAGCCTCGGCTATGCCCTGGTGGGCGGCGTCATCGCCGCGCGCCTGAAGCTGTCGCCCATCGTCGGCTATCTGCTGGCCGGGATCGCCGCAGGTCCCTTCACGCCTGGCTTCGTCGCCGACAAGGGCCTGGCCGAGCAGCTGGCAGAGATCGGCGTCATTCTGCTGATGTTCGGCGTCGGCATGCATTTCTCGATGAAAGACCTTATGGCGGTGCGCTGGATCGCGGTGCCCGGCGCGCTCGTCCAGATGGCCGCGGCCACGGCGCTGGGCGCCGGCCTCGCTCTTGCCTGGGGTTGGTCAACGGGCGGGGCAGTGGTGTTCGGCCTGGCGCTCTCGGTCGCCAGCACCGTGGTGCTGCTCCGCGCGCTCGAAGACCGCCAGTCGCTGGCTTCCGAGGAAGGTCACATCGCCATCGGCTGGCTGATCGTCGAGGATATGGCCATGGTGCTGGCCCTCGTCCTGCTTCCGGCATTGGCCGGCGCCGGCGGTTCGACCGGCCCTGGCCCAGCTTCGCTTGCCGTCCACCTCGCCGTCACCCTCGCCAAGGTCGCTGCCTTCGTCCTGGTGATGCTGGTGGGCGGCACCAGGCTCCTGCCCTGGCTTCTCGACCAGGTGGCGCGCACGGGCTCGCGCGAGCTGTTCACGCTCGCCATCGTCGCCGTGGCGCTCGGCGTCGCCTTCGGCTCGGCCGAGCTGTTCGGAGTCTCCTTTGCGCTTGGCGCCTTTTTTGCCGGCATCGTGATCAATACCTCGGACCACAGCCACCGGGCGGCGATGGATTCCCAGCCGCTGCAGGATGCCTTCGGCGTGCTCTTCTTCGTGTCCGTCGGCATGTTGTTCGACCCGGCGATCCTCGTCCAGGAGCCGCTCAAGGTCGCCGCCGTGGTCGCCATCATCCTCGTCGGCAAGGCGCTCGCGGCCTTCCTCATCGTGCTCGCGTTCCGCCGGCCGCTTCGCCTGGCGCTCGGGATCGCGGCCAGCCTTGCCCAGATCGGCGAGTTCTCCTTCGTGCTGGCCGTGCTGGGCGGAAGCCTCGGCCTGCTGCCCCCCAATGCCGAGAGCCTGATCCTGGCCGGGGCCCTGATCTCGATCACGGTCAATCCGTTCGTCTTCCGGCTCGCCCATTGGCTGGAGCGGCGCGTTAGTCACGGCGCGTGACCCGGCCGCCAGGGCTGTTCTAGGATTGCGCGCCACAAGGACCAGACCGATGACCCAGCCCTTTCCCCATCTCTTCCAACCCCTCAAGCTCCGGCACAAGACGCTCAAATGTCGCCTCAATTTCGGCGCCCACACGGCCAACATGAGCGTGGACGGCCTGCCCAGCGAACGTCATCTCGGTTATTACCGGGAACGCGCCCGGGGCGGGGCGGCGATGATCGTGGTCGAGCCGGTGCCAGTCCATCGCGGCACGGTGCTGACCCGGGGCAATTTCCGCGCCGACGACGATTCGGTCATTCCCCATTTCCGCAAGATCACCGAGGCCTGCCATGAGCACGGCACGGTCATGATCCAGCAGATGTACCACCTTGGCGCCCATGGCGATTGGGACAATGCCTTCGAGGCCAATTGGTCGCCCTCTGGCCTGCCCTCGATGCATGATTCCGATGGTAGCCACGCCATGACCGAAGCCGAGATCGAGGAGGTGATCGAATCCTTCGTGCGCGCGGCCTGGCGGGCGCGGGAATCGGGCTATGACGGCTGCGAGCTGATGGCGGCATACAACGCCGCCATCGAGCAGTTCTGGTCTCCCTATTCCAACCGGCGTACGGACCGCTGGGGCGGCAGCTTCGAGAACCGGATGCGGTTCTCAGCCGAGATCCTGTCGCGCATCCGCAAGCGGGTCGGAGAGGATTTCATCATCGGCGTCGCCATCAGCGTCGACCCCACGCGCCCCGAGGTGCTCTCCATCGCCGACCAGCAAGAGATCGCCGCCTGGCACGACGCCCGCGGGCTCTACGACTACGTCACCTGCGGCACCGGAAGCTATTTCGACTTTACCAGCATCATTCCGCCCTTCCTCTATGCGGACAAACTGGGAGTGCCCTTCGCCGAGGCCCTGAAGCAGAGCGTGAAGCACGCCCGCGTCCAGGCCGAGAGCCATATCCGCACGCCGGAGAACGCCGATTACGTCGTGGCCTCGGGCCAGGCGGATATGGTCAGCGTCGTGCGCGGCCAGATCGCCGATCCCCATCTTGCCAACAAGGCGAGCGAAGGCCGGGCCGAGGACATCCGGCGCTGCATTTCCTGCAACCAGATGTGCTGGGGCCGGCGCCACCGCGACTACTGGATCAGCTGCCTGGTCAATCCCTCGGCCGGCCGGGAGTATCTGTGGGACGGCGACACGTTCAAGCCGGCGCCCTCGCCAAAGACCGTGCTGGTGGTGGGCGGCGGGCCGGCCGGCCTCGAAGCCGCGAGGGTCGCCGCCTCCCGCGGCCATCGGGTAACGCTGGCCGAAGCCTCGGACAAGCTCGGCGGCCAGTTCCGCCTGGCCGGGCTCCAGCCTCGGCGGACCCAGATCCTGGATCTGATCGAGTGGTACGAAGTCCAGCTCGGCAAGCTGCAAGTCGCGGTGCGCCTCAACACGCCCATGGATGCGGAGGAGGTGGCAGCCTTCGGTGCCGACGCGGTGGTGATCGCCACCGGCTCCAGCCCGGCGGGCGACGGTTTCCAGCGCGGCCAGCCAAACATCGCCACCCTTCCCGGCGTCGAGCGGGACAACGTCTTCGCGGTCGAGGACGTGATGCGCCGGGAGGCGAAGCTCGGCAAGCGCCTGCTGCTGCTGGACGACGTGGGCAACTGGCGGGGCGGGGGAACGGCCTGGCATCTGGCGGAGAAAGGCCACGAGGTGACCATCCTCACGCCTGATGCCCTGGTCGGGCGGGAGATCGTCCGCACCGGCGCCGACATCCCGTTGCGCATGCGGCTTGCCAAGCTCGCCGTTCGCT
>DATNJA010000155.1:0-14419 GCA_035604155.1 Candidatus Udaeobacter sp. | reverse complement strand
GGGAACGGGACTTCTGGTCGCCAAGCAATTTGACGCCCAACTCGAAGCGCTGCATGTGCGTGCCGATCCGGCCACACTAGTCCCGCTCGTCGGCGAAGGCATGTCTGGGGCCATGGTCGAGCAGGTGATGGAGGCGATGACCAAGGCGGTCGAAGAGCGCGCTGAGAGGGCCCGTGCGGCATTCGACCGGATCGCTGCCAAGGCAGGCGCGGCGGCCACCTGGCGCCAGGAAACCGGGCCAGAGCCCGTCGTTCTCGCTGGAGCGGCACGTCTGTCGGATTTGACGGTAATCGGCCGGCCGGACGAAACCTCGGACAGCCAGCTTCCGGCGAGCCTGGAAGCGGCGCTGTTCGACAGCGGCCGCCCGGTGCTGGTGGTGCCGCCCAACCCGCCTGCAGTCGTTGGAGCCAGGATCGCCATCGCCTGGAACGGCAGTCCCAAGGCAAGTCGGGCCGTGGCCGCCTCACTGCCGTACCTGGAAAAGGCGCAAACGATCACCGTGCTGGAAGTGCCGGCGGCCAACAAGGCATCGCCGGGCGAGGCACTCGCCGCCTATTTGGGTTTGCACGGCCTCAAGGCCACAGTGGAAAGTCTCGATCCACAGGGAAAATCCATCGGAAAAGCCTTGCTTGAGCATGCCCGAGGGCAAGGCGTCGATCTCCTGGTGATGGGGGCATGGGGCCACAGTCGCATCCGCGAAATGATCCTCGGTGGGGTGACGCGCGAGGTCCTGGCGCAGACGACGCTGCCACTGCTGATGGCGCACTGAGATCGTCCCTGACGCTGCACCTCTTGGCCCGAGCTTCGCGCGCGGCGCCGACGTTGCGCAACGCTGCAATCTTGAAGCAACCGTGTTGGTTGGATCGGGACGATCTTGACTCAGATCAATGTGATCGCGTCGGCCAGATGTGACAAATATTAGTCTTGAGAGCAGAGACGACTTTCCCGGTGTTGTTTCTCGGGCCGACTGGACGAAGCAAGACTAGGCCTCGTCACACCGCAGGAAGTAGCGCCCGGAATAGTTCTGACATGCCGATCCTCGGGAGGCTTATCGTGCAGCATGGGCTCTCGCGTCGAAGATTTCTTCGAGGCTCCATGCTTGCGACAGCAGGGGCGAATATGGTCGATGCCGTGTCGGCGTTTATTGGACAGCAGGCTGCGGCAGAAGGCAGCAGTCTGACGGCCCTGGGGCCGGGAGCGGTTCCGATATCCTTGAAAGTAAACGGGGTGGCCCAGACGCTGCAGGTCGAGCCGCGGATGACGCTGGCTGAGGCTTTGCGCGGTCCCCTTGGTTTGACGGGCACCAAGGTCGCCTGCGATCGCGGGGCTTGTTCGGCCTGCACCGTCTGGCTCGACGGCACGACCGTGTGCTCCTGCATGACATTGGCTGTTGAGGTAGCCGGGCGCAGCGTCACCACGATCGAAGGCCTGGCAAACGGCAGCCAATTGCATCCGGTGCAAGCCGCCTTCATCGAGCACGACGCCTTGCAATGCGGCTTCTGCACGCCGGGGATGGTGATGAGTTGCGCGGCGCTCCTCGAACGCAGCCCGGACCCCACCGCCGAGGAGGTGCAAAGGGCGATCAGCGGCCATATCTGCCGTTGCGGCACCTATCCCCATGTCGTCGCCGCAACGCTGGCGGCGGCCAAAGCGTGAAAGGCCTGAACATGGCGGCCGACGGGACGACGCGGACAGAGAAATTTCCCTTCGGCATCGCCAGCGTCGGCTTGGGCGAGGTGGACCGGCAGGTCCCCATCGATGAACCGCCGCCGCTCGCTCCCAATGCCGAGCTTGCAGTGATCGGCAAGCCGATACCGCGGCAGAATGGTCGGGCCAAAGTCACCGGCGCAACGCGGTTCACCGTAGACGTCACTCTGCCTGGCATGCTGTACGGCAAGATTCTGCGCTCGCCGCTTCCCCACGCGGAGATTCGCGCCATCGACGTTTCGGCGGCAGCCCGCCATCCCGGCGTTTGTGCTGTCCTTCCTGTCGCCCGAAGCGACGACCCCTCAGCCTCCGTCGTCCGGTACATTGGCGCGCCGGTCGCCGCCATCGCCGCCGTCACCATGGCGGCTGCTGAGGAGGCCCTGCGCCTCATTCGGGTCGACTACAACTTGCTCCCTTTTGTCGTGGACGTGGATAAGGCGCGCGAGTCAACAGCGCCACTGGTCCATGACAGCGGATCGGTGCCCCCAGGCCATGCTTCGGGATTTCCCGCGCCAACCGGCTTGCCGCTGAACGGCAATGTCCGTGGGCCGGCCGTCGCCAGCCGAGGCGACGTGGCGCAGGGCTTTGCGCAAGCGGGCGTCGTTGTCGAAGGCGAATATCGTACTCAGGTGCAGACGCATTGTTGCATGGAGCCCCACGCGATCGTAGCCGATTGGCGTCCCGATGGTCTGACCGTTTACATGTCCACACAGTTCACGGCTGGCGTGCGGCATGAACTGGCCGCGGAGTTCGGATTGCCGCTGAGCCGCGTTCGCGTGGTTGTCGACGGCATGGGCGGCGGCTTCGGGTCCAAATCAATGCTCTCGAAATATGGCCGTGTCGCTGTTGCTTTGTCGCGCCAGGCGCAGGCCCCGGTGCGCATCGCCCTGGACCGGGAGGAAGAGCAGATGGATTCGGGCAACCGACCGGGAACTTGGCAGCGGCTGCGCATCGGTGCCCGAAGGGATGGGTCGCTGACGGCAATCTCGCTCGTTGGCTACGGCACGGCAGGTGTCGGGCTGGGGGCAGGCGTCGGCAACATCGCCCAAGCCCTTTACGCCTGCCCCAACTTTGAAACTGCGCAGTTCGACGTATTCACAAATGCGGGGCCCGGCTGCGCTATGCGCGGGCCGGGGAATACGCCGGGCGCTTGGGGGCTCGAGCAGGCGATCGACGAACTGGCGCTACGGCTATCCATCGATCCGGTCGTATTGCGCGACCGAATCGACCCAAGCCCGGTCCGGCGGGAGGAGCGCCGCATCGGTGCCGACCGGATCGGCTGGCAGCACCGGCATGCACCGGGCGCCGATCCCGGTCCGATCAAGCGCGGGCTTGGCGTAGCGCAATCGCTTTGGGGCGCCAACGTACAAATCAATTCCGCTTGCGAAGTGCGCGTGATGCGCGACGGCTCAGTGGAGGTGCTTTCGGGCGTGCAAGACATCGGAACCGGCATCGGCACGGTTCTGGCCCAGGTGGTTGCCGAGGTCTTCGGGCTTCGGCCTGAAGACATTGCCATACGCATCGGCGATACCGATTTCCCGGCCGGCCCGCCCTCGTATGGCAGCCGCACCACTGCCTCCATCACCCCGCCGGCACGCACGGCCGCTTGGCGCGTCCTGCAAGAGCTCTACCGCGAAGCAGCGCTCGCCCTCAATGCCGCTACCGGGGATCTGACCGCAAGTGCCGGGCGCATCTTTGTCCGCGACGAGCCGAGCCGCGGCATGAACTTTGGCGAGGCTGCCGCCCGCCTGCGTACGGATCAGATCAGCGCCGTGGCCTCGCGCAGCGACGACTATGGCGGGTTTCGCCGGCGGATGGGGGATGCTGCCCTGGCAGAGCAGGATCTAGGCGGCGTCCAATTTGCGCAAGTCGCGGTCGATACGGAGACCGGCATCATACGGGTCGAGCGCGTGGTGGCGGTCCAGGACTGTGGGCGGCCGATCAACCCGCTGCAGATCGAAAGTCAAGTACAGGGCGGAGTGTTGATGGGGCTGTCGTACGCGCTCTATGAGAACCGGATCCTTGATCAGCACACCGGCCGTATGGTCAATCCGAACCTCGAGCAGTACAAGCTCGCGGGCCCTCGCGAGGCGCCCGCCATCGATGTCGTGGTCCTCGAGAATTACCAGGGGCAGAGCGCGACCGACGCCTATGGCATCGCCGAGCCCTCCAACATCGCTACGGCACCGGCAATCGCCAATGCGGTCTATAACGCAATCGGCGTTCGTCTTCGCAGCACTCCCATGACGCCGGCGGCAGTCTTTGCAGCGCTCGGCAAGGTCCCGTCGGGGAGCCAGTGATCGTGAACAGCTTTGCCTGGGCCAGTGCCAGAACGATCGCCGAGGCAGCGACGGCGGCAACGACCACGGTTTCCGATGCCATGGTCGCCTCGCCCGATGCGATCGACGGCGGCACAAAATCCGTTGTCAAAGCCGGCGGGATCGATCTTCTCGACCTGCTGAAGGAAAATCTGCTGACGCCCGGGACGGTGGTGAGCCTGAAGGAAGTTCCAGGACTCGATGCCGTTGCCGAAGAGCAAGGGGGCGGCCTGCGGATCGGATCCATGGCCACCCTTGCCAACCTCGCTGGCCACCCCGTCTTGCGGCGGTTCTACCCCGCTCTTGCCGATGCGATTCAAGGCTCGGCGAGCCCGCAACTCCGCAATGTCGCGACCCTCGGGGGCAATCTGCTGCAACGGCCGCGCTGCTGGTATCTCCGGGCGACGGAGTTTCACTGCCTGAGGAAGGGCGGCGGCCACTGCTTCGCAATCTCCGGCGAGAACCAATACCACGCGATTTTCAACAACAGACCTTGCGCGATCGTGCATCCCTCGACGGCCGCCACCGTGCTCGTGGCCCTGGGCGCGTCGGTCGAGCTTACAAATGCCGAGGGGTCGGTGCGCCGACTCTTGCTCGAGGATTTCTTCGTGGCGGCGGACACGGACGTTCAGCGGGAGAATGATCTGAGTGCGCAGGAAATCCTGACGGCGGTCCTTTTGCCGCCGGTTCCGGCGAGCCTGCATATGGCTCACCTGAGGCAGGGGGAAAAGGAATCCTTCGATTGGCCGCTCGCCGATGTGGCTGTCGTTCTCGAACTCGACCGGGATGGAAGTTGCAAGCGCGCCTCGATCGTCCTCGGCGCGGCGGCGCCTGTGCCCTATCGGGCAACAGCGGCCGAAGCTGTCCTTGCGGGCAAACGCATCGACGAAAGCGCAGTCAGGGAAGCAGGACATGCCGCCCTTGCCGGCGCCACGCCGCTTGACAAGAACGCGTACAAGCTTCCGCTGTTCGAGGCGCTTGTCCGGCGCGCGGTCCTCAAAGCCCTAGCCTAGCCACGGCTGCAAGGCCGGCCATCAAATCTGCCCGTGAGTCGGGGAGTGACGATGACGACGCGTCGTCAGGTCAGTGCCGGCACGCGTCAGGCCGCGATCATACCGCCCGGCGCGACAACTTCGCAGATGCAATGGCAGTAGCGATGATGGGTTGTCGCCCGCGTCACTCTCAATGAGGCTTCAGCGAAAGCAGATAGGCGACAAGGTCATCCTCTTCGCTGCCCGATAGGTGCAGGTCGGGCATCGGCGGATGAGGCGCGGCAAGCCAGCCATGCAATCGCTCCGACGTGTTCGCCGGGTCCTTGGCGATCGTAGCGAAGGGGGGTGCTGCATCGCTCGCCGCAACGCCCGGTTCCACCAAATGGCATGAGGCGCACCACTGGCGCGCCAGCGACCGACCTTGTGCCGCGTCCTGCGCCCGCGCCGTGACGCTTGACAGGATGAGCAGGATGACAACCAAGAGGGCGGCATCGCATCTTGCGCTCGGTCGGTTCATTTCAATCTCCGTCCACTTCTCCAACAGCCATGAAGGGCGGGAAGAACCACTGCCCTGGAGCCTGATCGACCGACATTTCCTGGACGGCCAAGGATTGCCGCGAACGCTACCATTTTACGGGCTTGCAAAGAGGTCGAGAGACTGCTTCCGGGATGCTTCCTGCGTGATGGTCGCCACAAGGCAAGGGGCGGCTTCCGGCCAGGACCGGAAGTCGCCGCAACCTCATTTTGCCTTGACTGCGATCTTCTTTTCTTTCTTCTGAGCCTCGGGCGACTTAGGCAGGGTCACCGTGAGCACGCCCTTCTGGAAGGTCGCGTCGATCTTGCTCTGGTCGACCCCGGCGGGGAGCTGGAAGGAGCGCTGGAAGGAGCCGTAGCGCCGCTCGGACATGTAGTAGTTCTTGTCCTTCTCCTCCCTCTCTTCCTTCTTCTCGCCCTTGATGGTCAGAACGTCGTCGGCGACCTTGACCTCGATATTGCTCTCGTTCATGCCGGGCAACTCGACCGAGATCTCGTAAACGCCATCCTTCTCGGACACGTCGACGGCGGGCGATGGAAGATCGAAGTCCAGTGCGCGCCGACGCAGTGGCGCGAGATCGAGAAGCCGGCTGCCGAAGGGGAAGCCGCGCGAGAAGTTCTCGAACACGCGGTCGATCTGACCCTGTAGCGCTTCGAAGGGCTGCCAGGCGGCCGTCATGTGCATCGGCGCAGCTGACGTCTTCTCGCTCTTCACCGGAACCTTGCTTGCGTTGTCGGGCATGGTTGCCTCCTGTTGGCGATGTGCGTCGGGGTGATGGATCGGCCTGCTCGGCCTCGAAAATCATTCTCGCCGGATTTGACTCGGCCGCCTTGACCCAGATCAAGTCCGCCTGTCGCAATGGCCGTTCACCTGCTGAGGCGCCGATCGACGGCCGCCGTGAGATCGGCGAGGGCGGGCGAGATTTCGACCGGATAACGTTGAAGCGCGGGCCAGTATCGGGTCGATTGGCGAAATACCCGGCCCTATGTCCGCTTTGCATTGGCAAGGTGGTTGTGAAACCAGCTTCGCGCCAACTCGACGACGGCCTCAAGCGTTCCCGGTTCCTCGAACAAGTGGCTGGCGCCCGGAACGATCTCAAGCCTGTTCTCGCAGCGCAGGCGGCGCTGCGCGGCGCGGTTGAGAGCAAGCACGTCCGGATCTCTTCCGCCGACGATCAAGAGAGTAGGAGCCTCCACGAGCCCGAGGCCCGGACCTGCAAGATCGGGCCTGCCGCCTCGCGACACGATGGCGGCGATCTCTCTATCGGCCGCCGCAGCTTGCAAGGCGGCCGCAGCGCCGGTGCTGGCCCCGAAATAGCCGACGGGCAGGGACCTGGTCGCGGAAGCCGCGCGGGCCCAGCGGGCCGCGGCCTGGAGCCTGTCCGCCAGCAGCGGGATATCGAAGACATTGGCGCGGTCTTGTGCCTCCTCTTCCGTCAGAAGATCAAACAGAAGCGTGGCGAGGCCAGCCTGGCCGAGGGCATTGGCGACAAAGCGGTTGCGGGGGCTCAGTCGACTGCTCCCGCTGCCGTGAGCGAAAATGACCAGCCCCTCCGCAGAAGGAGGCAGGCCTAGAGAACCCTGCAGCCCCAGCGGTGGGATATGAACCGCTCGCTCGAACTTCTCCCTGGGCATTACGGCCACCGCGCGGCGGGCGATCCGCAGAGGAGTATCACACCCCCGCACATTCCAATCGCTCGGCAGGGCTGGCCTTCATGCCCTCGCGTCATTCGCCTTAGGCTCGGTTGCTATCCATGTACAGCAGCAACTCCTCTTCCAGAGCAACCCTGCGCTTCTTGATCTTCTCTGCCTCCGGAAAAGCGTCGGTTCTCGTCGAATTCTCCAGAGCCCGCAGCTCCTCGACTGCCCGACCATACTCATGGCACAGGTCGTCAAAATCAGGGTTGCTCCGACTGAGGCGTTCGATCGCCTCGGCTCGCTGGGGAAAGCGCTCTGTCGCGTGCCGTTTCATGGCTTAGCAATTGAATTTTCAGCTTTACTCACGGCGATCACCTTGACCTAGATCAAGGCTGTAACGCATGGGACGGGCAAACTGTTTGATTGAACCAGAATGAGGAGCAAGACATGACCGCCAGAGACGCCTATATGAAGAAACTCAAGGAACAACTCGACAATTGGAACTCTGAGCTTTCGAAGCTCGAAGCCAAGGCGAGACAGCCGCTGGCGGGCATGAAGGATGCCTATGAGAAGCAGCTCAAGGAGTTGCGCGAGCGCCGGGGCGCGATGCAACAAAAGATGGCAGAGATGCAAAAGGCGGGCGACCAAGCCTGGGACCACGTAAGGGAAGGTGCGGACAAGGCGTGGAAGGCGATGGAAGAGAGCTTCAGGAAAGCCTGGTCGGATTTCAAGTAGGCGCTTGGCACTGGCACGCCTGCCCTGGATAGGTGCGGCCGTCGATGAAGCCATTCCCGAGGATGGCTGATGGCGGGTCGGAGATTCCCGAGTGCAGGGGCCGCTTTCGCCGTGGCCAACATCTGCTCGCCGTGAGGTCCATGAGGGCACGAAGCGGGTACCCAGGCACCGATCACGGTTCGGCCGCTGTGGGCCGGGCCGGCCTTGCATCGGGCCGGGGAGTGGGCGTGGACTCCACTCTCCTGCGATGCCGCGAACCCTGATCATCCTGGGGCTTGTGCTGCTGGGGCTCGGCCTTTTCTGGCCGGTGATCCAGCGCCTCGGTCTTGGGCATCTGCCCGGAGACATAGCGATCGAACGTCAGAACTTCCGCCTCTATCTGCCGATCACCACGTCGGTGATTGTAAGCTTGGCGGTCAGCCTGCTTTTCTGGCTCATCTACCGCAAGTGAGCTCGTGCCGATCGATTTCTCCCAGCTTGGCGCTGATCAAGGACGCGACTTCCAGTCGCTCCTTCATCGATCCTTTGCGCAAGGCCAGGCACTGCATCGCCGGCCTCAGCGTCCATGGGGCATGGGATGGATTTCTCACCCTAGCCCTCTTCGCGGGCTCCGCCATGCCGGGATCGCATGCCTATGACTTCGCCGGGCCGGCGTCAAAGCGCAAGCGATTACCGAGGCTTGCAGCCCTAGAAGCGTTCCTTCACTACGAGTTCGCTGCCTGAGCGCCGCGGCGGCCGGTCTGGCCATTCGGCGGTTTCGCCCAACGGGATAATTGCGATAGGCCGCAAGTCATTTGGGGCATTGATGGCGCTGGCGACTGCCCCATCGTCGAACGCACCGACCCAGCATGAGGCAAGGCCCAAGTCCGCGGCAGAAAGTTGCGCGTAGGCGGCGGCGATGGTTGCGTCCTGCAGCGAGAACAACAAGCGTCCCCGCTGGCCGTATTTCGCGGAGCTGCGTTCTGGATCGGCGAGAAACGCCAGAACCATGGGAGCCTCGGCTATGAAGTGCTGGCCATGCGCGGCATCAACCAGGGCCGCTTTCGTTTCCGGGTTCTCCACAACCACGACACGATATGCCTGAAGGTCGCCAGCAGACGGGGCCAGCAGCGCGGCGTCGAGAATCGCCTGGACTTTTCGTTTATCCAGCGGAGCCCGACGGTAAGACCGCACGCAACGACGTCTGTCGAGGGTCTTGAGAAACTCCATGACGGGCTTCCTCCTTCGTCTCGTCCTCAAGCGCCGATCTTGCGATCAGCGAGCGGGCAGGCCCGGCTGCCATAACGCAGTGCCGACATCCCTTCGACCCTGGAAATCTCAGAACCGGCCGCAACCCGATACCGCCAGATGTTTGCGACCTCCGTCTACGCCGTCGGCAATTCCCGGCCATCGGGCCGCTCTGCGGAACAGATGATTCAGCGCATGGCTGTCTCGGGCCTTGATCTGCGTCAACCCTTGTATGCGCGAAACGTGGCAAAAATACCGATATCGTGAAGAAAACGGATCAAGCGCCTTCCAGGCAAGGAAGACCGGCACGCCTGCCGCGGGACCTCATGGCGCGCCGTTCTGGCGGAGAGTCAAGCCATGCGAATGGCCTGGGTGCGGAACGCTTTGCCCATGGCTCGGACGTCGGCATACGCGGGGTAGGGCCCAGCCGCGAGGCCGCCTTCGAGCAGGCGGCCCTGGCGCTTACCGGAATCGTAACGGGACCGGCGCGGGTGAGGCCCGAGAGAGCGATCTCCGTCGAATGCGAGGCGCCGGATGACGGCTTGCTCCTGGTCGATTGGTTGAACGCGCTGATCTACCGGATGGCGACGGACAAGATGCTGTTCGGCCGCTTTGCCGTCAGCATCGACGACCACCGGTTGAAGGCCCGGGCCTGGGGCGAGCCTGTCGACCGCACCCGCCACCATCCAGCGGTCGAGCCGAAGGGGGCGACCTACACCGCGCTCGAGGTGGCCCCCAACAAGGCGGGCCTCTGGGTCGCCCAATGCGTGATCGACGTGTGAGAGGCCGCCATGGATATGACCCAGTTGGCGAAACGCTCCGATCATGAATGGCGGCTCGAGCCACGCGGCCAGATGCGCGTTCCCGCCATCCTGTTCGGCGACCGGGCCCTGCTGGCTGAGATGGACGACAAGGTTCTGGTTCAAATCGAGAATGTCGCCAGCTTGCCCGGGATCGTCGAGGCGGCCTATGCCATGCCCGATGCCCATTGGGGTTATGGGTTTCCCATAGGCGGCGTCGCGGCTTTCGATGCCGAAGCCGGCGGGGTCGTCTCGGCCGGCGGCGTCGGCTTTGACATCTCTTGCGGGGTCAGGACGCTTCTGACCGGCTTGAAACACGCCGACATTGAGCCGGTAAAGGCAGAGCTGGCCGACAGCCTGGTCCGCAACATACCCGCGGGCGTCGGCAGCACGGGCAAGATCACGCTCGATGCCCGGGAGATGGATGCGATGCTGGCCGGCGGGGCGGTCTGGGCGCTCACCCAGGGATTTGGGCGGCCCGAGGACCTGCATCGCATCGAAGAAGTCGGACGGATGGCAGGCGCCGAGCCCGACGCGGTCTCCGAACAGGCCAAGCGCCGCCAGCAGGACGAGGTGGGGACGCTCGGCTCCGGCAATCACTATCTCGAGTTGCAGGAGGTCGCGGAGATCCGGGATCCGGTCGCCGCAGCCGCCTTCGGCCTCGCCAAGGGCGAGATCGTCGTCAGCATCCATTGCGGCTCGCGGGGCCTCGGCCACCAGATCGGCACGGAGTTCCTGCGCGAGATGGCGATCGCCGCAACGTCCCTTGGAATTGTGCTGCCGGACCGCGAACTCGCCTGCGCCCCGATCGTCTCTGAGCTGGGACGCCGATATCTCGGCGCCATGCGCGCGGCCATCAACTGCGCGTTCGCCAACCGTCAGGTGCTGACCCATCTCACCCGCCGGGTGTTCAGTCACTACTTTCCTGCCGCCGGTCTCGACCTGTTGTTCGATGTTTCGCATAACACGTGTAAGGAGGAGGTGCATTCGGTGGCGGGCCGGCGACGGAACCTCTTCGTCCACCGGAAGGGTGCGACCCGTGCCTTCGGGCCGGCTTATCCCGACCTGCCGCCCAGCCTCGCAGCGACGGGCCAGCCGGTTTTCATCGGCGGCAGCATGGGCACCGCTTCGGCCATCATGGTCGGATGCGCCAACAGGCCGGAGCGGGCATTCGCCTCCGCCTGCCATGGGGCGGGAAGGCGGATGAGCCGGCATCAGGCCCTGAAGCGCTGGCGGGGCCGCAAGCTTGTCGACGACTTAGCCGAGGCGGGCATCCTGATACGCAGCCCTTCGATGCGCGGCGTCGCCGAGGAGGCTCCGGGGGCCTATAAGGACGTGAGTGCCGTGGTAGCCGCAGCGGAGGCCGCGGGCCTCGCCCGGACCGTGGCAATGCTGCGGCCGCTTGTCTGCATCAAGGGGTAAACGCTTCAGCGAGATCTTGGCGCCGAGGGAAAGACGGACATCGCTCTCGGCGCGCAGGACGGCGATCGGATCGGGTCGCACCCATCAGGCGCCGGCGGCAAACCGCGCAACCTCTTGGCAAGTCGGATTTGCTCCGCCTTTGGCAGGCTGGCGGCCATCTTGCATAGAACGTCAACGCTTCCCACTTGAGTTCGGCGGAGCCCCGTCACCGTCCTGTCGCGGTTCTGGCGCTGCTGAACCGGCTGAGACCGGGAGGCAGACGCCCGTGAGGGAAGGTCTGTGCCTTCCGGGGTTCTGGCGCTGAATTTCGATGTCCGCATGTTTCACCCAGCCGGTCAGGAATTGCCCTATGCCTGGAGACGACGCGACGATCTGGATGTGGTCGGAGGCTTGCCGCCTCCTCGATCGCGCCGAAAGCATGCACCGCCGCTTCTATGGCATCGCGGGACAGGCGGCCGACTACACCTGGGAGCCGCCGGCCGATGTTTACGAGACTGACCGGGAACTCCTGATCCAGATTGCGCTGCCGGGCGTCGAGGTCAGGCGCATGCAAGTGAGCGTCGAGGCGGGCGTCCTGGTGGTCCGAGGCGAGCGCGACCTGCCCATGGTGCCCGATCGGGCCGTTATCCGGCGCATGGAGCTGCCCTATGGACGCTTCGAGCGGCGGATCGCGCTGGTGGCCGGCGACTACGAATTTATCCGGCGCCAGCTCGTCGACGGCTTGCTGCACCTTGTCCTTCGTAAGATCGCCTGACCGGAGAGTTACCGATGACCATGAACAATCCCACCGAATTGCGCGATACCGCTCCGGATCAGGGGCCGGCCACGGATTCCGGCCGGCCGCAGGCGGGGACCCAGCCCGAGTTCAATCTGCCTGAGGGCTGCGTCCCGATCCTGCCCCTGCGGAACAGCGTTCTCTTTCCAGCCACCGTCCTGCCGCTCGAAGTCGGCCGGCCTAGGTCTGTCGCCGCCGTCCAATATGCGGTCAAGACGCAAAGCCCTCTGGGGGTAGTTCTGCAGCGCGACGCGGAGGCGGGCGATCCCGCCAAGGATGGCCTGCACGAGATCGGCACCATCGGCCAGGTGCTGCGCTATGTCGCCGGGCAGGACGGCCGGAACCACCTGATTTGCCGCGGCGAGCAGCGCTTCCGCCTGATCGAGCTGGTTGAGGGCTATCCCTTCCTGGTGGCCCGGGTCGAGCGCATCGCCGAGCCCGCTTCCAGCGGGGCCGAAATCGAGGGCCGGATGTTGAAGTTGCGCGAGCGGGCGGTGGAAGCGATCCGCCTGTTGCCCGACGCGCCGGAAGGCCTGCGCGATTCCATCGCCGGCATCCCGACCGCGGGCGCGCTGGCCGACGTCCTGGCCTCGTTCATGGACATCAAGACCTCGGAGAAGCAGCAAGTGCTGGAGGCGATCGACCTCATCACCCGCCTCGACCGGGTGCTGTGGTTCGTCTCCTACCGCCTGGAGGTGCTGCGGCTTTCCCGCGACATCGGCGAACGCACCCGCCAGACCATCGAGGGCCGCCAGCGCGAGCACATCCTGCGCGAACAGCTGCGTACGATCCAAAAGGAGCTGGGCGAGGGCGAGGAAGGGGCGTCCGACGTCGGCGAACTGGCGGCCCAGATCGCCAAGGCGGGCATGCCCGAAGAGGTCAAGGCTCATGCCGAGAAGGAGCTGGCGCGCCTGAAGCGCATGCCCGAGGCCGCCGCCGAGCATTCCATGCTCCGCACCTATCTGGAATGGCTGGCCGAGCTGCCCTGGACGGTGACGGAGGGCGAACCTATCGACATTGCCGGGGCGCGCAAGGTCCTGGATGAGGATCACTGCGGGCTGGAAAAGGTGAAGAAGCGCATCCTGGAATATCTCGCGGTGCGCAAGCTGAATCCGACCGGGCATGCGCCGATACTCTGTTTCGTCGGCCCGCCCGGCGTGGGCAAGACTTCCCTCGGCCAGAGCATCGCACGCACCATGGGGCGCAAGTTCGTGCGCGTCAGCCTGGGCGGCGTCCACGACGAGGCCGAGATCCGGGGCCACCGGCGGACCTATGTCGGCGCCATGCCGGGCAACATCATCCAGGCGATCCGCAAGGCGGGGGCCAGGGACTGCGTCATGATGCTGGACGAGATCGACAAGCTCGGCCGCGGCATCCAGGGCGATCCTTCTTCGGCCATGCTGGAAGTTTTGGACCCGGCCCAGAACGGGACCTTTCGCGACAATTATTTGGGCGTGGCCTTCGATCTGTCGCGAGTCGTCTTCATCGCGACGGCCAACATGCTGGATACCGTACCGGGCCCGCTGCTCGACCGCATGGAGGTGATCCGCCTCTCGGGCTACACGGAGACGGAGAAAGTGGAGATCGCCCAGCGCCACCTGATCCCACGGCAATTGAAGGAGAACGGGCTCCAGCCCGGGCAGGCCCATCTTTCGGAAGCGGCGCTGCGCGCCGTCATTCGCCGCTACACGCGGGAGGCGGGGGTGCGCAATCTCGAGCGCGAAATCGGCTCACTCTTCCGCAACGCCGCCGTGCGCATCGCCGAAGGCAGCGCGGCAGAGGCCCGCATTGAGCCAAGCGACGTCTCGGAGATCCTCGGCCCCGAACGCTTCGAAGCCGATCAGGCCCAGCGCACGAGCGTGCCGGGCGTGGCGACCGGGCTTGCCTGGACCCCGGTCGGCGGCGACATCTTGTTCGTCGAAGCCGCGGTCGTGCCCGGCAAGGGGCGCCTGACGCTGACCGGCCAGCTGGGCGATGTGATGAAGGAGAGCGCGCAAGCCGCGATGAGCCTGGTGAAAGCCAAGCAGCGCGAATTGGGAATCGAGGCCGCCACGCTGGAGAACAGCGATATTCATGTCCATGTGCCGGCGGGCGCGACGCCCAAGGACGGGCCCAGCGCCGGTGTCACCATGTTCGTGGCGCTCGCCTCGGCACTGACCGGCAGGCCGGTCAAGCCGGAAGTGGCCATGACCGGGGAAATCAGCCTGCGCGGCCTGGTCCTGCCCGTGGGCGGCATCAAGGAGAAGGTGCTGGCCGCCATGCATGCCGGGA
>DATNJA010000154.1:0-2493 GCA_035604155.1 Candidatus Udaeobacter sp. | reverse complement strand
GAGGAGATCATCACGGAGGCCAAAGACCTTTATAGCCGGTGGCCCTCCCTTGCCAGGGAGGAGAAGAGGAACATCGTCGAACAGATCACTGAGCGGATCGTCATCGGCAAGGACGATGTGGACATCGCCTTGAATTATTTACCCTCTTCCGCTCCGCTAAATGATGGCGGATTAGCAACGCGACCGCAGGGATTCATGGCGGCGATGAGCTGGAAGCGGGCGGGGTAGGTCACATGGGCGTTGACCCGGGCGACCACGGCGCGGCCGCTTTCCATGGGCTGGCGCAGCGCTTCCAAGGTGGCCCTTGCGAACTCGGGCAGTTCGTCGAGGAAGAGGACGCCGCGGTTGGCGAGCGACACTTCCCCCGGCCGGGCGCGCAAACCGCCGCCGATGAGGGAGGGGAGCGAGGCTGAGTGGTGCGGATCGCGGAAGGGGCGGTTGCGCATGAGCCGGCCGCCGGCGAGCTGGCCCGCCACCGAATGGATCATGGAGACCTCGAGGGCGGCCGCGGGTTCCAGCGGCGGCAGCAGGCCCGGCAGGCGCTGGGCCAGCATGGACTTGCCCGAACCGGGCGGGCCGATCATCAGCAGGTTGTGGCCGCCGGCCGCCGCGACTTCGAGCGCGCGCTTGGCCGATTCCTGGCCCTTGATGTCGGCGAGGTCGAGGGCATGCTCCGCCAGATCCTGCATCTGGGGCTGGGGCCGGCCCAGGATCTGGCTGCCCTTGAAGTGATTGACCAGCGCGATCAGCGATGACGGCGCCAGCACCGTGAGATCGCCCGCCCAGGCGGCCTCCCCGCCCTGGGCCGCCGGGCAGATGAGCCCGCGCCCGGCCGCCGAGGCGGCGATCGCCGCGGGCAGCACGCCCGAGACCGCGGTGATGCGCCCGTCGAGGCCGAGCTCGCCCAGCACCGTGAAATCGGCCAGCTCCTCCGCCGGCAGCACGCCCATGACGATCAAGAGGCCGAGGGCTATCGGCAGGTCGAAATGGCTGCCCTCCTTCAAGAGGTCGGCTGGCGCCAGGTTGACCGTGATCCTGATGGGTAACGCGAGGCCAATCGCGTGGAGCGCGGCGCGCACGCGCTCGCGGCTTTCGCCCACCGCCTTGTCGGCGAGGCCGACCACGGCGAAGGCCGGCATGCCGGGCCCGACCTGCACCTCCACGTCCACTTCCTGGCAGTCGATGCCCTGGAAGGCGACGGTCTTGACCCGTGCTACCATGAGTTGAAAGGCCCCTTGCCACCCGCCACCCCATCATAGGCGGGGAAGACGGCCGAGGCCAAGATCAGAGACAGAACCCCCGCCGCGTCAAAGCTTGGCGCGGCGGGGAATAGCGCCTCCGGGATCCTGTCTCAGTGCATCGCCAGGCCGGTCTTGGGATCCAGCCACAGCGGCTTCGCCCCGGCGCGGTGCCAATCGAACATGTTGTCGAGGGATCCCGCCAGCTCGTCATAGGACTGGTCCCCGATCCGGCCCAGGTTCCAGTTGTCCTCGATGAAGCGAAGGATCGAGCTCTGGTCGGTCAAGCTATGGTCGACGAAGTTCACCCGGGCATAGGGCGAGATGACCAGGAGCGGCAGGCGCGGGCCGTAGCCGCAGCGCGCGGGATAGGCCCCGGCGCCGGCGGTGCCGCATTTGCCGGGGCCGTTCAACGCGTCCTGGGGCGTGGCGGAGCCGTTCAGGATCGGCGGCATGACATGGTCATACCAGCCGTCGGAATCGTCGTAGGAGATGATGATCGCGGTGTCGCGCCAATAATGCGACTTCTCGAGCTTGCTGATCACATCCACCAGGAAGGCCTGCTCATCAATGGGGTTGGAATAGCCGGCATGGCCGTCCTGGTACTTCTTGGCCTTGACGTAGCTGACCGAAGGCAAATGACCTTGCGCCAGCGCGGCGTAGAAATCGGCGAGGTCGTATTGGTGGTTCGCCTGGTCGGTCTGGCCGATCATGGCCACGGACGTCGGCGCCAGGTGATGCAGGTTCGAGGTCTGCTGGTAGTATTCGAACGGCTCGTGATGGGGGCTGTAGTCGGCGACCGGTTTGCCCACCAGGTTGGTCGACTTGGCGCCGCAGACGGCCTTGCCGTCCTTGCTGCCGGTGGGCCGGAAGCCACCCTGGAACCAGCCCCAGGTGACATTCTTGGCGTTCAGCAGGTCGCCGACGTTGCGGCCCGACACGGCGAGGAGCTTGCCGCCCGCGGAGCAATCGTCGAATTGCGGGTCGTCATCGCCGATCACGCTGCCCTGGAGGCTGACGACGTAGCCCTGATCGTTGAGGTCGGCGGGGTCGGCGCCATGGGTCTGGCCGGCGACCAGGTTGAGCACGCCTGGCGTCGACGGCCCGAAGGTCGTGCCGTAGGAATTGTCGCTCATGGCGAAATGCTGGGCATAGGTCCACAGCGCCGTCACCGTGTTGCCGTCGAAATAACCCATGACGTCGTTGGGTCCGCAGCCCTTCTCTCCCGGATAGGCGGAGGTGTATTCGACGAACT
>DATNJA010000153.1:0-15551 GCA_035604155.1 Candidatus Udaeobacter sp. | reverse complement strand
GCCGAGCTCGGCCACCACCGGCACCACCATCATCTCGGCCCACCAAGAAACAAGATCGAGTTCGGCATCGAAGGCGACATAGTCGGCGCCCGCGTCCGCCGCCAGCATCGCGGCATGACGAGAAGTGCCGCAATGGACGCCGACGATTTTCTGCTCGCCCAGGAGACGCCGGGCGGCGGCATAGTCCGCGCCGTCGGCCAGATGCACGCCGTCAGCGCCGAGGCGCTCAGCCAGCTCTGGGTTGCCGTCAAGCAAAGCGGCGACATCGCGCGTTTGAGCGAACCGCAGGAGTTCAGCCGCTTCCGGCAAGGCCGGCAGGCGAAGGCAGGCGACCGGTGCCGCGTCCAGCACTGCCGCGAGAATCGCCGCGAAGCCGGGCGGGAAAGCCGCCGGCGCTGCCAGGTAGAGCTGGCAGCGCGCGGGCATCAGGCCTTGCCTTGGTAAATCTTGATGATCTCGTCCAGCATGGCGAGAGCCTCCTCGCGCGGGCGCTGGAAAGTGTTGCGGCCGATGATCGAGCCGTTGCCGCCGCCGTCGCGGATCGCGCGGGCCTCGTCATAAATTCCGGCCAGATCCTTGGCAACGCCGCCCGAGAACACCACGATGCGCCGGCCGGCGAAGCAGGCCTGCACGACATGGGCGATGCGGCTCGCGAGCGTCGAGCCGTCGATCTTTTCCTTTTCGTAGACTTTCTTGGCTTCGGCCTGCTCGAGATGGGCCGTGGGCGGCTTCACCTTGATGATATGGGCGCCGAGGAGCGCTGCCATATGTGCGGCATAGGCGGTGACGTCGAGGGCGGTCTCGCCTTCCTTGGAAATACTGCCGCGCGGATAGGACCAGATGACGACGGCGAGCCCGTGGGCCTTCGCCTCCTCGGCCAGCGCGCGGATCTCCTCCATCTGCTCGAAGGCCTGGTCGGCGGCGGGATAGATGGTGAATCCGATGGCCGAGCAGCCGAGCCTGAGCGCGTCGCGCACCGAGCCGGTGACCGCCTGGTCCTTGGCCGTGGCGAGGCTGTTGGAGCTGTTCAGCTTGAGGATCAGCGGAATTTGCCCGGCGAAGGTCGCTGCCCCCGCTTCGATCATGCCCAGCACGGAAGCATAAGCGGAGAGACCGGCATCGACCGCCAGTTGGAAATGATAGTGCGGGTCGTAGGCGGGCGGGTTGGCCGCGAAGCTCCGGGCAGGTCCATGCTCGAAACCTTGATCGACCGGCAGGATGACCAATCGCCCTGTGCCGCCGAGCCGACCTTGCATCAGGATCCGGGCGAGATTCGCCTTGGTTCCCGGGTTATCGCTCTCATACCAGGAGAGGATCTTGCGGACGCGCGGCGTGATCTTCATGGCAGCCGTTCCTTCGCCCCGGTACCGACTTTCGCAGAATGTCGGTACATCGTTTTGGGTTTTGGTATCGGATTCACGCAGAATTTCGCGACAATGCCCCGAGTCACGAATTTCTGCGATCCGATACCAGGAAGCGAGGCTGACATAGCGGAGGCCGGCGGTATTTTCAACCGCTGCCCAGGAGAAGCCGGCAAGCGGCGCCGGGATCCTTCGTCTCGCCGAGGTCGAGGGCACGCGGCCGTCGACGATGAAGCTTGGCCCGCGACTTGGCCGCGATGTCCGCGAGGCGTTCGGCCAGACCAGCCCTGCCGGTGAAGCAGGCCTCCTTGATGCCCTCGCGGAAGGCCTCCTGCACCAGGTCGGCGCGCTCGCCGCAATCGAGCACGAATTCGGCAGAGGCTCCTGGGCTGGCGGCCCGGGCGCGGCGCTCGACGGCGGCGAACCAGCCGGTGCCGGCGTAGATTGCGGCCTCGGGGGCGCTCCAGATCGCGATCCGGCGACCGGTCTCGCTGGCCGCGGCGAGCGCGGCCTTCGCTTCGGCCAGGTCGTGGACGATGACGGCGGCGATGGCTGCCGCCGTCCGCTTCTTCATCCGAGCCCGCCGAGTGCCACGGCCGTATCCAGCATGCGATTGGAGAAGCCCCACTCGTTGTCATACCAGGACAACACGCGGACCAGACGCCCGTCGATGACCTTGGTCTGCTTCACGTCGAAGATCGAGCTGGCGGGATTGTGGTTGAAGTCGCTGGAGACCAGCGGGTGATCGTTGATCGTGAGGATGCCCTTGAGCGGGCTGTTGGAGCCGGTCGCGGCATCGATCGCCGCCTCGTTCACTTCGGCTTCCGTGGTCTGCTTCCTGGCGATGAACTTGAAGTCGATCAGCGAGACATTGGGCGTCGGCACTCGGATCGCCGTGCCGTCAAGCTTGCCCTTGAGTTCCGGCAACACGAGCCCGACCGCCTTGGCGGCGCCCGTCGTCGTCGGAATGATGGAGAGTGCCGCGGCGCGGGCGCGATAGAGATCCTTGTGAAGGGTATCCAGCACCGGCTGGTCGCCGGTGTAGCTGTGGATCGTGGTCATGAATCCCTGCTCGATGCCCACCGCCTTGTGCAGCACCGCGGCGACGGGAGCGAGGCAGTTGGTGGTGCAAGACGCGTTGGAGACCACGATGTGGGATTTCTCGAGCTTGCCGTGATTGACGCCATAGACGACGGTCAGGTCGGCGCCGTTCGCCGGCGCCGAGACCAGGACTCGCTTGGCGCCGGCCTTCAGATGAGCGGCGGCTTTCTCCCGGTCCGTGAAGATGCCGGTGCATTCCAGGGCCACGTCCACGCCGAGCTTGGCCCAGGGCAGCTTGGCGGGATCGCGCTCGGCGGTCACCGTCATCCAGCCGCGCCCGGCGTCTATGGCGCCTTCCTTGGTCTGCACCGCGCCGAGGAACGTCCCATGGACCGAATCATAACGCAGCAGATGAGCATTGGTTTCCACCGGACCCAGATCGTTGAGGGCGACGACCTCCAGGTCCTTGCGGTTGGATTCCAGGAGTGCGCGCAGCACCAGGCGCCCGATGCGCCCGAAGCCGTTGATGGCGACGCGAACCGGCATGATCGTTCCTCCAGTCAGAGTCTGGATTTTACCGCCGTCACGATGGCCTCGGCGGTAATTCCGAAATGCTTGTAGAGATCGGGCGCCGGAGCGGAGGCGCCAAAGCCTTTCATTCCGATCACGGCTGAAGCGTCGGCGACATAGCGTTCCCAGCCGAACGGCGAAGCGGCTTCGACCGCGACGCGGGTTGTCTTGCGGCCGAGCACGCGGCGTCGATAGGCCTCAGGCTGGGCATCGAACAGCTGCCAGCAGGGCAACGAGACGACTGCCGCGCCGATGCCTTCCTTCTGCAGCATCTCGCGGGCGGCTAGCGCGATGGAGACTTCCGAGCCGGTAGCGAGAATGGTCGCCTTGCGCTGGCCTTCGGCCCGGGCCAGCACGTAGCCCCCGAGGGCCGACAGGCTGGCCTTCTCGAATTTGAGCCGGACCGTCGGCAACGCCTGGCGGCTGAGGGCGATGACCGAGGGACGCTTTTCCGTCAACGCCTGGGCCCAACACTCCACGGTTTCCACCGTGTCGGCCGGACGGAAGACCAGCAGATTGGGGATCGCGCGCAAGGCGGCCAGATGTTCGATCGGCTGGTGGGTCGGACCGTCCTCGCCAAGGCCGATGGAATCATGGGTCATGACGAAAACGACTCGCTGGCTCATCAGGGCCGCGAGGCGGATCGCTGGCCGGCAGTAGTCGGTGAACACGAGGAACGTTCCGCCGTAAGGGATGAAGCCGCGATGGAGGGCGATGCCGTTCATCACCGCCGCCATCCCATGCTCGCGCACGCCATAGTAAATGTATCGGCCCTCGTAGCCGGGCGGCGTCACCGCGGCCATGTCCTTGATCTTGGTGTTGTTGGACCCGGTGAGATCGGCCGAGCCGCCAATGAGCTCGGGCAGCAGGGGGGCCAAGACCTCCAGGAATTTCTGCGAGGACTGACGGGTGGCGATTTTCGGCGCCTCGGCGACGATCGCGCGCTTCAGGCGCAAGACCGCGCCGGCGAATTCCTCCGGCAGATTGCCCGAAAGCTGCCGGTCGAAAGCCGTCCGCTTGGCGTGCCCCAGATGGCGCCGGCGCCACTCGGCGTTGAGCGCCGCGCCGCGGGCGCCGATCCCGCGCCAGCTGCTGAGGATCGGCTCAGGAATAACAAAGGGCGGATAGCTCCAGCCGAGTTTCTGCCGGGCGCCCGCGACTTCGTCCTTGCCCAAGGCCGCGCCATGGGCCGCGGCGGTGCCGGCCTTGGTGGGGGCGCCGTAGCCGATTACGGTGCGGCAGGCGATCAGGTTCGGCCGATCGCTGACGATGGCGCGCGCAATCGCGCCCTCGATCGCTTCAGGCTCCTGGCCGTCGATCGCCTCTGCAGCCCAGCCGCTCGCCCGGAATCGCATGAGCTGGTCGTCGGAGACCGAGAGCGAGGTGGGGCCGTCGATGGAAATGTGATTGTCGTCGAACAGAACGACGAGCCGGTTCAGCCGCTGATGTCCGGCAAGCGAGATCGCTTCGTGGCTGATGCCTTCCATGAGGCAGCCGTCGCCGGCAAAAACGAACGTGCGATGGTCGACGAGCTCGGCGCCGAAGCGGGCAGCCAGCATCCTTTCGGCCAGCGCCATGCCCACGGCATTGGCGAGGCCCTGGCCCAACGGTCCGGTGGTCGTCTCGATGCCGGGCGCATGACCGAACTCGGGGTGGCCCGCGGTGCGGCTGCCGAGCTGGCGGAAACGCTCCAGCTCCCCGATGGTCATCTCCGGATAGCCGGTCAGGTAGAGCAGGGCATAAAGCAGCATCGAGCCGTGGCCGTTGGAGAGCACCAGGCGGTCACGGTCGGGCCAGGCGGGATCGGCGGGATCGAATTTCAGGAAGAGGCGCAGCAGGACCGTCGCCACGTCGGCCATGCCCATGGGCATTCCCGGATGGCCGGAATTCGCCTTTTCCACCGCGTCCATGGCGAGTGCGCGGATGGCATTGGCGAGGTCGCGGTGCTGGACTTGGGGGCTGAGGGAAGCGTCCATGTCGGCCTCGTAACCTAGCCCCTCGTTTCCTGGGCGAACAACGCGGCGCCGACGAGATCGACGCGCTCCTTAAGACGAAGGCGGCGCAACATGGCGCCCACCGCCATCACCGTCAACTTGAGTCTTGGATCTGCGACGATCCCGCCTGTCCACGGCCGGGCGGCCCATGGCTCGACGCATTGACGCCCCCCGCCGCCGAGCCATATGATCCGCCACGTCAAGCACAGGCAGTAAAAGCTTGTCCGGGGTCGGAAATCCCACGTGATCTTGCGTCTCGCCCAGGCTCTCGACCGAATGGACGCCGCCCTCAGCCGACTTGAGGCCGCGACGAGCACCCGCGCCCAGGCGGCCGATGCCGACCGCGGCCGCGTCTCCTCGGAGATGCGCGAGCTGCGCGGCCGCAATGCGACGCTCCAGGCCGAGGCGCGCAACGTCGCGGCCCGACTCGATTCGGTCATCGAACGCCTGAAGATCGTCGCGGAGGGATAGGATGGGCAAGGTCCACATTATCATCAACAATCGCGGCTATGACGTCGCTTGCGATGACGGACAAGAGGAAGCGGTCGGCGCGCTGGCCAAGGACCTTGCTCATCGGGTGGAGCGCCTTGCCCAATCCGTCGGCCAGATCGGCGACGCGAGGCTCCTGTTGATGGCGGCCCTTCTAATCGCCGATGAGCTCTCCGCCGCCAAGGGAGAGCTGGCGCGTCTTGCCGGCGGCGACGGCGAGGAGGACAGGCTCGCGCACTCGCTCGAAATCCTGGCCAGCCGGGTGGAAGCTATTGCCGCCCGCGTGGAAGCCGCATAGATTTTCCTCGGGCGGGCGCTGTCGAGCATGACAGGCCGCTAAATCCCTGGGGCCAATAACAACCTCGAGGGAGCTGTCACTACCGGGACCCTGGTCTCGGCATATGGCGCCCACCTGCATTGGCAGGCCACAGAGGATCAAGTCGTGCCATCGGCCCCGACGGCTCCGCCCGCATCTCTCATTCAAGACAAGCTCGAATTCCGCCGGGCGGCTTTCGCCCGGCGCGAGACGTTGGCTCGGGCCGAAGCGCCGGCGGCGGCGGGTGCCAAGGCGGGGTTGCTGTTCCTGGCCGGAATCACGGTCACGCCAGGCAGCATCGTTTCGGCCTTTTGGCCTATGGGCGACGAGATCGACCCGCGCCCGCTGATGGAGCGCTTGCATGCCACCGGGATTGCCATCGGTCTGCCCGTGGTGGTGGCCAAGGGCGCGCCGCTTGTGTTCCGACGCTGGAGGCCGGGAACCCGCCTGGTTCCCGGCGGCTTCAAGACCGAAGTGCCCTCGCCCGAGGAGCCGGAGCTCACGCCGAACCTTCTGATCGTGCCGCTGCTTGCCTTCGATCGCCAGGGATATCGCCTCGGCTATGGCGGCGGCTTCTATGACCGGACGCTGGCCAAGCTCCGGGACGCCGGTGGCGGGGTGACCGCCGTCGGCTTTGCCTATGCCGGACAGGAGGTCGAGGCGGTGCCGCGCGCTCATTATGACCAGCGCCTCGACTGGATCGCCACTGAGCGTTCCTTGCAACGGGTCGCCTGAGGCTAGGGGCCGGTCATGCGACTCCTTTTCCTCGGCGATCTGGTCGGCCGTGCCGGCCGAATGGCGGCAATCGAGCAGCTGCCGCGCTTGCGCCGCGAACTCGCTCTCGACTTCGTTGTCGTCAATGGCGAGAACGCCGCCGGCGGCTTCGGCATCACCGAGCAGATTTGCAACCAGCTCTATGCCGCCGGCACCGATGTCATCACCACCGGCAACCATGTCTGGGATCAGCGGGAGACGACCGGCTTCATCGACCGGCATCCGCGCCTGTTGCGCCCCGACAATTTCCCGCCCGGCACGCCCGGCCACGGCTTCGGTCTCTACGAGACCGCAGGGGGAAAGCGCGTCCTGGTGGTGAACGTGATGGGCCGCCTGTTCATGGATGCCCTCGACGATCCCTTCGCTGCCGTCGTCAACCGGCTCTCCGGCTATCGCCTCGGCGAGACGGCGGACGCGATCCTGATCGACCTGCATGCCGAGGCGACCAGCGAGAAGCAGGCCATGGGGCATTTTCTGGACGGGCGGGTGAGCGTCGTGGTCGGGACCCACACCCATGTGCCCACGGCCGACGCGCGTGTCCTTTCCGGCGGGACCGCCTATATGAGCGATGCGGGCATGTGCGGCGACTACGATTCGGTCATCGGCATGGACAAGGCGGCGCCCATCGCCCGTTTCACCACCAAGCTTCCGACCGAGCGCATGGTGCCGGCCATGGGGCCGGCGACCCTCTCGGGCCTGTTCGTGGAAACCGACGATCTGACGGGCCTGGCGCGAATTGCCCGGCCCTTCCGCGAGGGTGGGGTTCTGACGCCCGACCGGCCGGCTTAGCCCGCCTCCCGGCGCGACGGGGGGAAGTCCTTGGCAGAAGGGTAGAATCCGGTTAGAACCCGCCCAATTCTTGCCATATTGGCGCTTTAACCGTTACCACGGCTTGGCCTCCGCCGTCCGGCACAGGATGCGTCGGCCTCGTTGCTGATTCGGGGTCCAACGAAGATGTCCGGTCATTCGCAATTCAAGAACATCATGTACCGCAAGGGCGCGCAGGACGCGAAGCGCGCCAAGGTCTTCACCAAGCTGATCCGGGAATTGACCACCGCCGCGCGCAGCGGCCTGCCCGACCCCAACGCAAACCCGCGGTTGCGCGCCGCCCTTGTCGCGGCCCGCGCCGCGAACATGTCGAAGGACACGGTGGAGCGGGCGATCAAGCGGGGTGCAGGCGGCGAGGACGCGACCAGCTACGAAGAGATGCGCTACGAGGGCTATGGCCCTGGCGGTGTCGCCATCCTCGTCGAGGTCCTGACCGATAACCGCAACCGCACCGCCTCCGACATTCGTTCCGCCTTCAGCAAGCATGGCGGGGCCTTGGGCGAAACCAACAGCGTCTCGTTCATGTTCGAGCGCAAGGGCGTGGTGCGGTATCCGGCCAAGGTGGCCGGCGCCGATGCGTTCTTCGAGGCGGCGCTGGAGGCCGGTGCTGACAACGTGGAGAGCGATGCCGAGTTTCACGAGGCGACCAGCGCGCCCGAGGGCTTCGCCCAGCTGCGCGACAGCCTGGAGGCCAAGTTCGGTCCGCCGGCGGAGGCGCGCCTTCAGTGGCGCCCGCTTTCGGCCGTGCCCGTCGAAGGCGACAACGCCGAACGCCTGCTGAAGCTCATCGATGCCCTGGAGGACAACGACGACGTGCAGACGGTGGCGGCGAATTTCGAGATCGCCGACGACGTTCTGGCTCGGTTGACCGCCTAGGCCCGAGGGAATTGGCTTAACAGATGCGCCTTATCGGTCTTGATCCGGGGTTGCGCAACACCGGCTGGGGCATCATCGAGTCCTCCGGTTCGCGGCTGCGTTACGTCGCCGACGGCGCGGTGCACACGGATTCCGACCGGCCGCTCGCTGAACGGCTGGTCCAGCTCCACCAAGGCCTCACCGCCGTGATCGCCGCCTATCGGCCGGTCGCCGCCGCGGTGGAGGAGACGTTCGTCAACAAAAACCCCACCTCGACCCTGAAGCTCGGGCTCGCCCGGGGCGTGGCGCTGCTGGTGCCGGCGCTTGCCGGGCTCGCGGTTGCCGAATATCCCGCCAACCTGGTGAAGAAGTCCGTGGTCGGCGCCGGCCATGCCGGCAAGGAGCAGGTTCAGGCCATGGTCCGCATCCTTCTGCCCGGCTGCCTGACCGAGACCGCCGACGCGGCCGATGCGCTGGCCGTGGCCATCTGCCATGCCCATCACGCCGAGACCGCGGCGCGCTGGCTGAAGCCCAAGGTGCCGGCATGATCGCCAAGCTCACCGGATTGCTCGATCAGGCGGGAAGCGATTCCGCCGTGATCGACGTCGGGGGTGTCGGCTACCTCGTCTTTTGCTCAGCGCGAAGCTTGGCGCGGATGCCCGCCAAGGGGGCGCCTGTCTCATTGTTGATCGAGACCCATGTGCGCGAGGACCATATCCATCTCTATGGCTTCGCCGAGCCGGCCGAGCGCGACTGGTTCCGCTTGCTCACCACCGTCCAGGGCGTGGGCGCGAAGCTGGCCCTCGCACTGCTCGGCGTGCTCGCCCCCGAGGATCTGATGCGGGCCATCGCCGCCGCCGACAAGGCGAGCCTCGCGCGGGCGCCGGGCGTAGGTCAGAAGCTGGCCCAGCGCATCGCCACCGAACTCAAGGACAAGGTCCGTGCCGTGGCCCTCGGGCCGGCGGCGGCCGATCTCCCCCAGCGCGGGAGCGAAGCCGATGCCGTCTCCGCCCTGGTCAATCTCGGCTATAGGCGCGCCGAGGCCTTCGACGCGGTGATCGAGGCGGCACGGCGCCTGGGGGCGAGTGCGCCGGTCGATGCTCTCATCCGCGCCGGCTTGAAGGAACTCTCCCAGTGACCGCACCGCGCACGGTGGCGGCGGAGCCGGCGGCCGAGGATCGGGCCGATACCGGCCTGCGCCCCCAGTCTCTCGGCGAATTCGTCGGCCAGGAACAGCTGCGCTCCAACCTCAAGGTCTTCATCGCCGCGGCCCGGTCCCGGGGCGAGGCCCTCGACCATGTGCTGTTCTTCGGGCCCCCCGGCCTCGGCAAGACGACGCTGGCCCAGATCGTCGCCCGCGAGCTCGGCGTGAATTTGCGCGCGACGTCGGGCCCGGTCATCGCGCGCGCCGGGGACCTTGCGGCCTTGCTGACCAACCTGCAGCCGCGCGACGTTCTGTTCATCGACGAGATCCATCGCCTGGCCCCGGCGGTGGAGGAGATCCTCTATCCGGCCATGGAGGACTTCCAGCTCGATCTCATCATCGGCGAGGGCCCGGCGGCGCGCTCGGTCAGAATCGACCTGCCGCCTTTCACGCTGATCGGGGCGACGACCCGCTCGGGTCTCATCACCACGCCATTGCGCGAGCGCTTCGGCATTCCCATGCGCCTCCAATTCTATACGCCCACGGAACTCGAGCGGATTCTCCGGCGCGCGGCCGAACTTCTCGACATGACGCTGACCCAGAACGGCGCAGCGGAGATCGCGCGGCGCGCCCGAGGCACGCCCAGGGTCGCGGGCCGGCTTCTACGCCGGGTGCGGGATTTCGCCGCCGTGGCGGGCGAGGGCCAGGTAGACGCGGCCGTCGCCGACGCAGCGCTCACCCGCCTGGAGGTGGACGCACGCGGACTCGACGCCATGGACCGGCGCTATCTCGGCTGTATCGTCGAAAACTATGCCGGCGGCCCGGTAGGCGTCGAGACGCTTGCCGCCGCCCTTTCCGAGCAGCGCGACGTCATCGAAGAGGTGATCGAGCCTTACCTCATTCAGGAAGGCCTGCTCCAGCGCACGCCCCGGGGCCGGATGGTAGCGTCCGGCGGCTACCGGTATCTCGGGTTGCCGGAGCCCGCGCGGGCCGGCCAGCTCGACCTGTTGGGCGAGTCGGGCGGGGAGGGCGAGGATGCCTGAAGTTCACCGCTTTGCCATCAGGGTCTATTACGAGGACACCGACGCCGCCGGCATGGTCTACTACGCCAACTACCTGAAATTCGCCGAGCGCGCGCGCACCGAACTGCTGCGCGCGTCGGGCTCCAGCCATCGCGAGATGATGGAGACTTTCGACACGGCGTTCGCCGTCAGCCGGTGCGAAGTCGACTATCTGAGGCCGGCGCTCTTGGATGACCTCTTGACCGTGGAGACCAGGGTCGTCGAAGTCGGCGCCGCGGTCATCCGCCTCGACCAGCGCGTGCTGCGCGGCGAGGAACTCCTCGCCCGGCTCGCCATCCGCGTCGCCTGCCTCAATCGCAAGGGCCGGCCCCAGCGCCTGCCCGATCCCGTGAGAGAGGCGCTCTCCACCTATCGCATTTCCGAGGAGCTCGTGTAGTCCATGGATCAGACGATTTCCGCCGCCCCGACCTTGCCGGTCGATACCTCCCAGCTCGCCGGCGGCATGTTCTCCCCCGACATGTCCATCATCGGGCTGTTCATGCAAGCCGACATCATCGTCAAGGTCGTGATGGTCATGCTGCTCATCGCCTCGTTCTGGACCTGGGCGATCATTTTCGAGAAGTCCATGCGGCTGAGGCGTCTGCGCAGCCAGGCCAAACAGTTCGAGGAGGCGTTCTGGTCCGGTGGCTCGCTCGAGCTCCTGTTCGACCGGCTCGAGGCCAAGGCGCCCGACCCGATGTCGGCGCTGTTCGTGACCGCCATGCGCGAATGGCGCCGGTCCGCCGCCAAGGGCTTGACCCAGACCGACCACATGAAGGCGAGCCTGCAGGACCGCATCGAGCGGGTGATGGACATCGCGCTCGGGCGGGAGATGGATGCGCTCGAGCGTCACATGATCTTTCTCGCCTCGGTGGGCTCGGCCGCACCCTTCGTCGGCCTCTTCGGCACCGTCTGGGGCATCATGAACAGCTTCGCCTCCATCGCGGCCTCGAAGAACACGACGCTGGCGGTGGTGGCGCCGGGCATCGCCCAGGCCCTGTTCGCGACCGCGCTCGGCCTGGTGGCGGCGATCCCGGCGGTGCTCGCCTACAACAAGCTCTCGGGCTCCATCGGCCGGTTCGGCAACCGGCTGGAAGCTTTCTGCGGCGAATTCGGCGCCATCCTCTCCCGCCAGCTGGAGGAGAAGCGCTAGATGGCCGTCTACCTCCATCACCGGTCGCATAGGGGCGGGCGCAGCGGCAAATTCCGGCCGATGGCGGAGATCAACGTGACGCCGATGGTCGACGTGATGCTGGTGCTGCTCATCATCTTCATGGTGACGGCGCCGCTGCTCACCGTCGGCATCCCGGTCAATCTGCCTCAGACCAAGGCCGAGCCTCTCAGCAACCCCGATGAACCCCTCGTCGTCACCATCAAGGATACCGGCGAGATCTACCTGCAGGAGACCCAGATCGGCGACGACGCGCTGGTGCCGCGCCTGCAGGCGATCACCGCGAACAAGCCCGACACCAAGATATTCATCCGCGGCGACAAGAAGATCGACTATGGCCGGGTGATGCAGGTGATGGGCCTGATCAAAACCGCGGGCTTCACCCAGGTGGCCCTCGTGGTCGACATGCCGGCCGACCAGGGCCAGGCGGCCGGCGCGGGCCAGAAGAAGAAGACCAAGTAGGCGATGCGGGCGGGCGCGACCCTTTCACTGCTGCTGCATCTGGCGATCCTGCTGATGATCCTTCTCGGCCTGCCGGATCTGTTCAAGCCAGAGGAGGTGATCGAGCCGGTGGCGGTGCAGCTCGCGACCGTGGCCGACATGACCGCCCAGCCGCAGCCCAGCGTGAAACCCATCCCGACGCCGGTGATAAAGCCCGTCACGCAGCCCTTGCCCGCGCCCGCCGCCCCGCAGGCGCCGACCCCGCCGCCGCTGCCCACACCGCCCCAGCCGGCCGCTCAGACTCCGCCGCCATTGCCACCCGACCAGGCGCCCCAGCCGGTTCAGCCGACGGTAGCCGAGCCGCCCCAGCCGGTCATCATTCCCGACCAGACGAAGCCGCCGCCGCAGCAACAGCAGGCGAAGATCGAGCCGCAGCCGGTGCCGCAGCTCCGCCCCAAGGTTCCGCCCGACCAGACCAAGCCCAAGGTGAAGCCGCAGCCGCAGCAGCAGGCGACCGACTTCAACTCGCTATTGAAGAACGTGGAGAAGATGAACACCCAGACGGCCGACAACACCGACCAGCAGCAGACGCCTCAGCCGCCCGATACTTCGTCGCAGGCACCTTTAGGTGAGCGATTGACGAGCAGCGAGCTGGACGCTGCAAAATCTCAGATGCAGGGGTGCTGGTACATAGACCCGGGCAAAAAGGGCGCGGACAGCATTCTGGTCGACGTTCACGTCGTTTATGGCGCCGACGGCAGTGTCACCAGCGTGCAGGCCGTTGACCAGTTGCGAATAGCAACCGATCCCGTATTCCGCTCCATGGCGGAGGCGGCGGTCCGTGCCGTCTATAAGTGCGACCCGATTCATTTGCCGCCAGATAAGTATGACTTGTGGAAATCGGTCACATTCACCTTTGGCCTGAGTGGTCTGCAAGGCTAGTTATCATGGCGAAACCGACACAGGTCGTATGTCAGTTCTTGCTGTCGCTCGTCCTGGCAGCCTGCGCCCCGCAGAAGCCGGCGCCAGTCGCGCCCGTTGCAGCATCGGCGCCGGCGCCAGAGCCCAAGACGGCGACGACGCTGGTCGTGACTCTGCAGGATCCCGCGACGGCGACGCCCGCGGCCAATGCCGCCGCGATGATCATCGCGGCCCGGCTCGCCGGCTGCTGGCAGTCATCGGAATCGATGGACGCGCCGACGGTCGCCTTGCATCTCGGCCTCGACCTCGAAGGCGCGGTCGAAGCTGTGGATGTCGTCGATAAGACGAGATTTGCAACGCAAGCGGACTATCGTGCCGCGGCGAAGACGGCGACCGGCGCCATCTTCAAATGCAGCCCCTTCGCCTTGCCGGCCGAGAGCCATGCGTCCTGGGAATCGCTTACTGTGCTGGTCACGCCCCACCCTGCCTGAGGAGGCTTGAGGTCATGCGCCCATTACCGCTCACCCGCCTGCCGGCCGCTCTTGCGGCACTCATCGTCCTATTCGCGCTTTCGCCCGCGCGGGCTGATCTGCGCATTGACATCACTACAGGCACCGTGCAGCCGATGCCGATCGCCATCGTCGACTTCTATGGCCAGCAACCGTCGGACCAACAATCGGGCAGCAGCATCGCCGGGGTGGTTTCCGCCGATCTCGAGCGTTCCGGCTTGTTCAAGCCCATCGACAGGAAGGCTTTCATCCAGACGCCCGAAAGCCTGCAGACCCTGCCGCGTTTCGGCGATTGGCGGGTGATCAATGCCCAGGCGCTGGTCAGCGGCAAGGTCGAGACCCAGTCCGACGGGCGGCTCAGGGTCGAGTTCCGGCTCTGGGATGTCTACGCCGAGCAGCAGATGATCGGCGAGGCCGTCACCAGCACACCGGACAACTGGCGGGCCATTTCCCACAAGGTGGCCGACGAAATTTACAAGCGCCTGACCGGCGAGGACGGCTATTTCGAAACCCGCATCGTTTACGTCGCCGAGAGCGGGCCGCTGACCAAGCGGATCAAGCGGCTCGCGATCATGGATCAGGACGGCGAAAACAACCGGTATCTGACCGACGGCAGCAACCTGGTGCTGACGCCGCGCTTTTCGCCCAGCACCCAGGACATCACCTATCTCAGCTATCGCAACAACCGGCCGCGGGTCTACCTGTTGAACATCGAGACCGGCCAGCAGGAGGTGCTGGGCGACTTCCCCGGCATGACCTTTGCGCCGCGGTTCTCGCCCGACGGCAGCCGCGTCGCCATGAGCCTGGCGACCAACGGCAACATCGACATCTATGAAATGGACCTGCGCACGCGAAAGGCGCACCGGCTCACCAACAGCGGGTCGATCGACACGGGCCCCTGCTACTCGCCCGACGGCACCCAGATCGCCTTCGAGTCGGACCGCGGCGGTTCGCAGCAGATTTATGTCATGAACGCGGACGGCAGCAACCCACACCGCATCAGCTTCGGCGACGGCAAATACGGCACTCCGGTCTGGTCGCCGCGCGGCGACTTCATCGCCTTCACCCATATTTCGGGCGGGGTGTTCTACATCGGGGTCATGCACCCCGACGGGTCCGGGGAACGTCAGATCACCCGCGGCTACCTGGTGGAGGGTCCGACCTGGGCCCCCAACGGACGGGTGCTGGCCTATTTCAAGGAGGACCCCACGTCCAGCAACGGGTCCGGCGGGCGGGTGCGGCTTTTTTCCATCGACCTGACTGGCTACAACGAGCGCGAGCTGGTCACGCCCACGGACGCCTCGGATCCGGCCTGGTCCCCCTTGATTCAGTAGGGAGTTGGGCTTGATTACGTCCAATTCGCCCGGTATATTGCGAGCGCGAAGTGGTTTTTGGCACTCCGGTCGCGGGTGTACGACCGGGTGTGCCGTCGCGACTATGCCCCCGCACTCCCCAATTCCACAGAGGTCAGGCTCGAAAGGTCCGAAAATGCGATTCAAGATTGTTACCGTGCTCGCGGCTGTGCTGTTGCTGGCCGCCTGCGCATCGAAGCCGGCGCAGACCGGCGGCGCCACTACCGGCGGCACGACGTCCACCAACCAGGCCAGTACGGCCAGCGCGCCGCAGGCCCCGGCTGCCGGCTCGGTCGAGGAATTCACCCAGAGCGTCGGAGACCGCGTGTTCTTCGGCTTCGATCGCTATGATTTGACAGCCGAAGCCCAGGCGCAGCTCCAGAAGCAGGCGACTTGGCTGAAGACCTATCCGCAATACCGTTTCGTCATCGAGGGTCACTGCGACGAGCGCGGCACCCGCGAATACAACTTGGCGCTTGGCGAGCGGCGCGCCACGGCGGTGAAGAACTATCTGGTCGCTCTCGGGATCGATGTTGCCCGGATGCAGACGATCAGCTACGGCAAGGAGCGGCCGGCGGTCCTCGGTTCGGATGAGGCGGCCTGGGCGCAGAATCGCCGTGCGGTGATCGTCCTCCAATAGGTTCGGTCCCAACCACCACGGGCTCTGCGGCGTCTGCCGGTTCCTTCCGAGGGACCGGCAGGCGCCGTCGCCGTTTTCGGAGCC
>DATNJA010000152.1:0-2985 GCA_035604155.1 Candidatus Udaeobacter sp. | reverse complement strand
GATGCCGTCCGACGAGGAGAACGACGAACAGGACAACGGCCAGGAGAGTTAGATATTGGGCGGCTGCTCTGTCGGAGCTCTGGATGCCAATGGAGATGCCTATGAATATGAGTGGGATGACGAGCAGCGTTCGATAGAACTGAACTTTGTTGATGACGAGCGAGGCGGGGGTAAGAACATTGATTGATTCATAGGGGACGGAGAACTGCCGTTCTCCCGAGTAATCCCGAATCGTGTACGACATCTGGTCCGTGGCAAACTGGAATATCAGCCGCGTGCCGAATTTGCTCTGGCTCATGGTTTTTTCTTCGCCCATTGCGATCCTCTCCCCCTGACCGACGCCGTTCTCCTATGACCCGCTCACATATCACGGCGCTGTGACAACGCCGGTTGCCCTGGGCCCGTTCTGGTGCCTCAATCCTACCATGTCCGTCGATGGCACCATCGTCTTCTCCACCTTCGGCTCGCTGGGCCCCTCCGGCTACCGGATGGACGTATCCCGCCGGCGCTGCGGAAGGAGTGTCGCCATTGACGCCGCGACATTCGGGCCTCAGCTCTCCCATGGCGGCCGGCATTTCCGGTATGGCTGCGGGGAGTGGCGCCGGCCCAGCATCTCTAAGCCGCTCCGATCCGTTGATGCAGAGCCAAGGAGCCAGTCATGAGAAACAGAACTGCAGGCACATTGGTCCTCGCCTTGCGGGCGATCCTGGCGTCTCTGAGTTTGGCAGCAATATTGGCCGCTTGCTCGAACTCGCCGTCTCCATGCGAAAGTGCTGGAACCTGCTACCAGCCGCCGCCCACCACCTTCTATTCGCAGAGCTACTATATGTCTCGCGGCGGCTTCGTCTATGGCGGCGGCGGTAAATCACACTAGACGCTGCCGCATTCCCGCCCGCGACGAAGTCAGTACGGCCTCCGGAAGAACTCTGCGGGGCTTGCGGCCAGCAGACGACGGAGCCGGGGCGAGCCCGCTGCCGCCATCAGCGCGTGGCCGATGCCCCCGGCACCCGGGCCGGCCCGATGGGCACACATGCGGTGGTGCGCGGCGATGCGCTCTCGCAGGAATCTGCGCTGGGGCGGGGTGAGAGAGAACCGCTCGGCTAGGCGTTGCAGCAGGCGCAAGTGATAGCGGGCCTCGAGGTACGGCGTGTGACGGCGCTCGACGCCGTAGCGCGCGCCCTCGGCGAGGCTGCGCCGGGTGATGTCGTACGTGGCCAGCGGACGGTCGAGGTAGGCAACGGCGCCGAGGCCGAAAAGCCTGATCCAGAGATCGAAATCCTCGGTCCGCATCAGGTTCGCATCGAAGCCGCCGACCTGGCGGAACAGGTCGGCGCGGACCATGGCCGAGGAGGTCTGGATCCAGAGGCCGCCGCCGATGGTCATGGACAGCAGCAGGTCAGGCTCGGCGATGGCCGCAAAGGAGCGGTCGATGCGTGCGCAGGGGATCGCCGCGGCGGCGGCTTCATCGTTTCGCCACCACGGCATCATCACGCCGAGGATGAAGTCCCGCAGCCGGGTCGCGGTCCCTGAGTCCCGGTCGAGGCTCACATAGTCGCTCGCCACCAGCGCCGGCCGCGCTATCGCCGCTTCGAGAAACAGCGCGAGCTTGTCCGGCTCCCACAGGTCATCGCTGTCCAGGAAGGCGAGCCACTCCGCCTCAGCCATCGCGGAGCCGTGGTTCCTGGCGCCCCCCGGCCCGGCCTTGCCTGCGTTGGCGGTGACCCTGATCCGGTCGTCCTCAGCCGCATGCCCGCAAGCGATGGCCACGGTATCGTCGCTGCTGCCGTCGTCGACGACCAGCAGCTCCCAGTCGCGAAACGACTGCGCCCTGACCGAGGCGATGGCGGACCCGATAAAGCCGGCACGATTGAACGCCGGCATGATGACGCTCACGGCTGGGCGCATCATCCGCACGGGAACTCCAGCCGGCGCGGCCGGCACTCCACTGCCGTCCCCTCCATGGGACGGATGTCGAGCGCGGCCAGAACCTGGCCCAGTCGTTCGGCACGGGAATAACGCGAGAGCACCCAGCTTGAAGCCCGCTCGCCCATGGCCAGCCGGGTCGTCTGCGGCAGGGCCATGGCCGCGGACAGCGCATCGCACAAGCGCTCGGGCGGCTCGATGTCGCAAAGCATGCCGCGGTCCTGCCCGAGCAGCTCCTCGGTCGAGGGCATGGGATGGGCAAGGCACAGCGCGCCGGCGGCCATGGCCTCCATCAGACCAAGCGGGAACCCTTCCTTGAGGCTGGGAAGTACGGAGATGTCGAAGGCCGAGACAGCCTCGACGGGGTCCGGACGCCAGCCGAGGAAGCGGACCTCTGTTGAGATGCCGAGACCGGCGGCCAGCGCCTCGAGCTCGCGGCGCTTCCAACCGTCCCCGACGATGGCGAGGCAGGTCCCGCCGCGCCGCTCCTTCGGCAGGCGAGCGAAAGCGGCGATCAGGCAGTCGACCCGCTTCTCCGGCGCAAGTCGGCCGTGAAATCCGATCGTGAGCCCGGCGGGCAGCCCGAGGGCGGCCTTGGCTGCAAGCCGCCGATCCGCGCTGGCAAGATGGAATGATGGATCGACCCAATTGGGAGCCACGACAATCCGGTCGCGGCAGAGGCCATAGGCGCCGACCGCTTGCTCCTGGATTTCGCCCGAAACCGCGATTGCCTTCCGGACCAGCAGCGACATCCACCAGCCATAGAGTCGCCGCGCCGGCGTGGCAGACGCAGGCCCTTCGAACGGCCGGTGCTCGACCGTGTAAAGCGCCCGGCAGGCACTGCGCGCGGCCGCCAGGCGCAGCGGGCCCGACTGCGCCAAGTGCCCATGGCAAAGCACGATGTCCGTCGGCCCCATGCGTGCCAACCGGGCCCGGAGTCGCATCGCAGCGCGCACGCCGCGACCCGGCGACGGGATCGTCTCGATCCGCACCGGGCTGCCGCGCAGCAGCGGGGAGAAGAAATCCTTGCTCGTGCAGGCGATGGTAACTCTCACGCCGGCT
>DATNJA010000151.1:0-14554 GCA_035604155.1 Candidatus Udaeobacter sp. | reverse complement strand
TCTTGCTCTACATGTTTGGAATAGAGCCTGATTCACGTCTCAAGCCGAGCAGGCTTGAGACGATCAGGCTCTGGCCCACGACCCCTTCCGGCGCTCTCGCGCCGGGAGGGGCGAGGTTCACGGAGCCTCGCCTCTCTCCCCCTTCTTGACAAACGGCTTCATGCCTTCGCGAGCGAGCTTATCGGCGCGCTCGTTTTCCGCATGGCCCGAATGGCCACGCACCCAAATCCACTGGACGCTGTGGCGCGCCTCCGCCGCTTCCAGCTTCTGCCAAAGATCGACGTTCTTCACCGGCTTGTTGTCGGCCGTGCGCCAGCCGCGCGCCTTCCAGCGCGGCAGCCACAGCCGGATTCCATCTCTCAAGTAGGTGCTGTCGGTGTGAAGGCGCACGACGGAAGGGTGTTTCAGCGTCTCCAGCGCGCCGATCGCCGCCGTCATCTCCATCCGGTTGTTGGTCGTCCTGGATTCGCCGCCCTTCAGTTCCCGCTCATGCTGATTCGAGCGCATCAGCACGCCCCAGCCGCCGGGACCGGGATTCCCGCTGCAGGCCCCGTCGGTGAAGACATCGACGATCGGCCGGTTGCCGGATCCGGCACTCACGGGTCGAGGCCGTAGCCGCCGGGCCCGGCAACCTGGGCGTGGAAGCGCAGCTTGCGCAGGTATTCCAGCGGATCCTTCGGCTTGACGAAGGCGCCGGGCGGATGGTGCAGCCAGTCGTAGAGGCGGGTGAGCAGGAAGCGTAGCGCGCTGCCCCGGGCGAGCAGGGGCAAGGCCTCGGTTTCCTCCGGCGGAATCGGCCGGACCCGGGCGTAATTGGCGATCAATCCCCGCGCCTTGGTGGCGTTGAAGGCGAGGTTGGGCTCGAAGCACCAGGCGTTCAGGCAGACGGCGATGTCGTAAGCGTAGAAATCCGTGCAGGCGAAATAGAAGTCGATGATCCCGGAGAGTCGGTCGCCGAGGAAGAAGACATTGTCGGGAAAGAGATCGGCATGGATGGTGCCGATGGCGAGGCTCTCGGGCCAGTTCGCCTGGAGGAATGCAAGCTCGCGCGCGAGCTCCTCGCCGAGGCCGGGCGAAACTTCGTCGGCCCTTGACGCGCAGGCGTCCGCCAGGCGCGGCCAGCCAGCGAGCGAGAGATCGTTCGGCCGATGGAGCTTGAAATCCGCGCCGGCGAGATGGAACCGCGCGAGGGCTTCCCCCAACAGCTGGCAGTGCCGCGCTGTGGGTCGGCGCGGCCACATGCCGTCGAGGAAGCTGATGATTGCCGCCGGCCGGCCGCAGAGCTCGCCCAGCGCCTCGCCGTTGCGGGCGCGGATCGGCGTCGGGCAGGCGATGCCCTTGCCGGCCAGATGCTCCATGAGTCCGATGAAGAACGGCAGGTCGTCGCGCTTTACCCGCTTCTCGTAGAGGGTGAGGATGAAGCTGCCCGCAGTCGTATGGAGCAGGTAGTTGCTGTTCTCCACCCCTTCGGCGATGCCCTTGCAGGACGCGATGGCGCCGATCGCGTAGCGGGCGACGAACTCTTCGAGTTCGCTGTCGGGAACTTCCGTATAGACCGCCATATCGAGCTAGGCCGTCAGCGCCTTGGGCAGCTTGAACTGGACGTTCTCGGCGATGACGGCCACTTCTTCCACGGCCACGGCAAAGCGCGCCCGAGCGCTCGCGATCACCTCGTCCACCAGAAGCTCGGGCGCCGAGGCGCCGGCGGTGATGCCGAGATGCCGCACTCCCACCAGCTTCGCCCAGTCGATCTCCGCCGCGCGCTGGACGAGGAAGGCTTCCGGGCAACCGGCTGCCTTTGCCACCTCGACCAGGCGGACGGAATTGGACGAGTTTGGCGCCCCCAGCACCAGCAGCACCTGACAGCGACCGGCGATCGCCTTGACTGCCTGCTGCCGGTTGGTGGTCGCGTAGCAGATGTCGTCCTTCTTCGGACCCTGAATGGCGGGGAAGCGTCGGCGGAGCGCGCCGACGATCTCCGCCATGTCGTCGGCCGAGAGAGTGGTCTGGGTGATGTAGGCGAGCTTCTCCGGATTCGCGACCGAGACCGTCAGAGCCTCTTCCACCGATTGGACCAGGCTCACCGCGCCGGGCGGGAGCTGGCCCATGGTGCCGACCACCTCGGGATGGTCCTCGTGTCCGATCAGAAGGATGTGACGCCCGAGGGCGGCGTGGCGCTCGGCCTCCCGATGCACCTTGCTGACCAAGGGGCAGGTGGCGTCGAGCGCGAGAAGATTCCGTCGCGCGGCTTCCGCCGGCACGGCTTTCGGCACGCCATGGGCGGAGAACACGACCGGCGCGCCGTCGGGCACCTGATCCAGTTCCTCCACGAAGACCGCGCCTTTGCCTTCGAGCTGCTCGACCACGAACCGGTTGTGCACGATTTCGTGCCGCACATAGACGGGCGCGCCATAGCGGGCCAGCGCCTGCTCCACGATCTGGATCGCGCGATCGACGCCGGCGCAGAATCCGCGCGGCGCGGCAAGCAGAATGTGAAGCGGCGTCTGCGCCATCGGGCAGGCCTTGTGCGGAGAAGGACCGTTCACTACAGTCCGGCGGCCCGGACAGTAACAAAGGCATGGGAGCGAAGGAAGCGCATCATGGAACAGCCGGTGATTGCCCAAAAGTCGCCCTATCAAGTCGATGTCGAGGCCGGCAAGAGCTATTTCTGGTGCGCCTGCGGGCGCAGCAAGACTCAGCCGTTCTGCGACGGTTCCCACAAGGGCACGGGCCTGACCCCGGTTCAGTTCAAGGCGGAGGAATCGAAGACCGTGTGGCTCTGCGGATGCAAGCAGACCAAGGGCCGCCCCATGTGCGACGGCACGCATAAGAGCCTCTGACGTGGCGGCGCGCTCAGCCGCGCTCCTGGCGGCCGGCCTCATGCTTGGCGGCTGCAGCTGGCTCTCAAGCACCGTGGCGCCGGCGAGTTGTCCCGTCGTCAGCAAGGTCGGCGACGCCGCCAAGCTCATCCGCTTCGCGCCTGGCGGCGGCCAGGATTTGAACAACATCGCTTTCGAAGCCGGCATCATGGATATCACCGGCGGGTGCGTTAACGTCGACAACGGGCTCAGGGTCGACATGACCGCGGACTTCCTCGCCGCCAAGGGCCCGGCGGACACGGAAGGCAAGGCAAGCTTCGACTACTTCGTCGCCATCGTCGGCCAGGGCGACAAGGTGCTGGCCCGCGAGCAGTTCGCGAGCGTGATCCCGTTCCTCGCCACCAAGACGAAGAACGAAATCAAGGAGCCTCTTGAGGCAACCATCCCGGTCGCCAAGGGCCAGCAGGGAAGCGATTTCCATATCTTCATCGGCTTCGCGCTGACGCCCGAGGAACTCGCCTACAACCGCGCCCATCCGGGAAGCTGAAGCGGCCATTTCGACCTTGACCGCGGGGTCAAGGGAGCGGAAGCTTTCGCCGCCGCACTACGACCCGCGCGGAAGAGTCCGGCAAGTCGCGCCGGCGCCGAAGGAGCAACCGCCCCGGAAACTCTCAGGCAAAGTGGACCGCGCGGGGAAAGGCACTCTGGAAAGCAGGCGGGCGACCGCCTCACCGAAGAGGAAAGCCGAGGCCGAAATTCCAACCCGGCCAAGGTCAATCTTTCAGGTTCGACGACAGAGGGGGCGTTGCTGGTCCGGTCCATGACCGAGCCGGCAGCGCGGCAACGCCTTCGTCGGAGAATGCCATGGATGCCGAAGCCCTCAAGAAGACTCCGCTGCACGCGCTGCACCTGGAGCTGGGCGCACGCATGGTACCCTTTGCCGGCTACGACATGCCGGTGCAATACCCGGGCGGGATCATCGCCGAGCATCTTCAGGTCCGTGCCAAGGCCGGTTTGTTCGACGTTTCCCATATGGGCCAGCTTCGCCTCACCGCCAAGCCGGGGCATGACACCGCCGCGGCGCTCGAACGCGTCATCACTTCGGACATCAAGGGTCTCGCCATCGGACGGATGCGCTACGCACTGTTCACCGAGGAGAGCGGCGGCATCCTCGACGATCTGATGGTGAGCAATGTCGGCGACCATCTGCTGCTGGTGGTCAATGCCGGCTGCAAGGAAGCGGACGAAGCGCATCTGCGCCAGCGCATCGCCGGCGAGGTGGAGATCGAGAACCTGGCGAGCCGCGCGCTGCTGGCGCTCCAGGGCCCGGCCGCCGAGGACGCGCTCGCCCGGCTCGTCCCCGATTGCCGTCAGCTTCCCTTCATGGCCACGGCCTTCTGGACCATCGAGGGCGAACGCTGTTTCGTCACCCGATCGGGCTACACCGGCGAGGACGGCTTCGAGATTTCCATCCCCGGCCGCGCAGCCGAGCGGCTGGCCCGCCGGCTCCTTGCCATGGCCGAAGTGAAGCCCGCCGGCTTGGGCGCCCGCGACTCCTTGCGTCTGGAGGCCGGGCTTCCCCTCTATGGTCACGACATCGACCGCAGCACGACCCCGGTCGAAGCAGCGCTCGCCTGGAGCATCGCCAAGCGCCGGCGCGCCGAGGGCGGCTTTCCCGGCGCCGAGGTGATCCGTCGGCAGCTTGCGGACGGCCCCTCGCGCCTCAGGGTCGGCATTCTTCCCGAGGGACGCCAGCCGGCCCGAGAACACACCGAGATTCGCGACGATGCCGGCCGCGCGGTCGGCGAGATCACCAGCGGCGGGTTCGGCGCCTCCGTGAACGGGCCCATCGCCATGGGCTATGTCGAAAGAGCCGCCGCGACGCCCGGCCAGGCGCTCGGCCTCATGGTCCGGGGCAAGGCGATTCCCGCCAAGGTCGTCCAGCTTCCCTTCATCAAGCACAACTACAAACGCCGATAAGAAACGTCAGGAGAGAAACGTCATGAGCGGGCTCAAATACACCAAGGAACATGAGTGGATTCGCGTCGAAGGCGGGGTCGGCACCGTCGGCATCACGCCTTTCGCCCAGGAGCAGCTGGGCGACGTGGTCTTCGTCGAGCTGCCCGAGGTCGGCCGCAAGGCCGAGCAAGGCAAGGAGATCGCCGTGGTCGAATCGGTCAAGGCGGCGAGCGAGATCTATGCGCCGGTAACCGGCGAGGTGGTGGAGGTCAACAGGGGCCTGCCCGATACGCCGGCGACCGTGAACAGCGACCCGTTAGGCAATGGCTGGTTCTTCAAGATCAGGCTCGCCGACGCCGGCCAGCTCGCCAAGCTGATGGACGAAGCGGCCTACAAGAGCTTTTGCGAGGGCTTGCACTGATGCGTTATCTGCCCCTGACGGAGGTCGAGCGCAGGGCGATGCTGGCCCGGATCGGCGCGCCCTCGATCGAGAGCCTTTATCGCGATGTGCCCGAATTCGCCCGCCTGCCCGGGCCGGTTGATCTGCCGCCTCATCAGGGCGAGCTCGGCGTCGAGCGCGAAATCGGTGCGCTCGCGGCCAAGAATATGGGCAGCGCCGCGGTGCCCAGTTTCCTCGGCGCTGGCGCCTATCGCCACCATGTGCCGGCCGCGGTCGACCATCTGATCCAGCGCGGCGAGTTCCTCACCTCCTATACGCCCTATCAGCCCGAGATCACCCAGGGCACCTTGCAGTACCTGTTCGAGTTCCAGACCCGGGTCTGTCTCATCACCGCCATGGAGGTGGCCAACGCCTCCATGTATGACGGCGCCACGGCCACCGCCGAGGCGGTGATGATGGCCAATCGCGTGACCCGCCGGAAGCGGGCCGTGCTGTCGGGAAACCTCCATCCCCATTACCGCGAAGTCACCGCGACCCACGCCCGCTTCCTCGATTTCCATCTCGAGCTCGGTGCGCCCGATCCCGTCGGTGCTGAAGATCTGATTTCGCGCATCGACGCAGACACCTCCTGCGTCGTGGTCCAGAATCCCGACTTCTTCGGCAATCTGCGGGACTGGCGGGCGCTCGGCGAAGCCTGCCACAAGGCCGGCGCACTTCTGGTCGTCGTCGTCACCGAGCCTGTCTCCCTCGGCCTGGTCGAGCCGCCCGGCGCCATGGGTGCCGACATCGTCACGGCCGAAGGACAGCCCATCGGCAACGCGCTTTCCTTCGGCGGACCCTATGTCGGCCTGTTCGCCGCCCAGGAGAAATACGTCCGCCAGATGCCGGGACGGCTGGTCGGCGAAACGTCGGACGCCGACGGCAAGCGCGGTTGGGTGTTGACCCTTTCGACCCGCGAGCAGCATATCCGGCGCGAGAAGGCGACCAGCAACATCTGCACCAATTCCGGTCTCTGCGCGCTGGCCTTCACCATCCATCTGACCCTTTTGGGCGAAGCGGGCTTCACGCGGCTGGCCGAGATCAACCATCGCGCCGCCGTGGGCCTGGCCGAGCGGCTCGATGCCCTGCCCGGCTGCCGGATCGTCAATGGGAGCTTCTTCAACGAATTCACCCTTGCCCTGCCGATGCCGGCGGCAGACGCGGTGGAGGCCCTGGCCAGACGGCGAATCCTCGCCGGCGTTCCGGTTTCGCGTCTCCATCCAAACCGGCCGGAGTTCGCCAATCTTCTGCTCGTCGCCGTCACCGAATACGCGAGCGAGGCCGATCAGGACGCGCTGGTCGCCGGGCTCAAGGAGACGGTCCATGGTTGACCAGCCGCCCCAGCATACCTTCACCGGCAACCGCGGCCTCGTCATCGAAGAGCCCCTGATCTTCGAGCAGGACATGGCCGGGCGCACCGGCGTCGATCTGCCCGAGCCTGCCAAAGGCAAGGACCGCCTGGGCGGCCTGCGTCGCAAGGCCGCCATCGGGCTTCCGGGCCTGGCCGAGCCCCAGGTGGTGCGCCACTACACGCGCCTCAGCCAGAAAAACTATGCCATCGACATGGGGATCTATCCGCTCGGCTCCTGCACCATGAAGCACAACCCGCGGCTCAACGAGAAGATGGCGCGCCTGCCGGGCCTCGGCGACCTGCATCCGATGCAGCCCATCTCCACGGTCCAGGGCGCTCTCGAGCTCATCGACCACCTGGCCCACTGGCTGAAGACGCTGACCGGCATGCCGGCCGTCGCCATGTCGCCCGGTGCGGGCGCTCATGGCGAGCTCTGCGGCGTGATGGCGATCCGCGCCGCTCTCGACCATCGCGGCGAGAAGCGTCATCGCATCCTGGTGCCGGAATCCGCCCATGGCACCAATCCGGCGACCGCCGCGGCCTGCGGCTTCGAGGTCGAGCCGATCCCGGCCGATCACCGCGGGCGCGTCGACTTCGCGGCCATGCAAGCCAAGCTCGGCCCCGACGTGGCTGGGATCATGATCACCAATCCCAACACCTGCGGGCTGTTCGAGAACGACTTCGCCCGCATCGCCGAGGCGGTCCACAGGGCGGGCGGATTCGTTTACGGCGACGGGGCCAATTTCAATGCCATCGTGGGGCGCGTCCGACCGGGCGATCTCGGCGTCGATTGCATGCACATCAACCTGCACAAGACCTTCTCCACCCCCCATGGCGGCGGCGGGCCCGGCAGCGGACCGGTCGTGCTGTCGGCGGCGCTGGCACCTTTCGCACCCATCCCTTACGTCGTGCACGGGGCCGAGGGCTTCCGCCTGGTCGAGCATGACGACGGCGGCTTGAGCTTCGGCCGGCTCAAGGGCTTCCACGGCCAGATGGGCATGTTCATCCGGGCCTTGGCCTACATGCTGAGCCATGGCGCCGATGGGCTGCGCCAGGCTTCGGGCGACGCGGTGCTGAACGCCAACTACCTGATGGCCTCGCTCGCCGACGAGATCACGCCGGCCTTCGATGGCCCTTGCATGCATGAGGCCCTGTTCGACGACCGCTTCCTCAAGGATACCGGCGTCACCACCCTCGACTTCGCCAAGGCCATGATCGACGAGGGCTTCCATCCCATGACCATGTATTTTCCGCTCGTCGTCCACGGCGCCCTGCTGATGGAGCCGACCGAGACGGAGAGCAAGGACAGCCTGGACCAGTTCATCGGCGCGCTTCGCGATCTGGCGCGCCGCGCCAAGTCGGGCGAGGCCGCGGCGTTCCATGAAGCGCCGCGCTTGGCGCCGCGCCGGCGCCTCGACGAAACGACCGCGGCGCGCCGGCCCGTCTTGCGCTGGCATCCCGGCAATGCCCAGGGCCGAGCGGCGGAATAGGCCGCAGCCCATGGCGGTGCTGGCAGTACGGCCGGCGGCACCCGCCGACGCCGACGAAATCGTCGCCATGGTGCGCGAGCTGGCCGAGTTCGAGCGCGAGCCGCTCTCGAATGTGGAAGCGAGTCCGGGCGACATCCTGCGCGACTGCTTCGGCGCCAATCCCCGGGCGGAAGTCCTGATCGGCGAAATCGACGGCCGGGTCGCAGGCTTCGTCCTCTTCTTCGGCAACTACTCCACGTGGCTCGCTCGGTCCGGTCTCTATGTCGAGGACCTCTACGTGCGCGAGACGGCCAGAGGCACGGGCCTCGGCAAGAGCCTGTTGGCGGCCGTTGCGCGCCTCGCGGTTGCGCGGGGCTGCAGGCGCCTGGACCTCTCGGTCCTGGATTGGAATCCCGCTCGCAGGTTCTACGAGCGCCTGGGATTTCAGGAAAAAGCCGACTGGCGGCCCTATCGCCTGGAAGGCGAAGCGCTTGCCCGGTTCGCCGGGAAGGTCCGCGAATAGCGCTCGAACAGCCGCGCCGTTCCTATGGGCAAGGCCTGGCGGGATCGCGGCTGTCGCAGACGGCGAGACCGTTCATATACTGCTCCCACTCCTTGACTTTGGTCTGCGTGACGGGCGGGCTGGTGAGGTCGAAGGGCGCGCCGCGCCAACTTCTCTGGATGAGATAGAAATTGGTCTTGCCGCTTATGGCTTCGAAATAGGTGATCTCGCCGACGCCGAGACCCTTCACCTTGCTGCAGTATGTGAGCCAGCGCTTCGCCGGCAGCTTGCTCGCTGTGCCGCCGCCCAGATCGTCGACGTGGAGCCCATCGCAGTTGAGGCGGAAGCCCTCGACCACTTTCTGCTCGAGCACGGCCGGATCGTAGCCGCCGCTGTCGAGAAACACCTCGATCGTCGCCATCTCCGTCCAGTTATCGGCGGTCTCTCCGGCCGGGACGTATTCGACCATGTTCTTGCCGTTGCCGGCAGCCTTGTACGCCTGCTGCCAACCGACGAGCGGCGGCACCAGCAGGTTCTCGCCCTGGAGGGCGGCCGCGGCGGGAACCGCGAACATCAGCGCGAGAAGCGCCGGCAGCAGGAGACGGACCGGATTCATGAGTAGTACGGCAACGCTTCAGCCTGTTAACCGCCAATTCATCATTTTCGGATTGGATAGCTGCGTCTAGCCCCTCCATAGACTAGACATGTCTACCCCAGAGCAGGGCCGCGGACCCCAACCCGCGGCCCTCGTCTTTTTCGGCCCTGGCCACGCGCGGGATCCTAATAGGCGAACTCGCTATAGACCGGCGTGACCGAGCCCTGCCAGCGCCCATGATAAAGGGCGAGCTTCTCCTCGGCCGACGTCACGCCGGTATTGGCGATGCGCTCCAGCGCATTCAGGAAATGGGATTCGTCGCCGCCCATGCGATCGAGCCTGTGGCGGCGGGCCAGGCCCTCGCGGGCGAGGGTCAGCACCGTCCGGGCCAGCCCCAGGATGGGCTTGCCGCGCAGTGGCGCATGCAGTGCCAGCTTGGGAACGTCCCGGCGCAGCGTCTCGCGCTCTTCGGCGGTCCAGTCCTTGACCAGGTCCCAGGCGGCATCGAGCGAGGTCTGGTTGTAAAGCAATCCGACCCAGAACGCCGGCAGCGCGCAGAGCCTGTCCCACGGCCCGCCGTCGGCCCCGCGCATCTCGAGATAGCGCTTCATGCGGACTTCGGGGAAGGCCGTCGTCATATGGTCGTTCCAGTCGCCCATATGGGGAATCTCGCCCGGCAACGCCGGAAGCCGTCCCTTCAGGAAATCGCGGAACGACTGGCCGCTGGCGTCGAGATAACGGCCGTCGCGGTAGACGAAATACATCGGCACATCGAGCAGATAGTCGACATAGCGCTCGAAACCCATGCCCGGCTCGAAGGCGAAAGGCAGCATGCCGCAACGGTCGGGATCGGTGTCGGTCCAGACCTGGCTGCGATAGCTGAGGAAACCGTTGGGCCGGCCTTCCGTGAAAGGCGAATCGGCGAAGAGAGCGGTCGCCACCGGCTGCAGCGCCAGGCCGACGCGCAGCTTCTTCAGCATGTCGGCCTCGCTCGAAAAGTCGAGGTTGACCTGCACGGTGCAGGTCCGAAGCATCATGTCGAGGCCGAGCTTGCCTCTCTTCGGCATATAGGCGCCCATGATCTTGTAGCGACCCTTGGGCATCCAGGGCACCTCGGCGCGGGTCGAGGTCGGATCGAAGCCCATGCCCAGCATGCCGGTGCCGAGCTCGGCGCCGATTTCCTTCACCTGCTTCAGATGGGTCTGCACTTCGTCGCAGGTCTTGTGGATCGTCTCCACCGGCGCACCCGACAGCTCGAACTGGCCGCCCGGCTCCAGCGTGATGTTGCAGGCGCCGCAGGTGAGCGCGATCGCCTTGCCGTTCTCTTCCACCGGCTCCCAGCCGAAGCGCTTGAGCGCCGTGAGCAGCGCGCCGATGCCATTGGGTCCGTCATAGGGAAGGCGACGCAGCGTTTTCAGATCGAAGGCGAATTTCTCGTGCTCGGTGCCGATGCGCCAGTCCGCGCTCGCCTTGTTCCCGCCTTCGAGATATTCGACGAGCTGCCGCTTGTCGGTGATCGGTGCGCCCAGCGATTTCGGAGGAGCGGACATCGAATCGACTGCCTTTCGGGGTAAACGGGTGGTATCCGATCGCAGAAATTCGCGACTCGAGCTGTGTTGGGAATTTCTGCGTGAATCCGATACCAAAACTCAAAACGATGTACCGACTTTCTGCGAAAGTCGGTACTACACGGCGAGGCGCGCCGGCGGCCTTTCCCGGCCATCGCCGAGAATCGCCTGCCAGCAGGCGAGCGCCGCGAGCGCGGCGGTGTCGGCGCGAAGCACGCGCGGCCCCAAGCCGACGGGCGTAACAAATGGCAGTTTGCCGAGGGCGTCAAGCTCCGAACGGTGAAAACCGCCTTCGGGCCCGGTGAGCACGGCGAAACTGCCTTCGCGCTTCATGCGCGAAAGGGCTTCGCCGATCGGTTCGGCCCGGCCGAACTCGGCGCAGACGATGAGGCGGCGCTCCGGTGACCAGCTCTCCAGCACCTCACCTAGTTTCCGTGGGCTGCGTATCTCGGGCAGATCCAGGCGCTCGGTCTGCTCCGCTGCCTCCAGGGCATGGGCGGCCAGGCGCTCGACATTGACCCGCGTCACGGCCGTATGCTGGGTGAAGACCGGCCAGATCGTCCGGCAGCCGAGCTCCGTTGCCTTCTCGGCCAGGATGTCGATGCGCTCACGCTTCAGGGGCGCGAACAGAAGCCATAGATCCGGGCTCGCTGACTGGGCCCGCGTCTGGCGTTCCACCGACAGCGCCGCGTCGTTGCGCCCGAACCGGGCGATCAGCGCCTCCCATTCGCCGTCGCGTCCGTTGAAGAGCTGAAGCTCTGCGCCGACCTCCCGGCGCAAGACCTGGCGCAGGTAGTGAGTCCGGGCATGGTCGAGGGCGACCGTCGCGCCGGCGGCCAGAGTTGCTTCGACATAGAGACGCGGAATCATGGCGGCGCTAGATTAGTCGAAGAGCGGGTTGCGAACATGCGCCAAACCATGGGCGCCAAACCATGGGCGATTGCCGATGACGACCGAGAGCAGCTTTACCGATATAGGGCGCGGCGATTGGGTGGATCGGCGGGTTCCCGCCGCGATCCGGCCTTATTGCCGGCTGGCGCGGCTCGACAGGCCCATCGGCAGCTGGCTGTTGTTGCTGCCCTGCTGGTGGGGCCTGGCCCTTTGCGCACCCCCAGGCGGTTGGCCGAGCTTCCAACTGCTCGTCCTGTTCGCGCTCGGCGCCATGGTGATGCGCGGAGCTGGCTGTACCGTCAATGACATCGTCGACCGCGATTTCGACCGGCGCGTGACCCGCACCGCCGGACGGCCGATCGCCAGCGGCGCCATCAGCGTTCCCCGCGCCTTCCTGTTCCTGGCGTTGCAGCTCGCCCTCGGCTTTGTGATCCTGCTGCAGCTGGGAAGTCTCGCCATGTGGCTGGGCTGCGCTTCGCTTCTCCTGATTGCAGCCTATCCCTTCATGAAGCGTTTCACCTATTGGCCCCAGGCCTTCCTCGGCCTCACCTTCAATTGGGGCGCGCTCCTGGCGCCGGCCGCAGCACTCGGGCGGATTCCGGCCGCCGCTTATGCTCTCTATGGCGCCGGCATCGCCTGGACCCTGGTCTACGACACCATCTACGCCCATCAGGACAAGGAAGACGACCTCCTCATCGGCGTGCGCTCCACCGCGCTCAAATTCGGCGCGGCGTCCCGGCGATGGATGGCGTTCTTCGCCTTTCTCATGCTGGCGCTTCTGGCGCTGACCCTCGTCGTCGCCGGCCTCGGATTATGGGCCTGGGTATCGCTCGTTCTCGTGGCTCTCCACCTCGCCTGGCAGATCGGCGCCGTCGATATGGAGTCCCCGGCCGATTGCCTGGCCAAGTTCCGCGCCAACCGGTGGCTGGGCCTCATCCTCTTCGCCGGCATTCTGCTCGCGCGCCGCTTCGGGTGAGCGACCCAAGCGCCTTCGTGCGCGCCGAGACCATCCTCGCCGCCCCGCCTCTGGTGCCGGAGATCCGACTCCATCTAGCGAGCGAGGTCGTGCCGCTTTGGGAGGCAACCGAGGAAACCCTGACCCGCCGGGGCCTGCCGCCGCCTTACTGGGCCTTCGCCTGGCCCGGCGGCCAGGCCATCGCGCGCCACGTGCTCGACAATCCCGCATTGCTGCGCGGCACCCGGGTCCTCGACTTCGCCGCCGGCAGCGGGCTCGGTGCGATCGCGGCTGCCAAGGTGGGGGCAACAAGCGTCACTGCCGCCGAGATCGACGAATTCGCGCTCGCCGCCATCGCCCTCAACGCGATGCTCAACGGCGTGATGGTCGAGACCATCAGCGAAGACATCGTCGGCGCGCCTTCCGCCTGGGACGTGGTTCTCGCCGGCGACGTCTGCTACGAGCGGCCCATGGCCGAGCGGGTCGCCCGATGGTTCGCGGCCCTTGCGGCGGCCGGCACCGAGGTGCTCATGGCCGATCCCGGCCGCGCCTATCTGCCGCAACAGGGGCTGGTTGAGCTCGCCCGCTACGATGTGCCTACCAGTCTCGATCTCGAAGATCGCAAGCAGCGCGAAACCATCGTCTGGCGTTGGCAGAAAAACCCAGCTCAGTCGTAGCGCAGCTTGAAATAGAGGATCAGGCTCGCCAACAGCAGGGCGGCGCCATTGGCATAGAGCAGGGAAATCGAACCGACGATGAGGGCATAGGCAAGCCAGAGGATCGTGCCGGTCCAGATCATCAGGTACATGGCGAGGGACAGGTCGCTCGCCGACTTGCGCCGCCAGACCCTGATCGCCTGGGGCATCATCCCGCCGGTGGTAAGCGTTGCCGCAACCATGCCCAGCCCTTCCACGAGCCAACCCTGACTCATGCCGGCCTCCCCGGTTTGCCGCCGCTCGGCCGGCCCGCCCGGCGCTCGATGCGAAAGCGTGTCAGCGCGTCGTCGACCGTAGACCAGGCGAGACGCCGCCATTCCGCCTGGACCGCGCCGTAGTCGGCGAACGGACCATGCCAGGCTTCCCCGGCGGGGTCGGAAGCCTGGCGAAAGCTGGTATCGGTATAGCTGCCGCCGACGACCCAGAACGGCAGCGTGTCCCCTTCTTCCTCGATCCGCCAGCGGGTATGGGCATCGTCCACCGTGGCGAAGGCCCGTTCCCGCCAGGCCGACAGGGCGCGTTCATGGTCTTCGAAGGGGCCGATGCGCTGCTCAGGTCCGCCGCCCTGGATGCGGGTGAAACTCGTGTCCGCGTATTCCCCGCCGATGACCCAATAGCGCGGCATTCAGATGTTACCTTTGGCGTCCATCGCCATCCTTGTACAGAAACGTCCCCAGCAAAACCCAGCGCCGCGCCTCCGACTCGCGGCCGCGCCTGGCGACCAGCGGCGTGGTGTAGTGCCAGAGCGGCAAGCGATAGGCCGTGACGCAGCCCGTCCGAGCGGCATTCTCGATGCGGGTGAAATGCCCGGCCGTGGCATAGACTAGCCACTGCTGGGCCACCGCAGGGCCGACCAGAGTCACATGCAGATCGACATAGCCGGCACGCGCTTTCGGTTCCTCGGGATGATGATCGTTGTGGGGCCCGGCGCAGTCACCCTGGCCATAGCAGAGCAGCTGAATGCCATGGCGCCGCGCGAGAGGCCTCCCGGCAAGTCGCTCGGCAAAGGCGTGGAAACTGCCTGAGCCGAGCATCGTCGAAAGTCCGATGCGCTCGGCTGCCTCCCAGGCCCGCCCGCGTCGGCGCTCGAAACTGGCCGTCGATACCCGCATGGTCTTGGGCAGAAGTTCGCCGTAGTTCTGGGTCATGTCCCAGGTCGCCTCGGGCGGGATCGGCCGGTCGATGCGGGCGAGATGGGCCAGCAGGAATCGCTCCAAGAGAAGCCTGCCCGCTTCGGCGCTTGCCCGATCGATCAGGCCGCCGGCGGCGAGGAACCGGCGCCTCGGATCG
>DATNJA010000150.1:0-4719 GCA_035604155.1 Candidatus Udaeobacter sp. | reverse complement strand
CCGCCCATGGATAGCCATCCCGCCATCGCAGCCGGCCGCGTCGCGGTCGTCACCGGTGCCGCCAGCGGCATCGGCCGCGCCGCAGCCAAGCGGTTCGCAGCACTCGGCATGCATGTCTGCCTCGCCGACCTGCCGGGCGAGGCGCTCGACCGGGCCGCGGCGGAGGCCGCCGAGGCGGCGAGCGGCGAGGCCAGCGTGCGCGCCGTCGCCTGCGACGTCAGCCGGCTCGAAGACGTCGAGCGCTTGCGCGAAGAAGCCTATGGGGCCTTCGGGGAGGTCGGCCTGCTGATGAACAATGCCGGCATCGGCAACGGCGCCGGCCCTTGGGAAAAGCTTGAGCGCTGGCGGCGCATCCTCGAGGTCAACCTCTGGGGCGTCATCCACGGCATCCAGGTCTTTGCCCCCCGGATGATCGCCGCGGGCAAGCCGGGGGCAATCGTCAATACCGGCTCCAAGCAGGGCATCACCACGCCGCCGGGCGACGCGGCTTACAACGTCAGCAAGGCGGGCGTTAAGGTGGTGACCGAGCAGCTCGCCCATGGCCTGCGCAATGCCGAGGGCTGCGGGGTTACGGCCCACCTCCTGATCCCGGGCTTCACCTTTACCGGCATCACCAGCGGTGCCCGGACGGAGAAGCCCGCGGCAGCCTGGAGCGCCGACCAGGTGGTGGACTTCATGTTGCCGGCGCTTGCCCGGGGCGATTTCTACATCCTATGTCCCGACAACGAGACGCCCCGAGCCGTGGACGAGAAGCGCATGTGCTGGGCGGCCGATGATGTGATCCTGAACCGCCCGGCCCTGTCGCGTTGGCATCCTGACTACAAGGACGCCTTCGCCGCGTTCATGCGGCAGGGCAAGGACTGAGCCGCGGCCTTCAGTGGCCAGCGTGCCGGTGCAGGATCTGCTCGGCGACGCCGGTGTCGTAGGCAAGCCCGGCGGGGGTCAGCACCGCGGCCATGGGGAACATGGAACGCATGAGGCCCTTGCGCTCGAGGGCGACCCAGGCGGCCTCGTTCCCGAGGCCCGTGGCGTCCCGGGCGAACACCACAGCCTCGCCGACGTGGAAATGGTCGCCGTGCCGACCCGGTATCCCGGTCACGACCCGATGGCCTTCCTGTTCGGCCGGCCGGCCATGCTCCTCGAGTGCGGCCAGCGCCTGGAGCAAAGCCAGGGTGCGCAGTTGCAGGGGGTTGAGGTTCAGCGGATTTTTCTTGGCTGGCATGGTCTTGCTCTCGAATTAGGTCATGCTGACAGGGAACGGTCGATCCGCGGCAGCCAGGCGCCCAGGGTAGCCGCTCGCAGGGCAAAAAACACCATGAGCGATAACCACAGGCCGTTGTTGCCCAGGCGCGGCAGCAGGAAAGCGAGAACGGCGAGGTAGCCCGCGAGCGCGAGCAGCATGCCGTTGCGCATCTCGGCGGTACGGGTGGCGCCTATATAGATCCCGTCCAACTGCCAGCACCATACGCCGACAGTGGGCGCGGCGGCGAGCCAGGGCAGATAGTGCCGGGCGGCGGCACGGACGGCCTCATGGATGGTGAAGAGATCGATGATGAAACCGCCGAACAGCAGGAAGACGGACGTGCCGAGCAGGGCGACAAGCGCCGCCCAGATCGTCGAATCCCGCACGGCGGTACGGAACTGGCTGCGGCTGCCCGCGCCGACGGCGCCGCCGACCAGGATTTCCGCCGCCATGGCGAATCCGTCCAGGCCGTAGGCGGTGATGCTCATGAGGTTGGTGAGGATGGCATTGGCGGCCAGCGGGAGATCGCCGAGGCTGGCGCCCGACAAGGTGAAGGTGGCGAACCCTGCCATGAGGCAGAGGGTTCGGATCATGATGTCGCCGTTGACGCGCATCAGCCGCCAGAGCCGGTCGCGGTCGAAGAGATCGGGTATCTCCGCCTTGGGCAGCCGGCCAAGAACCAGCGCGATGCCGCCGAGCGCGGCCAGGATTTCGGCCGCCAGCGTCGCGCCGGCGGAGCCCCGGATTCCCCAGCCGAGGCCGAGCACGAAAAGAATGGCCAGTGCGATGTTGACTCCGTTCATGGCGACCTGGATGGCGAGCGCCAGGCTGGTGCGCCGCGTACCCAGAAGCCAGCCCAGCACCGCGTAGTTCGCGAGCGCCGCCGGCGCGCTCCAGACCCGGATGTCGTAATAGCTCTCGGCGTAGCCTTTCACCGCAGCACTGCTGTGCATGAAGGCGAAGGCGAGGAAGCGGATCGGCGCCTGCAGCAGCACGATGGCGAGCCCGATGCTGCCGGCCAATGCGAGCGCGCGCAGGAAACTCGCGCGAAGCTCGGCCGCATCGCCCGCGCCTGCCGCCTGGGCGGTAAAGCCCGTCGTGCCCATGCGCAGGAAACCGAAGGCCCAGAAGACGAAGGTGAAGACGAGCGAGCCCAGGGCCACGCCACCCATGAGGGCCGGGTCGGGAAGCCGCCCCACCACAGCGGTATCGACGGCGCCGAGCAGCGGCGTGGTGGCGTTGGAGAGGATGACGGGCCCGGCCAGGCGCCAGATGCGGCCATGGCGCTCGCGCCAGGATGCCGGCCCGACTGCGCGCGCGTCGCCCGGCATGCTGCTGTCCCCGGACTGCATGGGTTTCAGTCGAAGGTCTGGTAGCGCTCCACGGCGGCGCGATCATACCCCAGGCTCGCCTGAAGCAGCTGCTGGGTATAGGGATTCTCCGGCGTCCGCTCGCGCAGCGCCGTGACCGGCATCGCCTCCACCACCCGTCCCACGTTCATCACGATCAGCCGGTCGCACATGTGGGAGATGATGGAGAGATCGTGGGTGACCAGCACATAGGTGAAGCCCCGTTCCTTCCGGAGCCGGACCAGGAGGTTCAGGATCTCGGCCTGGACCGAAACGTCGAGGGCGGAGGTCGGCTCGTCCAGGAACAGGAGCTTCGGCTCCAGCATCAGGGCGCGCGCGATGCCCACCCGCTGGCGCTGGCCGCCCGATAGCTGGTGCGGGTAGCGGTAGCGAAAGCTCCTGTCCAATCCGACGGCCTGAAGCGTGTCGGCGATACGCGTGTCGCGATCGCCGATGCCCTGGATCTCCAGTGGCTCGCGCAGGCAGCGATCGACGGTCTGGCGCGGATGCAGCGAGCCGTAGGGATCCTGGAACACGATCTGGACCATCCGGCAGAAGGCGCGGTCGGGGTGGCGCGGGGCGGGGCGGCCGTCGATGAGAATCTCGCCTTCCCAATTCGGGCTGAGCCCGCAGAGTGCGCGCAGGATCGTCGTCTTGCCCGATCCGGACTCGCCGACGATGCCGAAGCATTCGCCCTTGTCGACGCCGAAGGAGACGCCGCGGACCGCATGGACCCTGTGGTGGCCAATGCCGAAGACGACGTGGAGGTTGCGCACCTCGAGGACCTTGGCCGGTTCGGCGGGCGCCATCAGGGCGCCTCGAGCCAGGCCGGATCGCGTTTCAGCGTCGCCAGCACGGGCTTGGGATGCTCGATGCTGGGCAGGGAATCGAGCAGGCCGCGGCTATAGGGATGGGTGACCTTGTTGAGGTCGGCGGCCCGGCAGCTCTCGACGATGCGCCCGCCATACATGATCAGGATCCGGTCGCAGAACGAGCCGACGAGATTGAGGTCGTGGCTGATGAAGATCAGCCCCATGCCGCGCTGGGTCACCAGGTCGTCTATGATGGCCAGGACCTGCATCCGCACGGTCACGTCGAGGGCCGAGGTAGGTTCGTCGGCGATCAGCAGCATCGGGTTGGTCACCACCATCATCGCGGTCATGACCCGCTGGCCCATGCCGCCGGAGAGCTCGTGGACATAGGCATTGTAGACCCGATGGGGATCGCGGATGCGCACGGCCTTCAGGATCTCCATGACCCGGTTGCGGCCGTCGCGCCGGCCTATCCGGCCGTGGATCGAAAGCGCCTCCAGGATCTGGTCGCCGGCCCGCATGACCGGGTTGAGGGAGAATTTCGGGTCCTGCAGGATCATGGTGATCTGCTTGCCGCGCACGCGCCGCATCTGGGATTTCGACATGGCCATCAGATCCTGGCCCATGAACGCCATGCGATCGGCGCTCACTTCGCCCGGCCGCGGGATCAGCTTCAGGATCGCCCGGCCGAGGGTCGATTTGCCCGAACCCGATTCGCCGACGATGCCGAGCTTCTCGCGGCCCAGCTCGAAGCTGACCCTCTTCAGCGCATGGACCGTGCCGGTCGGCGTGACATAGCTGACCGAGAGATTCTCGACTTGCAGCAGCGGCTGGTTGGCCAGGTCCGCCACAGCTGGCTCTAAGCCAACTTGGGATCGAGAACATCGCGCAGACCGTCGCCGAGCAGGTTGAAGCCGAGGCTGACGATGAAGATCGCCATGCCCGGCACCGCCGGCACCCACCACTGGTCGAGGATGTTCTCGCGCCCGACGGAGATCATGGCGCCCCATTCGGGCGTCGGCGGCTGGGCGCCCAGACCGAGGAACCCCAGACCTGCGGCGGTCAGGATGACGCCGGCCATGTCGAGGGTGGCGCGCACCACGACCGAGGGCAGGGACAAGGGCATCACATGGCGGAAGATGATCCGCCAGCTGCTGGCGCCCTGGGTGCGGACTGCGGAGATGAAATCGCTCTTGCGCACGGCGAGAGTCTCGGCCCGGGCGACCCGGGCATAGGCGGGCCAGGCCGTGATCGCGATCGCGATGATGGCGTTGTTGAGGCCGGGCCCGAGAGAGGCGACGAAGGCAAGCGCCAG
>DATNJA010000149.1:0-2099 GCA_035604155.1 Candidatus Udaeobacter sp. | reverse complement strand
GCTTGCTGAGGCATGGCGGGTCGATTGTCAACATGGCCTGAGCCGCGCGCGGCCTTGACCCTCCGCCTCAGCGATTTCGATTTCGACCTGCCGCCGGAACTCGTCGCCCGGCATCCCGCGAGCCCGCGGGATTCGGCCCGGCTCCTGCGGGTGAGCGCGGCGGGCCTCGAGGATCGCCACGTCCGCGACCTGCCCACCCTGCTCCGGCCTGGCGACCTGATGGTCTTCAACGACACCAAGGTGATCCCGGCCCAGCTCGCCGGCCTGCGGCCCCCGGGCGGCGGGCGTGGCGAGGTCGCGGTCGAGGTGACACTGCTGAGGAAAACCGGCGCCGGCCACTGGCAGGCGCTGGCCAAGCCGGGCCGGCGCCTCAGGCCGGGCAACCGCATCGAGTTCGCCCCGGGCTTCTCGGCCACGGTGCGCTTGAAAGCCGAAGGCGGCGAAATCGCGCTCGGCTTCAGCCTCGCCGGGCCGGCGCTCGCCGAAGCGATTCACAGGCATGGCGTCATGCCGCTGCCGCCCTATATCCGCAAGCTGCGGCCGGTCGAGAGCCGCGATGCAGCGGATTATCAGACCGTCTATGCGCGGCATGAAGGTGCGGTCGCGGCACCCACCGCCGGCCTGCATTTCACGCCGGAGCTTCTTTCCGCTCTCGACGCGCGCGGCATCGAGCGCGCCCACCTGACGCTCCACGTCGGCGCCGGCACTTTCCTGCCGGTGAAGAGCGAGCGCATCGCCGAGCACCGCATGCATGGCGAGTGGGGCGAGATCGGCGAAGCCGCTGCCGCGACGATCAACCGGGCCAAGGCCGAGGGCCGCAGGCTGATCGCCGTGGGCACGACGAGCTTGCGCCTTCTGGAGACCGTGGCCGGCGAAGACGGTCGCATGAGGCCCTTCAAGGGCGAAACGGATATCTTCATTGCGCCCGGTTATGGTTTCCGGACCGCGGATTTGCTGATGACCAATTTCCATCTGCCGAAATCGACCCTTTTCATGCTGGTCGCCGCCTTTGCCGGGCTCGAGCGCATGAAGGCCGCCTATGCCCACGCGATCCACCAGCGCTACCGGTTCTTCTCCTATGGCGATGCCTGCCTCTTGGAGCGGGCGTCGTGAGCGAGGGCTGCTTCGCACTCGTGGCAAGCGACGGCAAGGCCCGGCGCGGACGCCTCACCACGGCGCACGGCACCATCGAGACGCCCGCCTTCATGCCCGTGGGCACGGCCGGCACCGTCAAGGCCATGCTGCCGGAATCGGTGGCGGCGACCGGCGCGGAGATCCTGCTCGGCAACACCTATCACCTGATGCTGCGCCCGGGGGCCGAGCGGGTGGCGGCGCTGGGCGGGCTTCACCGGTTCATGAACTGGCCCGGGTCGATCCTCACCGATTCAGGTGGCTTTCAGGTCATGAGCCTTTCGGAGCTGCGCAAGATCGGCGAAGTGGGCGTCGAATTCCGCTCCCATGTCGACGGGACCAGGCATCTGCTCACGCCTGAGCGCAGCATCGAGATCCAGGACCTCCTCGACGCCGACGTCACCATGTGCCTGGACGAATGCACGCCCTTTCCGGCGACCGAAACGCAAGCCGCCGACTCCATGCGGCTTTCCATGCGCTGGGCCGAGCGCTGCCGCTACGCCTTTCGCCGGCGGCCCGGGTACTTGCTGTTCGGCATCATGCAGGGCGGCATCTACGAACAGTTCCGGCAGGAATCGGCCGATGCACTCGCGGCCCTCGGCTTCGACGGCTACGCCATCGGCGGGCTCGCCATCGGCGAAGGCCAGCAGCAGATGTTCCGCATCCTCGATTTCGCGCCCGATTTCCTGCCGGCCGATCGTCCGCGCTATCTCATGGGCGTGGGCACGCCGGAAGATATCGTCGGCGCGGTGGCACGCGGGATCGACATGTTCGACTGCGTCATGCCCACCCGCTCGGGGCGCACCGGCCAGGCCTTCACCCGCTTCGGCGAGATGAACCTGCGCAACGCGCGCCACGCCGAGGACCTCCAGCCCTTGGACCCGGCTTGCGCCTGCCCGGCCTGCCGCGGCTATTCGCGCGGCTATCTCCATCACCTGGTGAAGTCGAAGGAGATCCTGGCCTCGATG
>DATNJA010000148.1:0-3128 GCA_035604155.1 Candidatus Udaeobacter sp. | reverse complement strand
TTCCACGCGCCCATGGAAGCGCTGATGCATGGCAACGGCTGGATCCGCTGGATGGGCTATTACGCGCCCGCCTTCTTCGATTCCGAGCAGTCGGAATATTTCGCCGTGCGCACCGGCGCCTCGGTCTACGACGTCTCGCCCCTGATCAAGTATTCGATCCGCGGGCGCGATGCCGCGCGGTTCATGGACTATCTCGTCACCCGCGACATTACCAAGGCCAGACCCATGCAAGTGGTCTATACCGCCTGGTGCGATGACGACGGGCGGATGATCGAGGAAGGCACGGTCTTCCGGCTGGCCGAGAACGACTTCATTCTCAATGCGGCGCTCCATCAGCTTCACTGGCTCACGGAAGCGGCGCATGGCTTCGACGTGGTCATCGAGGAGATTTCGGAGCAGATCTGCGGCCTATCGCTCCAGGGCCCGACCTCGCGGGAGATCCTGAAGGCGCTGGGCGTCGCCGGGATCGAGAAGCTCGCCCATTTCGGCATTCTCGAGGCGACCGTCGACGGCCATTGGCTGCGCATCGACAGGGCCGGCTACACCGGCGACCTCGGCTATGAGCTCTGGGTCAAGCCCGAGCACGCCGTCTGGCTTTGGGAGACGCTGTTCCGCCTGGGCGATCCTTACAAGATCGCGCCCATCGGCTCGCTCGCCCTCGACATGACGCGCATCGAGGCCGGCTTCATCCTGGTGGACGCCGACTACATCGGCGCCATGCATGCGATCCGGCCGACCCAACGGATATCGCCTTACGAGGCCGGCATCGGCTGGGCCGTCAACCTGAAGAAGGACGCCTATTTCACCGGCAAGCGGGCGCTTGCCCGGGAGAAGAGCGAGGGCCTGTCGCGCCATATCCTGACCGGCATCGAGATCGAGGGCCGCAAGCCGGCGGCGGCCTCTTTCCTCTACGCCGACAGGGCAGGCAAGCAGGAACTCGGCCTCACCACCTCGGCCCTGTGGTCGCCGGTGCTGAAAAAGAATATCGCCTTTGCCCGCCTGCCGCCCCGCTACGCGGGCCCGGGCCAGCAACTCTGGATCGAGATCTGGTACCCCAAGGAGCAGAAGATCGAGCGCAGCATGGTCCGCTGCTGGACCCGCAACCGCATGTTCTTCGACCCGCCGCGCAAGAAGCAGTGAGGCGCGGGCGGACCGGCCGATGGCGCAGAATTTACCGATCCGCGACCAACGCCGGCAGGAGCTGATCCGCGCCACCATCGCCGTCATCGCCCGGCAGGGCTACACCGGCACCACCCTTGCCCAGGTGGCCAAACAGGCGGGCGTGGCCACGGGCCTGGTGAATTTCCATTTCCAGTCGAAGGAGCGGCTGTTCCGAGAAACCTTCCTGCATCTCTCGGCGGAATACGAAGAGGTCTGGCTGAGGCATTTGGAGGAGGCCGGCGGCGACCCCCGCCGGCGCCTCGATGCCATGATCGAGGCCTATTTCGACCGGCGCATCTTCACTCGCGAAAAGCTCGCGGTCTGGTTCACCTTCTGGTCGGATGCCGCGCTGCGCGACCGGTATCGCGCCGCGGCGACGCGGGTCGAACGGCGCTACCTCGCCGAGATGGACGCCGGCATCGCGGCCCTCATCGGGCGCGGCGCGCAACGCCGGGCGAGCGAGATCACCCTAGGGCTCTCGGCCATGATCGACGGCTTCTGGCTGCAGGCGCTCATCTATCCCCGGCACTTCAACCGGGCCGACGCAATCGCGAGCTGCCGGCGGTTCCTGGCGCAGGAGCTAGGGGAGTAGTGGCAGCAAGGAGGTCGTCATGATCGTCGCGGGAAGCTGTCTTTGCGGAATCGTCGCCTATGAGGCGCGGTTACCCTTCCTGCAATTCGTGAATTGCTACTGTTCCCGCTGCCGCAAGGCAACAGGCAACGCCTACGCCGCAAATGCCTTGGTCAAGCCGGATGCTTTCCTCTGGATCAGGGGCGAAGACAAAATAAATCGATACGACCTGCCCACTGCCCACAGCTTCGCCACCTCGGTATGCAGCAGATGCGGATCGCCTGTGCCCCATTTTACCCGCAGCGGGCGCGAGGTAATCATTCCCGCTGGTTCTCTGGACAGTGATCCGGGCGAGAAGCCCTCCCGGAATGTTCACTGGAGCTCCCGAGTTCCCTGGTTGCCGCCCCCTGGAGACCTACCAACATCGGGATAACGCCATCGTTCCTGCCTCACGACCAGCGGCGACGCTGTGAGTTTTGTGTGGCAATAGCCGCGCTTGCGGAATTGCGACGCCAATTGGGCTTCCGCGCCTAACATCCGCCCAAATTCCCAGCCACTTATCTTGCCGGCACATCTCGTTGCCGTGGGCCTGTTATCGACAGGAGGATGACCATGACCAAGATGATTGCAGCCGATCAGAACGGTCCCCGTTTCGTTGGCATCTATGGTTTCGGCAAAGATCAATTCCAGCTCGACCAGAAACTCACCCCGGCGCGCGCGTCCATCCAGGCCGTCGTGGCGGACCTGGCAGAAAGGCAGATGCGCGAGGGAGCGCTTCGCTTCGTGCAGATCATCGATCTGTCGATGCTGGAACCCGTGGAACCCTATCGGGCGACGCTGGCCAGGCTCCGCACCACTCCCGTGAACTGAGTATCCTTGATTCATGACCGGCCTCGCCCCCAAAGCGGGGCGAAGCCGATGGCCGATACTGGAGATGTTCGATGCGCAAGCATGCCTTTCTCGCCGCGTTGCTTCTGATCTCCGTCACACTCTCGGCCTGCGGAACCTCGCCAGGCTGTCGTGCCTTGACCGGTGCCGCAATCGGCGCGGCCGGCGGCGCGGTGCTTGGGGCGCTCGGCGGGAATCCGGCGCTGGGAGCGCTCGCCGGCGGTGCCGCCGGCGCGGCCGTGGGCGGTCTCACCTCGCCCAATCAAGTCTACGCCGGCCGCGCGCCCTGCGACTGAGCGAAGCTGGAGCGGCGATTCGGCGCCGCTCGGCCGCTCGCAGGCGTCGATCCTACGTGGCCGGTGGTAGATGAACTCGCGCCATGTCATGGCCCGAGGCGGGAAGAGGCTGCCTAGCCCGCTCGTGGCCTTGCTTCTGGGATGCCTCGGCGTCCTTGCGGCGCCGTCGCGATCTACAGGCACGTTGTCGGCATACCGACGGACCAGAACCC
>DATNJA010000147.1:0-2663 GCA_035604155.1 Candidatus Udaeobacter sp. | reverse complement strand
TCGGCTGGGCGAGGTACGACATACCCCTTCCCGCCTTTCGCCGCCCTGTCGCCAACGCCGTCAATCGCAAGGATGCATTCGTGAAAGAGGACTTCATCGAGGTCGAGGGCACCGTGACCGACCTTTTGGTCGGCGGCCAATATCGGGTCCAGCTCGACAACGGCCATGGCGCGCTCGCCTATGTCTCAGGCAAGATGAAGCGCAACCGGATCCGCGTCATCGTCGGCGACCGGGTGAAGCTGGAGATGACGCCCTACGACCTCACCCGCGGGCGGATCAGCTTCCGCCACAAGGATGAGCGCGCGCCCACTGGCCCGGGCCGACGCCAGCCCTTCCGGCGGCGCTGAGGCCAGCCGGCTTCGTTCAACGCTGCCGCAGGGAGCGCGGCCTTGATCCTCTATCCGGCCATCGACCTTAAGGACGGCGCCTGTGTGCGGCTTCGCCGCGGCGAGATGACGGCGGCCACGGTCTTCAACCGGGATCCCGCTGGCCAGGCGACGCGTTTCGCCGCAGCCGGGGCGAAGTGGCTCCATGTCGTCGATCTCGACGGCGCCTTCGCCGGCAAATCCATGAACCGCGGCGCGGTTGAGGCTATCCTCGCTGCTATTGCGATTCCCTGCCAGCTCGGCGGCGGCATCCGCGACCATGCCGCCATCGACGGCTGGCTTGCGGCCGGCGTCGCCCGGGTCGTGCTCGGCACCGCGGCCCTCAAGAACCCGGGCCTGGTAGGCGAAGCATGCCGGCGCCATCCGGGCCGTATCGCGGTTGCCATCGATGCGCGCGCGGGCAAGGTCGCCGTCGAAGGCTGGGCCGAGACCAGCGAGGTCGAAACCCTCGATCTCGCCGCGCGCTTCGCCGATGCCGGGGTCTCCGCCATCGTCTTCACCGATGTGGAGCGCGACGGCATCCTGGAAGGCGCCAATGTCGCGGCGACGGCGAGGCTGGCCGAGGCGACCCAGATTCCCGTCATCGCCTCGGGCGGGGTTTCGGGCCTCAGCGACCTCGCGGCCTTGAAGGCGGCGGGCGCGGCCGGCGCCATCGTCGGGCGCGCGCTTTACGACGGCGGGCTCGATCTCGGCGAGGCGCTCGCGCAATGCTGAAGGCCCCGAGGCTGAAAGCCGCATGCTGAAAGCTCGCGTCATTCCCTGCCTCGATGTGGCCGAGGGCCGGGTGGTGAAGGGCGTTAATTTCGTGGCGCTCCGCGATGCCGGCGATCCGGTGGAGCAGGCCGCCGTCTATGACCGGGCCGGGGCGGACGAGCTCTGCTTCCTCGACATCGGCGCCAGCGCCGAGAACCGCGACATCATCCTGGACGTCGTTGCCCGCACCGCCGAGCGCTGCTTCATGCCGCTCACGGTGGGCGGCGGCCTGCGCAGCGTGGAGGACATCCGCCGGCTGCTGCTGGCCGGCGCCGACAAGGTCTCCATCAACACCGCCGCCGTGGCCGAGCCCGAGCTGGTGCGCCGCGCGGCGGAAAAATTCGGCAGCCAATGCATCGTCGTCGCCATCGACGCCAAGCAGGCCGGGCCGGGGCGCTGGGAAGTCTTCACCCACGGCGGGCGGAAAGCGACCGGCCTCGACGCGCTCGCCTGGGCCCGGCGGATGACGGAGCTCGGCGCCGGCGAGATCCTTCTCACCTCCATGGACCGGGACGGCACCAAGGCGGGCTACGACATCGCGCTCACCCGCGCCACCGCCGATGCGGTCGGCGTGCCGGTCATCGCCTCGGGCGGGGTGGGAACCCTGGACCATCTGGTCGCCGGCATCCGCGAAGGCCATGCCAGCGCCGTGCTCGCCGCCTCGATCTTCCATTTCGGCCAGCACTCCATCGCCGAGGCCAAGGCCAGGCTGGCCGAAGCGGGGATTCCGGTAAGGATTACCTAGTACCGAAGAAACAGGCCCCATTATGGGCGGGGCCTATTGGTCTAGATGTATTGGTCCGATACGGCGTTCCTGCGCTTATGGCCTGGCTAGGCCGAGCATACCGGCCGTAGGCCTCTGCTCTGGCCTACATTCGGCAGCCGCAGTTGCGGCCTCAGGACATATTGGCGTTGACCTTGCTGAACACGCTCGAAATCGTGTGGCCGAGGGTGCTTAAGATCGTCACCGCGGCGATGGCAACCAGCGCGGCGATCAAGGCGTATTCCAGCATGGTGACGCCTCTTGCACTTCCGACCAGTGAAATGAAGGTGGCTCGGGCCGAAGCACCAAAATTCACCGCCATGGTGCGGAGGTGGGCCATCGTTTCGTGCATGAGAGCCCTCTAAAGATGCGCGGGGACGACCAAAAAATGTCACAGAGTTAAAACTAAGTAAACATTTTTCTGAAAGACATAAGTTGCGTTCACGCCTAGGTGCGTTTGCTACCTAATACCGCTAATCCCCCTTACCCCAACATCTGGTGTGAGTTAGAATAGAAACCCTCGAAATCTGGGAACGAGGCCATGGGGCAGGAAGTCACCCGGCCGGCGGACGCCACCGTCCTCGACCGCCTCTACAAGGTGATCGAAAGCCGCAAGGGGGCCGATCCCGCCCGTTCCGGCACCGCCCGCCTCTTCGCCAAGGGGACCGAGAAGATCGCCCAGAAGGTCGGCGAGGAAGCCGTCGAGACGATCATCGAGGGGCTCAAGGGCAAGAAGAAGGACCTGGCGTCGGAATCGGCCG
>DATNJA010000146.1:0-4877 GCA_035604155.1 Candidatus Udaeobacter sp. | reverse complement strand
CTGATAGGCGCCGAGACACGTCAGCCTTCCCGATTGCGGATTGACCTCGAACGCGACCAGCCGATGGGTGGCCCGTTCGCTGGCATAGAGAAACCGTCCATCCGGCGTCAGGTGGATGTCGGCCGCGGAGGGCTGAGACGTCGCATCGGAGTCCAGCATCGCGACGAGCTGCCGCTCTTCAAGCGTTCCACGATCGAGATCGATGGCATAGCCGGTGATCGAGGCATCCAGCTCGTTCACCACGTAGAGATAATCGCCCGCAGGATGCATGGCGATGTGCCGCGGTCCGCAACCGCGCCTCGCCGGCAGCGCAGGCGGCGTATTGGGCGAAAGCTCACCGTTCACCGCGTCGAACCGCATCTGCAAGATGACGTCGCCGCCCAGGCTAGTCGCGAACACCCAAAGGTTCGTGGGGTCGGCAAGGATGCAATGGGCCTTGGGCGGCGTCTCGATCACCTGGGTGGCGGGGCCGACGACCTTGCCCTCGCCGTCGATCAGGCTTACTGAAAGCTTGGCGCCGACGTAAGAGGCGCCAAACAGGTATCGTCCTGAACGATCCGTCGAAAGATAAGCCATCGCGTCGGGAAGTTCGGCGGTGGCCAGCGCTGTCAGCGACCCTGACGCCCCATCGATAGCGAAGCTCGTCACAGGAAATGGCGCGCTCCTGACCGCGACGTATAGCCGCTTCTGATCGGGACTGAGCGCCATGGGCATGCTGGTGGGCGAGGGCCCGTCGGGTCCCGGCACGGGCGTGGCGCCGATCCGGCTGAGAGCACCTGTCACGGGATCGAAGGCGAAATGGATGACCTCCTTCGTTCCCGCGCTCGAGACGTAGGCTGCAATCGGGAGCGCGTCCTCAGCCATCCCGTTCCCACATGCAGGATCAATTCAACCGCTCACGCCCCAGGCTTCAGCGCTGCAGCGCGTAGAAACACCAGCCGAGCTTTCCCGCCTTGGCCGCTTCGTGTTGGATGGTGACCCGCTCGAAGGTGCCCTCGACGATCTCTGGCCCGACGCGCCTGATGAACTCCTCGGCGACACGGTTCAGGTTCGCCAGCACGTTCTGGAACGTCAATATCGTGTGCGGCGCCCAGTCCCGGCGCTCGAGGATCTTGAGCGGCAGTTGCGCAATCAGCGCGTCCCAGCGCTCGATAGACCACATGTTCGGTGCCTTCATCGTGGTCGTGAAGCGCTCCCGTTCGGCGCCGGCGACACTCTCGGCCAGAAGCAGATCGGACATGATGAGACGCCCGCCGGCCCGCACAACCCGGATTGCCTCCTCCAGGACGCGACGCTTGTCGATGGAATAGAGCAGTGCCTCCTGGCACCACCAGACGTCGCAACTCGCCGCGTCGAAAGGCAGCTTGTGGTAGTCGGCGTGGCGGAAATCCACCAGATGCGACAGTCCCGCTTTCTCGGTCAACTCCCGCGCTTCCGCGAGTTGGGTTTCAGCGATGTTGGTCGCATGCACCTTGGCGCCGTAGTTCTTGGCGAGAAAGCGCGCGGTGCCGCCGACGCCGCAGGCGGCCTCGATCACCTCCCGGCCGGCGCCGAGTCCTGCCGCATCCGCCATGTGGCGCTTGGCCCGAATCTGCGCGTCGAGCAGGGGCTCATGAGGATCTTGGAATAGGCCCATATGCAGGTTCCCACCCCAGACCCGGCTCAGCAGCTCCGAAAGAGCAGTGTCGTAGGTGGCACGGTATCGCGCTGCTGCGTCTTGGATTTCTCGCTCGCCCATGGCCCTGCCTCAATACATGGATTTGACCGGGATCATGCCTTTGCGGCCCGTATCCTCGGCGTAAACGCTTCTGTCGCCTTGCCGGGCATAAGCCTCGGCCGCGGCCGCAAACTTGTCGGGATCGAGCGACACGCCGAGCCCAGGCCCCTCGGGCACCCGCATCGTGCCGTGGTCCGTGAGGACGATCGCTCCCTCGGCTACCACGTCGCCAGCCAGCTCCAGGATGTGGGTGTCGAGCGCGTGGGGCAACGCTGGGACCGAGGCCGCCAGATGCAGATAGGCTGCGGTGCCGATTCCGAGCTCACCGGCGCTGTGGAAGTTCAGGTTGAGCTGGAAGACGTCGCAGGCGCCTTCGAGTTTCTTGATCCTGCTGATGCCGCCCCATTCGAAGATGTCGCCCAGCACCACGTCGATCGACTTCATGCGTAGGCCCACGGCCACACCGTCCAGATCGATCACACACATGTTGGCGGCGAGCGGAATCCCGATCCGCTCCCGCACCCGGGCCATGCCATCGTTGCCCCAGCAAGGATCCTCGTAATATTCGAGATCCAGCGGCTCGATGCTCTTGCCGATTCGGATCGCGGTGGCGGGCGAATGAATCGCCTGCGGGTCGTAGCGGAGCTTGATCGCCGGAAAGGCCTCGCGAAGCGCGCGGAGCGTGGCGATCTCTTCCTCCGGCGTCTTCACGCCGCCCTTGTACTTGATGGTGGCGAAGCCGTGCCGGCCGACAAGTGCGCGGGCATGAGCCACGACCTCGTCCACCGTGTCGATGCCGAGATCGCCGGCGCGGTTGGGGTTGCGGTAATAGAGGTATGCAGCAAAGGGGATCTCCTCGCGCAGGCGCCCACCCAGGAGCTGGCACACCGGCCGGCCCACCGCCTTGCCCATGATGTCCCAGCAGGCGACCTCCAGCCCGGCGATCGCGCAGTATCCGCATTTGCCGTAATAAAGCGGCACGAAGGTCGCCTTGGAGAGGATGCGCTCGAGATCGAAGGGATCCTCGCCCAGGAACATGGCGGCGATCTCGGTTTCAATAAGCGCTTTTGTGACCGCGCCCCCCAGCGTCTCGCCCAGCCCGACGAGTCCATCGTCCGTGTGAATCTGGACGACCAGCCTGGTCCAGTCCTCGTTCGCTCCGCCGGACCAGCGGATCGGCGCGACGAAGGGAACATTGACGATGGTCACCTCGATCTTCGAGATTTTCATCACGCCCCCCCGTTACCAGAGTGCGCCGCCGGAGATAGTGATCGCCTCACCCGTCAAGCCCCGCGCCTCCTCGCGGCACAGGAAAAGGGCCATGGCGGCGATCTCCTCGGCCTCGATCAGGCGCTTCTGAGGGTAGCCTTCGGCGATCAGGCGCAGATTCTCCTCCACATCGCGCCCCTGGCCGCCCTGCTTGACGCGAAAGCTGGAGCCGATGCGAGTCAGGCCTGTGGCGACCGTGCCAGGGTTGATCGTGTTGCAGGTCACGCCCGCGGCGGCCCCTTCCAACGCGACGCAGCGCGCGAGGCCAAGTAGGCCGTGCTTGGAGGCGCAATAGGCGGCGTGGCGGGCAAATCCGACCTCCGCCGCGGTCGAGCCGATGTTGACGATGCGGCCCCATCCGCCTGCGATCATGGCAGGCAGACAACGTCTGATCGTCCGGAAGGCGCCGGTCAAGTTGATGTCGAGAACCGTCGCCCAAGTCTCGTCCCGCGCCTCGTTCATCAGCTCCTGGGCGCAGACGCCCGCCGCGTTGACCAGGATATGCACCGGACCGAGGGCGGCGACGGCCGCCTCGTGAAAGGCCTGCACGGACGCATCCGAGCGCAAGTCGAAGGGCCGCAAGAAGCAGCGCACGGCCTGCCCTTCGATCTCTGTTTTGGCCTGCAGCATCTCGGGCTCGCTTGGCCGGGTGGAATAGCTCGCTTCGCCCAGGGAGGCCGAAGGCGGCAAGGAGCCGATGGCGACATCCGCACCTGCCGTCGCCAGGGCTCTCGCGCAAGCCCGCCCGATCCCTGTGGCGCCGCCGGTGATCCAGGCCGTCCGGCCGGCGAGGAAGCGATTCGGCGCGGACGCGACGGAGGTGGCGTGTGCTTTGAGCCCCGCTGACCTTGCGAATTCCATTCAGCGCCTGCCCGCGACGGCGAGTCCCTGAGCGAAGCCCGCGCCAAGTGCAGTCAGGTCGTCGCAGACCGTGACGAAGGCTGCACCCTCGCGGCGGGCGAAGTCGAAAATCTTCCGTCCTGGCGCCGGCATGCCCCAGATCTTGCCGGCCTTGCGCGCGGCGAGCGCAATGGCGCCCAGATCCTTCAGGTCGGCGCGGGCGGCTGCGAAGGGCCCGCGCTTGCGGGTCATGGAAAGGTCGCTGGGCCCGATGAACAAGCCGTCGACTGTGTCGAGACCTGCGATGGCCACCACATCGTCAAGAGCGCCTGGCGTTTCGATCATCGGCAGGCAGAGCGTCCGCCGGTTTTCCGCTGCATAGAAGTTACGTGGCACGCTGCCGTAATTCATCGTCCGGCTGTAACCGACGCCACGGGTGCCCAGCGGCGGATATTTCGCATAGGCCGTGACGTCCCGCGCATGCTCCAGGCCGGCGATCTGGGGCAGGATCACCCCGTCGGCGCCGGAATCGAGTGCATGCTGGATCGCTACGCGCTCGGCCGCGGCGACGCGGGCATAGACCGTAAGGCCGAGCCGCTTGCACACGAGTGTCAGCTCATCCGCCACGGCCGGCGGGATGACGCCATGCTCCAGGTCGAAGATCACCACATCGTATCCGAGACCTGCGGCGATCTCGCAGGCGGGTAAGCTCGCATATTCAAGCCAGAAACCGAGCGCCGGCCGGCTGCCTTTTCCGGCAGCCGCGCGACCGGAAGAAGCGCGCCTGGGGCTCACCATTGGGACCCCATGGCGATGGTAATGTCCTGGCCCTCAATGCCAAGCGCGTCGGGCCGGCAGAGGAACGCCGCCAGCGAAGCGACCTCCTCCGGCTTCAGGTAGCGCTTCTGGGGCAGGCCCTCAGCGACCTTCGCCCGGTAGTCTTCCACGCTCACGTCGAGCCCGGCGATCTCGATCTCCATGCGCGAAGCCGAGTAGTTGCTTTCGGTGTCGACGAAGCCTGGATTGATGGCGTTGCAAGTGACGCCATGGG
>DATNJA010000145.1:0-7643 GCA_035604155.1 Candidatus Udaeobacter sp. | reverse complement strand
GTTCTTGGCCACGGCGTGGGCGATGTTCTGCAGCATCACCGTCTTGCCGGTGCGCGGCGGCGCCACGATCAGGCCGCGCTGGCCCTTGCCCAGCGGCGAGATCAGGTCGATCACGCGGGTCGTCAGATCCTTCTTGGTCGGATCCTCGAGCTCGATGGTGAGCCGGCGCTCGGGATAGAGCGGCGTCAGGTTGTCGAAATTGATCCTGTGGCGGATCTTGTCCGGCTGGTCGAAGTTGATGGTGTTGACCTTGAGCAGCGCGAAATAGCGCTCGCCTTCCTTGGGCGAGCGGATCTGGCCTTCCACCGTGTCGCCGGTCCTGAGGCCGAACCGGCGCACCTGGCTCGGGCTCACATAAATGTCATCCGGTCCCGGCAGGTAATTGGATTCCGGCGAGCGCAGGAAGCCGAAGCCATCCTGCAGGATTTCCAGCACCCCATCGCCGAAGATGGCGGTGTCGTTGTCCGCCAGGCGCTTCAGGATGGCGAACATCATGTCCTGGCGGCGCAGGTTGCTGGCGTTCTCGATTTGCAGATCTTCGGCGAAAATCAGAAGATCCGAGGGGGATTTGCGTTTCAGTTCTTGAAGGTTCATTGGATTCCGGGGGTAGCGAGGGAAAAACGGGTCTGCTGCTGAGATGGTACGGAGGATTCGGCCTTGTCAGGCCGGGATCACCGGAGGCCAGATCACCGGAGGACGGGATGCAGCGGGTCGACAGAAGGGTCCGCCCGAACCGGGCAGCGATCATCCAGTATCCGAGGGTCCTTGCCTTGTCAAATGAACTTTCGGTCAAGAAATGCTGCCGCCGTTTTTCAGAACGGCTTCAGCACCGCCAGGAGCACGATGGCGACCAGCAGCAGGGTCGGGATCTCGTTGGCGATGCGATAGAAGCCTTGGCCATGCCGGTTGGCGTCGCTAGCGAACTGCCGGCGCCAGCGCGCGTAGGCGGCGTGGATCAGTTGCATCAGGAGCAGGAGCGCCAGCTTGGCGTGGAACCAGGCCTCGCCCCAATGATGGCCGAGGAAGGCGAGAGAGAGTCCGAACGCCCAGGCCGCGATCATCGCCGGATTGAGGATCCCGCGCAGCAGCCTTCGCTCCATCACCTTGAACGTCTCCGAGAGCTCGGACCCGGGCTTCGCCGCGGCGTGATAGACGTAGAGCCGCGGGAGATAGAGCATCCCCGCCATCCAGGCGATGACGGCGATGATGTGGAACGCCTTCAGCCAGTCGTAGAGATCCATCAGCCGCCCTTCGTCGTTGGTCCGCTCGCCGGCACCCGCATGGCGCAAGCCTTCGCCTGGCAACCGGCGCCGAAGGCCACGATAGGCCGGTTTGCAGTCTCGGCATCTCGCACGATTCGCGCCAGCCCGGCGATGAAGGCCGGATGGGTCCCGACGGTAGCCACGCGGACATAGCCGGTGGCGCCATGGTCGGCCGCGAGCTTGCCATAGTCCACGTCGAGCTCGACCAGGGTTTCCGAATGTTCAGAGACGAAGGAGACGGGCACCACCAAGATCGCCTTCTTGGCCTCGCCGGCCGCCACGATCAGCTCGTCGGTTCCCGGCCCGATCCAGGCAAGCGGTCCCACGCGGCTTTGGAATCCCAGCTCCCAATCCCCCTGGCCGAGGCCGAGCGCGGAAGCGAGCGCCCGGCAGCTGGCGCCCACCTGCTCGACGTAGGGGTCTCCCACCTTGACGATGCGCTCCGGCAGGCCATGGGCCGTGAAGATCACCGCCGGCTCTCCGGCTTGGCGTGCGCGGAGATCCTCGAGGCCCGCCTTCGCCAGTTCCGCCAGCGCGGCGATGAATCCCGGCTCGGTCGGATAGCAGCAGACGAATTGACTCGGCGCCGCGATCCCCGCCTTGGCCGCGGCCGCGCGCCAGGCCGCAAAAGACGATGCGGTCGTCGTCGTCGAGTATTGCGGATAAAGCGGCAGAAGCAGGATCTGATCCGGCTGGAACCGCGCAACCGCCGCTGCCGCTTCGTCCGAGAATGGATGCCAGTAGCGCATGGCGATGAAGACCCGGGTCTCCCGGCCAGGATCTTGCAAGCAGGCCTCGAGGGCCGCGGCTTGGGCCAGTGTGTTGGCAAGCAGCGGCGAGCCGCCGCCGAGCCTGGCGTAGATCGCTCGCGCCGCCCGCGCGCGCCGGCGCGCGATGAAGCGAGCCAGAATTGCCCGCCAGGGATTGGCCACCCGGATGATCGCCGGATCGCTGAACAGGTTGGTGAGAAACGGCGTGACGGCCTCTAGGCTATCTGGCCCGCCGAGGTTGGTCAGGACGACGCCGAGGCGCTTCATGCTGGCGCGGGCGCCTTCCAGCCACGCACTAAGTCTACCAGCTCGGCTACATGCTCGGGCGGCGTATCGGGCAGGACACCGTGGCCGAGATTGAAGACGAAGGGCCCATTGCCCAGTATCCGCAAGATCCGTTCGGCTCCCTGGCGCATGGCTTCGCCGCCTTCGACCAGGAGCAGTGGATCGAGATTGCCTTGCAGGGCGGTCCGGGGTTGCAGCTCCTCCGCCGCCCAGGCGAGAGGCAGGCTGCTGTCAAGACTGAGGGCCGCCGCTCCGCTGGCGAGCGCATATTCCCGATAGAGGCCCCCGGCACCACGGGGAAAGAGGATCACCGGGACGCTCGGATGCCTTTGCTTCAGCGCGGCAACGATGCGCGCCAGTGGTGCCAGCGACCAGCGGCGAAGCTCCGCTTCGGCAAGGCAGCCGGCCCAGCTGTCGAAGACCTGCAGCGCCTCGGCGCCGGCCTCGACCTGTGCTGAAAGATAATCGATCGTGGCATCGCTCAAGAGATCGATGAGACGAGCGAACATTTCCGGCGCGCGGTAGGCAAGCCGCCGCGCGCCTTGAAAATCGCCGCCGCCCTTGCCTTCCACCATGTAGCAGGCGACGGTCCAGGGCGCGCCGGCGAAACCGATGAGCGTCACGTCCTTTGGCAATTCACGGCGCATCCGGCGCAGGGTCTCGAACACCGGGGCCAGGTTTTCCCTGACCGCCGGAGGCGTCAGCCGATCCAGCTCTTCCGGGCTCCTCAGCGGTTCCAGCACAGGGCCCTTGCCTTCCACGAACTCGACCTTGCGACCGAGGGCATGGGGCAGCACCAGGATGTCGCTGAACAGGATCGCTCCATCCAGGCCGTAGCGCCGGATCGGCTGCAGGCTCGCCTCCACGGCCAGATCCGGCGTGAAGCAGAACTCCAGGAAACTTGCCGCCTTGGCCCGCGTCCGCCGATATTCCGGCAGATAGCGCCCCGCCTGGCGCATCAGCCAGATCGGAACCGGACTACCGGCCTGTCCGGTTAGCGCACTGATGAGAGGTTTTGCCACCATTGTCTCGCGGCCGATCGAGTTTTACCGGGGACCCTTTCTACTATCTAAGACTCTATAGAAAGGTTGAAGTAGTAGATGGGGCTGGAGAATCGGGGATTATGGCTCGTCCACAGGCGAGCCATGGGATATAGAGCAAGCAGGGCAGGCTCGGTCGGAAATCGTGGATAAGGAGCGGATATCGCGGATTTCGGCGCCGCGCAAGCCGGGGATAGCGGGGATGGATTTGCTGGCGTCGAGACTTGTCCTCGCTATTGAGGGATTGGGGACCGATCCCATCCGCCTCGCATAGGATGGGTAGGAAAAGAGCTCTGGCCCGAAGCGTTTGGCCGTTTCGCTCCCAGGGCCGGGTTATCGACAATTCGTCCACAGGGACAATGCGCTCATGAATGACGAAGTCCGGCGCTTCCATCTTCACCTCGTTTCCGACGCCACGGGCGAGACCATCAACGCCGTCGCCCGCGCCTGCCTGGTGCAGTTCGAGGGGATCGATGCCGTCGAGCATGTCTGGCCGCTGATCCGCACCGTCGGACAGATGGATAGGGTGCTGGCCGACGTGAAGGACCATCCCGGGATCGTCCTCTTCACCCTGGTCAATCCCGATCTGCGCGAACGCCTGAGGGAAGGCTGCCGCGATCTCCAGACGCCCTGCATCGCCGTGCTCGACCCGGTCATTCTTGCCCTTGCCAGCTTCCTCGGCCTCCAGGCCTCGGGTCAGCCCGGCCTGCAGCATGAGCTCGATGCCCAATACTTCGCCCGCATCGACGCCATGACCTTCGCCCTCGTCCATGACGACGGCCAGTCGGCGCGCAGCTACAACGAGGCCGACGTGATCCTGATCGGCGTGTCGCGCACCTCCAAGACGCCGACCTGCATCTATCTCGCCAATCGCGGCATCAAGGCGGCCAATGTGCCGATCGTGCCCGGCTGCCCGGTGCCCGACGAGCTTCTGGCGGCGCGCCATCCCCTGGTGGTGGGGCTGACCAAGGATCCGGGACAGCTCATCCAGATCCGGCGCAATCGCCTGCGCCTTCTGGCCCAGGACGAGCAGACGGATTACGTCGATCCCGACGCGGTGCGCGAGGAAGTGGCCCAGGCGCGCCGGCTCTGCGCCGAAAACCGCTGGCCGGTGCTGGATGTCACGCGCCGGTCCATAGAGGAGACCGCGGCCACCATCATCCAGATGCTGGGCGAGCATCGCAGCCGGCCGGCGGCCGGCTGAGAGACTGCCGGCACGCTGTTCGTTCGTGACGCCCCGGCACCCGTGACAATCGTCCTCGCCTCGGCCAGCCAGGTCCGCCGCGCCCTGTTGACGGCAGCGGGCCTCGATCTCGTCGTCGATCCGGCCCCGGTGGACGAGGCGGCCCTTAAGGCTTCGTTCGCGGCCGAAGCTGCGGGGCCCGCCGAGACCGCCGAGGCGCTGGCCGAGCTGAAGGCAGGCCGGATTTCGCCCCGCCATCCTGGGCGCCTCGTGATCGGCGCCGATCAGATCCTCGAATGCGAAGGCCGCAGCTTCGACAAGCCGGCCGACCGAGCGGCCGCGCGTCTGCAACTTCAGGCGCTCCGCGGCCGGCGCCACAGCCTCTACAGCGCCGCTCTCGCCATGCGCGACGGCCGGCGTCTGTGGCATCATGTGGCCCGGGCGGATCTCACCATGCGCGGGTTCAGCGATTCGTTTCTCGATTCCTACCTGGACCGGCTGGGCCCTGCGGCCACGGCCTCCGTCGGCGCCTATCAGCTGGAAGGCCTGGGCGCCCAGCTCTTCGCGCGCATCGAAGGCGACTATTTCACCATTCTCGGCCTGCCGCTCCTGCCGCTGCTCGAGTTCCTGCGCGGAGTGGGGGAGATAGCGCCATGACCGCGCTTTCCGGCCGGGCGAAGCTCGCCGGCGTCTTCGGCTGGCCCGTCGCCCATTCGCGCTCGCCGCGCCTGCACGGGTTTTGGCTCGAACGCCATGGCATCGACGGCGCCTATCTGCCCTTCGCCGTGCGCCCGGAGAATCTCGCCGCGGCGCTGAGGGCCCTGCCCGTCCTGGGCCTCAAGGGCGTGAACCTCACGCTCCCCCACAAGGAGGCGGCTCTTGGCCTGGTGGATCGCGCCAGCGAGGAGGCCAAGCGCATCGGCGCCGTGAACACGATCGTCGTCGACGGCGATGGCGGGCTCGAGGGGCGCAACACCGACGGCTACGGTTTCCTCGCCCATCTGAAGGCCAACGTGGCCGGCTGGCGGTCCACTTCCGGTCCGGCCGTTCTGCTGGGCGCAGGCGGTGCCGCGCGGGCCATTGCGGTCGCTCTGCTCGATGCCGGCGTGCCCGAGCTGAGACTGGTCAATCGCACCGCTGAGCGCGCGGCCGAGATTGCGAAGACGCTCGGCGGCAACATCGCCCCGGTACCCTGGCAAGATCGTGGCCTTGCGCTGGAAAGTGCCGCACTTCTGGTCAACGGCACGACGCTCGGCATGGTGGGTCAGCCGCCGCTGGATCTCGACCTTTCCCGGCTGCCCCGACAGGCGCCGGTTTACGACATCGTTTATGCGCCGCTGGAGACGCCGCTGCTCGCTGCCGCGCGAGCCCGGGGCCATCCTTGCATCGACGGCATCGGCATGCTGCTCCACCAGGCGCGGCCGGGCTTCGCCGCCTGGTTCGGTGTCGAGCCCGAGGTGACGGCGGAACTGCGCAGCTTCGTTCTGGCCAGCCCATGAAGGTGCTGGGGCTGACGGGCTCGGTTGGCATGGGCAAATCGACGGCGGCCGCGGCACTCCGGCGCATGGGCATCCCGGTCCATGACGCAGATCGCGAGGTCCATCGGCTATTGGGACCGGGCGGGGGGGCGCTCGCGCCCGTGGCCGCGGCATTCCCGGGGGTCATCCGCAACGGGTCCGTGGATCGTCAGGAGCTGGGCCGGCGGGTCTTCTCCGATGCCTTGGGCCTGGCGCGGCTGGAGGCGATCCTCCATCCCTTGGTGCGCGCCGCCGAAGGCCGGTTCCTCGCCCGTTGCCGGCGCCAGCGCCGGCGGCTCGCCGTGCTCGATATCCCGTTGCTGCTGGAGACGGGTGCCGCGGGACGCTGCGATGCGGTCTTCGTGGTGAGTGCGCCTCGCCGGGTGCAGTTGGCCCGCGTGCTGGGCCGCCCCGGCATGACCGAGGCCAGGCTTCGCGGCGTGGAGGCCCGCCAGATGCCCGACGGCGAAAAGCGCCGCCTCGCCGACGTGGTGATCCCGACCGGCCTCGGCCGGCGCTTCAGCCTCGACCGCCTGCGCCGGGCGGTGAGGCGGTTAGCCAATGGTCCGGCGGACGCTTGACAATTGAATCAGCGACGGTCAGTATTTTCGAACAATACAAGAACGAAATTCGATAGGCACACTTATGCCGATTCCGGTGTCCGCAGAAGTTCAACAGATCGTACAGGCGTTTTGTAACGAGCGCCGGCTAGCCGGAGTGGCTGCCTCCCTGGTTGGCGACGCGAGCATTACACAACTAGAATGGGAGTTACCGAAGGAAGCCCCTCAACGAGAAGATCGGCAAATCATTGAATCAATTCGTGCGGCCGTGGCGGCGGGAGAGGACCCTCTAGGCGAGGCATTCTGTCGTTTTCGCAGTCTGAAGCACCGTCGAGCATTGGGTGCGGTATATACGCCGCGGCCTATTGTTGATTCGATGGTTGCGTGGGCCGCATCTGAAGGCCCGATTGAGCGAGTGGTCGATCCGGGTTGTGGATCGGGGCGGTTCTTGCTTGCCGCAGCCCGGCAATTTCGGAATGCGTCACTGATCGCCATCGAGGTCGATCCGCTTGCGGCGCTAATCTTGCGGGCAAACTTGGCGCTTTCCGGTCACGCCGCGCGTGCGCGGGTGATCGTGGACGACTATCGCAGCGTAGAACTTCTCCCGATCAAGGGTTCAACGCTGTTCATCGGCAACCCTCCATACGTGCGTCACCACGATCTCTCGCCTGAGGGAAAGACATGGCTGGCTGCCAGCGCGGCAAGGGCGGGAATAAAGGCAAGCAAGCTTGCTGGATTGCACGTTCATTTTTTCTTCAAGACGGCTGAACTCGCGAGGGCGCGCGATATTGGCGCTTTCGTCACTTCGGCCGAATGGCTCGACGTCAACTACGGCGAGGCTTTGAGGCGTTTGCTCGCCAATGGTCTCGGCGGGACTTCTTTGCATATTCTCGATGCGAAATCCGCGCCATTTACGGGGGTAGCCGCGACCGCCGCAATCACCTGCTTCCGGGTAGGACGCCGGCCAGCGAATCTCACCGTACGGGCCGTGCCCGCGGCCGATCAAATAGGTGATCTCTCGAAGGG
>DATNJA010000144.1:0-3202 GCA_035604155.1 Candidatus Udaeobacter sp. | reverse complement strand
ACAACCTCTCCTCGGTCCGGACCATTGGCTCGACCGGCTCGCCGCTGCTCCCGGAAAGCTTCGACTACGTCTATGCCGCCATCAAGCACGACGTCTGCCTGTCCTCGCTTTCCGGCGGCACGGACATCGTTTCCTGCTTCGTGCTGGGCGACCCCACGGGCCCGGTCTGGCGGAGCGAAATCCAGGCCCGCGGCCTCGCCATGAGGGTCGAGGTCTGGGACGACGACGGCAAGCCGCTCGTCGGCGAGAAGGGCGAGCTGGTCTGCACCGCCCCCTTCCCTTGCATGCCTGTCTCGTTCTGGAACGACCCGGACGGCCAGAAATACTTCAACGCCTATTTCGCCCGCTTCCCCAATGTCTGGTGCCACGGCGACTACGTCGAGCTGACGGAACATGGCGGGGTCATCATCTATGGCCGGTCGGATGCGGTGCTGAAGCCCGGCGGCGTGCGCATCGGCACGGCCGAGATCTATCGCCAGGTGGAACAGCTGCCCGAAATCGCCGAGAGCATCGTGGTCGGCCAGGACTGGGCCGGCGACGTCAGGGTCGTGCTGTTCGTGCGCCTCCAGCCGGGCCACAAGCTGGACGAAGCCCTGAAGAAGAGGATCACCGATCAGATCCGGCGCAACGCCACGCCGCGCCATGTTCCGGCGCGGATCCTCGAAGTGGCCGACATCCCGCGCACCAAGAGCGGCAAGATCGTCGAGCTCGCCGTGCGCGACGTGATCCACGGCCGGACGATCAAGAACCGCGAGGCGCTGGCCAATCCGGAGGCCCTCGAGCATTACCGCGCGCGCAAGGAGCTGGCCGAGTGAAGTCAAGAAAGTTCACCACAGAGACACAGAGACACAGAGGAAAAGGTTTGGCTTCGCCCGAAGGGCGAAGCCGAAAAAATGGCCGCGCCGACTCGCCGGATGAGTCGTGTTCACGTGCCCTCTCTGTGTCTCTGTGTCTCTGTGGTTCATCTTCTTTCTTGCGCGAACCGCAAAGATGACAGCGGCCATCAATCCGTTGCTCGCCGGCGTCGCCGAGCCGCCGATCGCGGAGGCCCATAGCTGGATCGCGGGCCGGAATTTTCCGCCGGAGAAGCCGCTCATCGACGTCGCCCAGGCCGTGCCCGGCTATCCGCCGCCCAAGGACCTGACCGACCATCTGGCGGCCGTCATCGGCGAGGCGGCCAGCGCGCGCTACACCAACATCCTCGGCCTGCCCACCTTGCGCCAGGCGCTCGCCCGCGACATGGCGGACTTCTACGGCGCCAAGATCGAGCCGGCGGATACCGCCATCACGACGGGCTGCAACCAGGCCTTCTGCCTTGCGATCCTGGCGCTGGCCAAGGCGGGGGACGAGGTCATCCTGCCCCTGCCCTATTACTTCAATCACCAGATGTGGCTGGAGATGCAGGGCATCGCCGCCAGGCATCTCTCCTTCCGGCCCGAGCGCGGCGGCGTGCCCGACCCGGACGAAGCGGCGCGGTTCATCGGCCCGAAGACGCGCGCCATCGTGCTGGTGACGCCCAACAACCCGACGGGCGCGGTCTACCCGCCCGAGGCCATTGCCGCGTTCTACCGGCTGGCGCAAAGCCGCGGCATCGCCCTCATCCTCGACGAAACCTATCGCGATTTCCTGCCCGGCGACGGCGCGGCCCATGGCCTGTTCGCCGAGCCCGGCTGGCGCGACCATCTGGTCCAGCTCTACAGCTTTTCCAAGGTCTATTGCCTGACCGGCTATCGCGTCGGCTCCATCATTGCCGGACCGAGGTTGATCGCCGAGATCGCCAAGGCCATCGATACCATCGCCATCTGCGCGCCGCGCATTGGCCAGCTCGCCGCCGGCTACGGCCTCGCCCATCTGGTGCCCTGGCGGCTGAAGAACCGGGGCCTGATGCGCGAGCGGCTCTCGGCGCTGACGTTAGCGCTCGCCCGCAACGACCTCGGCTATCGGGTCATCAGCGCCGGGGCCTATTTCGCCTATCTCGCCCATCCCTTCGGCCAGCGCGCGGCGATGGATGTGGCGAGGCGGCTCGCCGACGAACAGAACGTGCTGGCCTTGCCAGGCAGCATGTTCGGGCCTGGCCAGGAGGCCTATCTGCGCCTCGCCTTCGCCAATGCCGAAGCCTCGGTGATGCCGGCGCTCGCCGCACGCCTCGCCGCCGACGCGGCAAGGGGGTAAAGCAACAGGCGGATCGGCCTCGCCCAGTTTGAGCCTCCCCCCCCTCGCGGGGGAGGCGGCGAGCAAAGCGAGCGGAGGGGGTGGCCCCGCAACTTCGACTCGCTGTTGCTCCACCCCCACCCCAACCCGCCCCCATCGAGGGGGAGGGGGCGAAGAGAAACGTGCATCGCCGTGATTGTCTGCGACACAATCGCCCGCATGGCTGAACTGCGCGAGGGCCGGCTGGCGCAAGGCCGAGTGGCGGGATAGAAGGAAGCGCAATCTCACGGGCGCCCGCGCTTGCCGACCTCCGTCCTCTACGGCCTCACCGTCCTCATCTGGGGCAGTTCCTGGTTTGCCATCACAAAGCAGACCGGCGTCGTTTCGGTCGAGTTGGCAATCGCCTACCGCTTCATCCTCGCCGCGGTTATTCTGGTCACCTACTGCCTGGCCACCGGCCGGCGCCTCAGATACGGCGCGCGCGACCATCTGTTCATGGCGGCCCAGGGTTTCGCCCTCTTCTCCCTCAACTACATGCTGTTCTACCGGGCCAGCTTCGACATGCCGAGCGGCCTGATCTCAGTCTGCTTTTCCACCATCCTGCTGATGAACATCGCCAACGGGCATCTGTTCTTCAGGACCAGGGTCGAGCCCAAAGTCTTCCTGGGGGCGCTTCTCGGGCTTGCGGGCCTCACCCTCGTCTTCTGGCCCGAAGTGGCGGGCTTCGGGGGCAAGGCCGCGACCGGGCTTCTGTTGTCGCTCGTGGCGACCTACTCCGCCTCGCTCGGCAACATGATTTCGGTGCGCCACAAGCAGCGGGAAATCCCGGTGATCGAGAGCAACGCCATCGGCATGACCTATGGCGCGCTGTCGTCGCTCGCCATCGCCGCGGCGCTGGGCCGGCCGCTGGTCTATGATTTCCGGCCCCAGTTCACCCTCGCCCTCCTGTTCCTTTCGCTCTTCGCCTCGATCATCGGCTTCGGGTCCTTCCTCACCCTGATCCAGCGAATCGGCGCCGATCGGGCGGCCTATGCGACCGTGCTCTTCCCCA
>DATNJA010000143.1:0-24476 GCA_035604155.1 Candidatus Udaeobacter sp. | reverse complement strand
CGCCCGCCCAGCACGGTGTTCATGGTAACCCGGCCGGCCTCGCCCTCGCCCACCTCGCCGATGAGGCAGGCGCCGGCGCCCAGCGGATGAGCGCGCAGCGCGGCCAGCGCTGCCTCGGCTTCCGCCGCCGGAGCCACGACGACGATCTTTCCCTCGTTGGCGAGATAGAGCGGATCGAGGCCAAGAATTTCGCAGAAGCCCTTAACCTCGTCCCGTAGCGGAGTCAGCGCTTCGTCGATCTCGATGGCGACGCGCGAGGCCTCGGCGATCTCGTTCAGAACTGTCGCCAGCCCCCCCCGGGTTGCATCGCGGATGAAGCGGACGCCCGGTGCCGCGGCCAGCAAGGCGGCGATCAGTTCATGCAGCGCCGCGCAGTCGCTCTCGATCGGGGTCTCGAGCGCCATGTCGCCGCGCGCGCCCAGGATGGCGGCGCCATGATCGCCGAGCAGCCCGTTGACCAGCACCACGTCGCCCGGCTGAGCCCGATGCAGGCCCAGATCGAGCCCCGGTCGGATCACGCCGATGCCCGTGGTCGTGATGAAGAGCTTGTCGCAGGCCCCGCGCTGCACGACCTTGGTATCGCCGGTGACGACCTCGACACCCGCCACCCGCGCCGTTTGCGCCATCGAGCCGGCGATTCGGCGCAGCGTGTCGACTGGAAGGCCTTCCTCGATGACCACGGCGCAGGAGAGATAGAGCGGGCGGGCGCCGCCGACCGCGAGGTCGTTCACCGTGCCGCAGACCGCGAGCTTGCCGATGTCGCCCCCTGGAAAGAACAGCGGGTCGACCACGAAGGAATCGGTGGTGAAGGCAAGGCGGTCGCCATGGCGGGCGAGGTCGGCAAGGACGAAGCGCGCCTGATCTTCGAGCGCCGCAAGCTCGGCATTGTCGAAGGCCGCGACGAAGACGTCGTCGATCAGGTCCTTCATGGCCGATCCGCCGCCGCCATGGGCCAGCGTCACGGTCGGGACACTGACCCGGCCGAGGGGGCGGCTGGCGCGGCGCGCGATCACGGTCATGCGAGGGTCGCCTGCTTCTTGATGCCGCCATATTGGTAATAGGCAGCGCAGGCGCCTTCGGAGGAGACCATGAGGGCACCGACCGGCGTTTCGGGCGTGCAGGCGGTGCCGAAGATCTTGCATTGCCAGGGCCTGATGACGCCTTTCAAGACCTCGCCGCACTGGCAGGACTTGGGGTCGGCGATGCGGGCGTTGCGCAGAGTGAATTTCCGCTCGGCGTCGAAGCGGGCGTAGTCGGAGCGGATGCGCACGCCGGAATGGTCGATCGAACCCAAGCCGCGCCATTCGAAGAACTCGCGCAGCTCGTAAACCCGGGAGAGCGCGCTTAGCGCCGCGGCATTTCCGGCGTCGAGGACGACGCGGCTATACTGGTTCTCGATCTCGGCCCGACCCTCGTCGATCTGCTTCAGTACCATCCAGATCGACTGCAGCACGTCGAGGGGCTCGAAGCCGGCGACGACCATGGGCTTGCGGTAATGGCGCGAAATGAATTCGTAAGGCGCGGTGCCGATGACCATCGAGACATGACCCGGCCCAAGGAAGCCGTCGAGCTGGAGATCGGGGCTGTCGAGGATCGCCTTGATGGTCGGCACGATGGTGATGTGATTGCAAAAGACGGAGAAATTCGCCGCGCCATCGCTCGCGGCCTGCAGGATCGTCAGCGCCGTGGACGGCATCGTCGTCTCGAAGCCGATGCCGAAGAAGACGACCTCGCGTTCGGGATTGCGCCGCGCCAGCGCAAGAGCGTCCATCGGAGAATAGACCATCCGCACGTCGGCGCCCTCGGCCTTGGCCTGCAACAGGCTCTTGCGGGTCCCCGGTACGCGCATGGCGTCGCCGAAAGTGGTGAAGATGACGCCCGGCTGCTCGGCGATGGCGACGCAGTCGTCCACGATCCCCATGGGCAGCACGCAGACCGGGCAGCCGGGGCCATGCACCAGTTCGATCGCTTCAGGCAGCATGCCCTCGATTCCGTAGCGGAAGATAGAATGGGTATGGCCGCCGCAGACTTCCATGATGTTGATGGGGCGCTGTTTGACGACCTCGATACGGGCGACCAGGCTCTCGATCTCGCGGACGAGCGCGCTCGCCTTGTCGCGGTCGCGGAATTCGTCGACGTATTTCATGCTGCCGTCTCCTTTGTCCGCGCCGCGCCGCGATCGTCGGCGAGCAGCGTATGCACCAGATCCCACAGGATGTGATAAGCGGCGACGTGGCATTCCTGGATGCGGTGGATCGAGGCGCTGGGCACCACGAGGCAGTGGTCGACGGCGCCGCAGCTCTTCATCCGGCCCCCATTGCCCCCGGCAAGTCCTATGGTCGCCATGCCAAGCTCCTTGGCCTTGAGGAAGGCGGCGACGAGATTGGCCGAATTGCCGCTGGTCGAGACGCCGATCAGGCCGTCGCCGCTACGCGCCTGGGCGCTGAGCTGGCGGACGAAGACATGCTCGAATCCCACATCGTTGCCCACCGCGCTCATCATGGCGGTGTCGGCGGCGAGATTGATCGCGGCCAGCGCCGGCCGCCCGGTCGTCACCGGATGGCAGAACTCGACCGCAATATGTGCGGAATCGCAGCTCGAGCCACCATTTCCCATGGCGAACAGGCGCCCGCCCCGGCGGTAGACGCCGGCCAGCGCCTTCGCCGAAGCCAGCAAAACCGGCGCCTGCTCGGCAAAGAAGCGGGCGTTGGTGTCGCGCGAATCGCCAGCTTTCTCGCCGATCGAGTGGAGCAGAGCTGCGTCGAGCTTCGCAGATTCCTGCGCCTGGCCGTGCAGGAAGGGGTAGAGGGCCTTGAGCTCGCTCTCGCTCGACATGGCGCTTCTCCTATCTGGCCGCCGATTGGCGCATGGCCACGATCTGGGCCTGGACCTCGCCCAGCTCGGCCAGGATCTTGAGCGTCTCGGCGGCTTCCTCCTCGTCGATCCGGCTCATCGCGAAGCCGACATGGATCAACACCCAGTCGCCGACGCAGGCTTCGACCGGATGGTCCTCGTCAACGACGCAGATGATATTGACCTCGCGGCGGACGCCGGCGACATCGACAATGGCGAGCTTCTTGGCCGCGTCCTTGATCGCGACGATTCGACCGGGAATTCCAAGGCACATGGCGTATCTACTCCCCTTGTTGTCATAAGCTGCCGATGAGCCTGGCAGCGGCGACCGCCGCCTGGCCGAGCGCGAGGCCGCCGTCGTTGGCCGGCACGTCCGCATGGGTCAAGACGCGAAATCCCTCGACCTCCAGGCGGCGGACCACTTCTTCGAAAAGGATGCGGTTCTGGAAGCAGCCGCCCGAAAGGGCGACGGTATCGAAGCGCGGGCCGTCCGGGCTATCGCAGCCGGCGAGCTTCTTCGCCATGGTCGCGATCACTCGAGCCAATCCCTTGTGAAAGCGCGCCGCCATGACCGGCAGCGGAGTCCTCAGGATGAGGTCGCCCAGGATCGCGTTCCACATCGCCAACGGCTCGACATAGGGCAGGCCGCCGCCGCCCAATCGCGGAATGGTCAGGGGATAGGCCAACGCCTCATCCTCCTCGTGCATGGTCTTCTCGTCCACCAGGGCCTCGAGGCGGGCCGCGGCCTCGCCCTCATAAGCTTGATGCCCCCGGCAGATGCCGAACGCGGCCGCCGCCGCGTCGAACAGGCGGCCGCAGGAGGAAGCCTTGGGCGCATTAATGGCCTCGCGGATCATCGCATCGATCGTCGCGCGCGGGCGCCCGACGAGATCGGCATGCAGTTCGAGCTCGGCGAAGTTCATCGCGAAAGCGTCCCAACCCATCTCGGCCATCAGGTGGGCGTAGAGATTGCGCCAGGGTTCGCGCACCGCCTGAGCGCCGCCGGGCATGGCGACAGGCTTGAAGCAGGCGAGCCGGTCGGAGCGCCGATAGTCGGCAAGCAGGAACTCTCCGCCCCAGATACTGCCGTCCTCCCCCCAGCCCAGCCCGTCGAGAGCGATGCCGAGCACTGGTGGGGCTTCCAGATGTCGCCCGTTCTCCGCCAAGCAGGAGGCGATATGGGCGTGGTGATGCTGCACCAGGATCAACGGCAGCCCCGCGTCCGCGGCGCGCCGTCGGGCAAGCTTGGCGGATAGATATTCGGGATGCAGGTCGGCGGCGAGCGCCGTCGGGCTATGGTCGAAGAGCTCGGCGTAGAGGGTCACATTGCGGCGATAGTCGTCGAATGTGGCTACGTCCTCCAGATCGCCCTGATGCTGCGAGAGGACGGCTTCGCCATTCTTGACCAGACAGAACGTGGCCTTGAGCTCGCCGCCATAGGCCAGCAGGCTCGGCGCGGCGTCGAAACCTTCCGGCAGGGCGATCGGTGCCGGGGCATAGCCGCGCGCCCGGCGCAGCAGGCGAGCGCGCCCGCCCATGACGCGGACCACCGAATCATCGACGCGGTTGGCGATCTCGCGATCGTGCATGAGGGCGTAAGTGGCGATGCGCCCGAGGCGCTCTCTTGCCGTTAGGTCGTCGATGGCCTGCGGCTCGTCGGAGAGATTGCCGCTGGTCATGACGACCGGGCGGTTCATGCGCCTGAGAGCGAGGACATGCAGCGGCGTAGTCGGCAGCATGAAGCCGACGGTCGCCAGTCCGGGCGCCACTTCATGTGGCAGGCGCTGCGCGCCCGCGGCAGGCAGCAGCAGGATCGGCGCTTCGGGGCGCGTCAGGATGCGCTCCTCCTCCGGCCCCAACGCGCAGAAGCGCCGGACGATCTCGATGTCGCGCGCCATCAGGGCGAAGGGTTTAGCCTCGCGCCGCTTCAATCTTCGCAGCCGGGCGACGGCCTCGCCGCTGGTCGCATCGCAGGCGAGCTGATAGCCGCCCAGGCCCTTGATGGCGACGATCTCGCCCTTCTGCAGCAGGCCGCCCACGGCGTCCACGTCGTCGAGCATGGAATGCTGGTCGAAACTGGCCGCCCTGCCGTCGAGCCTGAGAAGGCGCGGCCTCGGCCCGCAGGCGTGACAAGCGATGGCCTCGGCATGAAAGCGCCGGTCCGCCGGGTCGCCGTATTCGGCGAGACAGGCGGGACAGAGCGCGAAAGACGCCATGGTCGTGCGCGCCCGGTCATAGGGAATGCCCCGGACGATGCTGAGCCGCGGGCCGCAATGGGTGCAGTTGGTGAAGGGGTAGCGGAAACGCCGGGCGAAGGGGTCAAGGATTTCCCGGGCGCAGGCCGGGCAGATCGCCGCATCGGGCGTCACCTGGGTGTGAGCGCTGCCTTCGGCGCTCTCGGCAATGCGGAAGCCTTCGGACAGCTTGCCGGCGAAGGGGCGGGACTCGATCGCGTCGATACGGGCCAGCGGCGGCGGATCTCTTGCCAGAGCACCAAGCAGGCCGGCGACTGCGCTATCGGGTCCCGCCACCCGCAGCAGCACGCCGCCAGCGTCGTTCAACACCTCGCCCCGGAGCCCGAATTCACGGGCCAGCCGCCAGACCGTGGGGCGGAAGCCCACGCCCTGAACCCGTCCGCGCACGCGAACCTCCAGGGCGACCGGGCGGTCGGAGGAGGTCATGCGCCCGGACCAGTTGATGGCGCGGCCTGCCACAGCATGACGCGGTTGTTGCCGGAGTCGGCGACCACCAGGGTGCCGCCGCGGGCGGCGGCGCCATAGGGCCAGCACAGGCTGTCCCGCGCCGCCGGCTGCCAGCGATTGTCGCCCTTGTCGGTAAAGTTCTTCTGGCCGGCGAGATGCGAAGCTTCGACGCCCATTTCCAGCCGGTCAATGTCGAAGCCGACCAGGCGGGAATTGGCGGTGTCGGCGGCGACGAGGCGATCGCCCAGCACGGTCAGCCCATAGGGCATGCTGAGCGCGCCGGCGGTCGGATGATAGGCGCCGCGGTTGTGATCGAGGCCGCTCATGTCGGCCTGGCCGATCACGAAGTCGCAGGGCCGGCCGTTCACCCTGGGCAGGCGTTGCCAGGCCATGATCCGGCTGTTGCCTGCGTCCGCCACGAAGATCCTGTCCCCGGCCGCGGCGACGGCGTGGGGCCAGCGCATGCCGAGCGCCGGAGCACCGCCGCCGGCGTTCTCGTCGCGCGTGGCGAAGTCGCGCTGGCCCAGCACGAGAGCGGCCGGAGCGCCATTGCGTTCGGGGATCCCGGCCCAAACCAGGACGCGCCGGTTGCCGGTGTCGGCGACGAACAGGCAGCCGGCTATGAAGGCGACCCCGTAGCACCAATTGAGCGTGTCGGCGCCCGCGCTGTCGCTGCCGCGATTGGCGAGCGCGCCGACAAAATCCGCCTGGCCCAGCACAACATCGGCGGGGCGATCATGGGCGTCGGGATAGCCGTGCCAGAGCAATACGCGATGGTTCCAGGCGTCGGCGACGGCGAGGATCCCGTTCGCCGCGGCGACGCCGGTCGGCACATTGAGGGAGGCCGCCGAAACATCGCCCTTTGCATTGCGCCCCTCGCGCGCAAAGCCGGGCTGGCCGATCAACAGGTCCGCCGGCTGGCCGTCAACCGTCGGTGTCTGGCGCCAGACCAACAATCTGTGATGGCCCGTGTCGCAGACGAACAGCGGACCCGCGGCGGCGGCGAGGCAGGCACCGCGCGGCCCGAACAGGCTCCCGGCGCTGGGTACGATGGGGGCGACCAACCCGTCATCCCTGGATGCGCCGCCGAGTACGACATCTGGGCCCTCGCTTGCCAGCAGCATCGCCGGCCTGCCGAGGCCGCTCGCCCGGGCGGGCGGCGGGCGGCGGTGTTGGGGGGCGAGGGAGACGCGCATGGTCATTTGGCCAATCGGACTTCGATGCGCCGGCCGAGCACGCGCACGGCGTGGGCCTGGAGCTGAACTTCCGGCGCCGTAAGGCATTCGCCGGTCGCGAGGTCGTACTGAAAGCCGTGATGGGGACAGGTGAGGAGGCCATCGGCCAACGCGCCGTCATGGATCGGGAATCCAAGATGGGCACAGGCATTCTGGAAGCAGGTGACGGCCCGGCCGCGGCGGAAGAACAGCAGTTTATCGCCGGCGATCTCGAGCGTTCGCACGCCGCCGTCGGGAATCTCGACAAGATCGCCCGCGGGCCGCCAGCCGCCCTCGGCGTTCAATGCGAAGGGGCTGACGAAATGCACCGCCTGCGCGCTCGCACCGCCGCCAAGGCCCTTCACCTGGAGAATCTCGCTGATCTCGGGGCAGGCCTCCTGCACCGCCTTCTTGACGCCCTCGTGGAAGGTCAGCGCCGAGGCAGGGCAATTGTCGCAGGCCCCAATGAAGCGGACTTCGACCGCCGGCGGCGCCACCGTGACCAGTTCGACATCGCCGCCGTGGGAGGCCAGCATGGGGCGGATGCCCTCGAGCGCGGCCTCGATCCGCTCGCTGAGACTGGCCTTCAGGATCTCGTGCCGGCGCAGCACGGCATAGACCACTTCGTCGGTCACCGCCCGCTTCATCGCCGCCAATGCGGCTGGATCGGTCTTGAGCGCGCGCACTAGGCGGCGCAGAGCCTCGCCATGCAAAGCCTCGATGGCGCGCCGATAGGCTTCGGCGACGCCGCGGGGCGTTTCCTCCCAGCCCGCGAAGATGGATTCCAGCCGTTCGAGGTCGCCCAGCAGGCGGGCGAGATCGTCGCGTTGGGTCGATGCCGGGTCGATGGCGTTCATCCGAGCCTCAGCGATAGCGCAGATCCTTGAACAGATAGGGTTGTAGCGCGCCGCCCAGGAAACCGGCGAGGAGCGCCGCAAGCCAGAGCGGGGCGCCGAGCTTGGCGACAACGGTCAACAGGATCGCGGTGGCGACGATGCCGACCGCGAGCTGGCGCAGGACCAGTTTCGGATCGGCGAACAGTCGGCCGTGGAAGAACAGATTGATCGAACTCTTGCCCATGCCCCACATGGCCGGACCCCTTAGGCCATCAGCGCGAGAACAAGGAGACCGACGACGACCCCCGGGACGCCGGCGAGCGGTCCGTAGAAACCGCCCATGAAGCCGGCGAGCTCGCGGCCCAGCGCTTTGCCGCCGACGAGGATGCCGCCGAGAATACCGCCGGCGATCGATGCCGCGATGCCGAGAACTAGGGCGATCAGAACTCCGGCGAAGGATAGACTCGAATGACTCACGGCATTGCTCTCCTTGTTTGCGAGCTATCGCTTTCGCCTCAGGCTCCTGCCCCGGAGGCGCCGCTTGTCGCTTCGGCAGGCGGCAAAGTCAGCATCTCCCGCTCGATCTGGCCGACCGCCTCCGCGACGATGCGCGCCCTTTCCCGTTCGCCATGGGCCATGAAGATCTCGCGCGCTTCGGCATAGCAGGATCTGGCGCTGAGCAAGTTGGCGCGATTGCCGGCGTCGGGATTTTCCGGATCGTCCGGCAGATTCCACAGGCAGTTGGCCTTGTTGGCGATGGTATTGGCATATTCCAGAGGCGTGCGATCGCGGCTGCGTACCTTTAGGGCCTGCTCATAGGCATCCAGCGCCCGCAGATTGTTTTCCAGGCCATGGCTCGACGAGGCGTATTGCAGTGCGTTGCCGAGATTGTTCTGCAGCATCGCGTATTCCGACGGGTGATCGACGAGGTTGATGACCTTGAGACCTTCCTCGAAGGCCTGGACGGCGAGCGCCTCGCGCATCTTCGCGCGCCGGTCGGTGAAGGGGATCGAGAGAAAAGCCGTGGCGAGGTTGTTCTGCAGGATGGCGAATTCCTGGGGGTACTTCGCTTTGTCGAACACGCGCAGCGCCCGCTGATAGGCGGCGATGGCGTCCGTGATGCGGACGCGATGGGCGCCGGCGAGATTCTGCAGCACGACGCCGAGATTCATTTCTGCCTCCGCCAATTCCTCCGGCCGACCCTTCTCCCGCAGGATTGGAATCGCCTCGTCCAAGGCGGCGCGAGCCTGCTCCAGAAAACCGAAACCCTCTTCGGGCATAGCGTGGAGCGCCGTCGCCTTGCGGGCGGTGATGCGGGCGCGCAGCAGGCGCGATTCGCCGGGGCAAATGGCGAGGGCCTCTTCGTATAGCTCGACGGCGGTATTCAGCTGATCGGGGGTCTTGGGCCGTTGCTGCAGGCCCATGGCGACCTCCATCAACATTTCGGCGCGCTCGAGGGGCTCGGCGGTTTCGTCCTGCGCCGCAGCCAACGCCGCGCGAACCTCCTCCGCGACCCTTCCGGCAGCCATCTGGAGTTCCTCCCGTCGGCGCTTGCGCATGCGCGTTAGGACTAAGCTATACGCCAGTTTGCTTTTGTCTAGTCAATTTACTAACTGCAAACTATGTTTGCAGTCCAAACGCGTTCATTGCGCAAAGTGCAGAGAGCTCGACTTGCCATGAAATCGCCAGTGGGCGCTGGACATTGTCCTCGATGCCCTGGGCCCGAAAAAAATCGGATGCATTAACCACCCGGTCGCCAGCGACATTTCGATGCTTCAGGATGTATCCACCGGCCGCCGCATGGCGGACGGGCAGGATCAGCAGATCATCGCTTTGCCGTAGCAGGGCGACAGCCTCCACGCCGGGGAAGTAGCGCTCATAGACCTCGCGCGACATATGCAGGCTGCCGCGCGCCAGCGCGATGCCTTCGACGGCGGTCATGATGCCGCCGTTGTGCGGTGAGCGTGGCGCTCGCGAACCAGGGTCTCGATTCGCCCGGCGACCTTCGCCACGCCATCGGCTACGGGTGCGGAGAGACCGATGCCGAAGTCGAAGGTCTTGGCCTCGATAAGCAGCACAACGACATCGGTGGGGAAAAGCTCCCGGAAGATCTGGCGGCCGGCATAAAGCGCATGGTCCCAGCGGAAGTCATGCAAGGTCAGGGTCGGGCGGTGGCGGGCCGCAAGTTCGTCGCCCGGCACTTCGAACACCGCGCCGGGCTCGGAGCCGGAGCGGCAGGCATCGACGACGATTAGGCTGCGGCATCCGCGGGCGGCGAACATCACGCCCATGCCGTCGGTTCCGGCATCGAAAAGGGCCACGTCCGGCAGGGCGTTGAGGCGTCGGTCCTTGAGCAGACGCAATACCTCCAGCCCGGCGCCGTCGTCGCCGCGATTGGGATTGCCGCATCCGATGACCGCAATCATCGCGCCTCGTCAGATACGCCAGAGCCGGCAGGACCATTCCCGTTCGACCGGCAGATGCAGCTCCGGCAACTCGCAATAGCGCCGATGGACCTTGTAGTACATGCAGGTCTCGCAGAGCTGCTCGATGCCGCCGTGCTCAACGGGGGCGAGCGTGAAGCCGCCGATCACGAGCTTGGCCTTGAGATCGCCATTCGCCGCGCGCAATTCGCCGACGATCGCCTGAACCGCCTCATGGGTATCGGCGCGCGGCATGACGTCGGTCTTCAGTCCGCCGGCCAGCATCGAACGGACGGTTTCGCGCAGCTTCTCGTCATTGGGCATCGCCAGTCTCCTCGGGATGGCGCGACGCTGAGGCTCAGATGCGCCAGAGGCGGCACCACCATTCCGGATCGACGGGCACGGCCAGTTCCGGCAGGTCGCACCATTTGCGATGAACCAGAAAATACATGCACTCCATGCACCGCTGCTTGTCGGGTCCATAGGGATGGTCGACGAATCCCGCGATAACCAGCTTGCCCTTGAGATCCTTCGGATCGAGCTGGCGGAGCTGCGTCAGGATGTCGGCGAACTCCCGGTCCGTTTCCGGAAAAGGCTCGACCTGAGTCTTCAGGCCATCCGCCAACACCTTAGCGATAGTCTGCAATAGAGTATCTTCGACACGACCAGGCATCGCGGCCACCCTGCGGATACGGCTGCTACCCGGTGGCACCCCCGGCCGCCGACCGGGGGCATCCTGCAGGTTATTCCTGCCCGGATCGATATTCATGGATCAAGCGGTGCGGAACCGGGCAAGCTCCTCGCCCGTCCGGGCGTCATGGGCATGGACCGTGCAGACGAGGCAGGAATCGTAGGATCGGCAGACGTGCCCGACCTCGACCGGATCGCGGGCATCGGCGATGGGCGCGCCGATCAGCGATTCTTCGATCGGTCCACGCTCGCCGGTGGCGGCCCGCGGCCCGACGTTCCAGGTGGTCGGCGCGATGATCTGGTAGTTCTTGATCTTGCCGCCCTGCACCTCGATCCAATGGCACAGCGCGCCGCGGATCGCCTCGGTGGCGCCCCAGCCGCGGCCGTCCTTTTCGGTCGGCTTGATATACCAGGGATCCTTGAGACGAAACTCGCGCAGGATGCGCTCGGCCTCGCGATAGAGCGTCACGCCCTCATGCATGCGCGCGAAGTGACGCAGCAGCACGCTGGCGCCGCCCATCTTGCGGTACATGTCGAGGACCAGCGGATCGTAGTGCTGCCAGGCTTCGCCATGCTTGCCGCCGGCAATGAGCTGACGCGAGAGCGGCCCCGCCTCCAGGCGGCCGTTGTCCTGATGGCGCACGGCGGTTGCCCATGAATACTTGCCGGCCATATCGACGGCGTTCTTTTGCACCGGCACGGTCTTGCGGTCGAAGGGATGCCGGCCACTCGGCTCGTCGTACCAAGCGTGCTCGATGTCCTCGCGTGTGAAGCCCTGATCCATCAGCTTGTGGCTGTTCGCCTTGCCGTCATAGACGCCGCTTTTCATGATGACCGCGGCATTGCGACCTTCAATGGTCGGCTTGTTGTACTTGTCCTCATGGGGCAGGTAGCCCCAGCTGACATACTTGCCGTGGCCGCGGCCATACTTGTCCAGGCCGATGTCGAGGCTCATGCGCCAGTAGAGACCGAGATCGGAATTGGCGTGCTCGGGTTTCTCGTCGAGCCAGGCGAGGAAGTCGTCGTACGACTTGATCTGCTCGTAGCGCTCGAGCGAGCAGCCGAGCCAGATCGGCTCCATCCAGTTGCGCCGGAAGTGATCGAGGATGGACCAGGCACGGGTCACGTCGGTCAATGTGGGCGCGCACATCACGCCGCCCGGCACCATATAGCTCGAATGCGGCCATTGGCCCCCGAGGAGCGCGTAGATTTCCACCGGTCGGCCGGAGATCGTGACGCCGATCTCGTAGTTCGTGCCGGTGAAGGGCGCCCAGCGCTTGACCGCTTCTTCGAAGAATTTCGATTTGGCGTATTTCTTGTTTGTATAGTCGATCATGAAGAGCCCGTAGTGATGGCGCGGCAGGCTCTGGATGCTCTCGACGATCTGGCCGAGGTTGCGCGCGAGAATCGCATTGCGCGGCACCTCCGTCTTCCAGGCGGTATCGAGCGCCCAGGCTGCGCAGGTCAGATGCGAGGCGCCGCAGATGCCGCAGGCGCGGGGCGTCACCACGAGCCCGGCCTGGGGATCCTTGTCCCTCAGGATGACCTCGAAGCCGCGGAAGAGTTCCGCCTGGGTCCAGGCATTGACGACGATGCCGTCTTGGATGTCGACCCGGACGTCGAGATCGCCTTCGACGCGGCCGACGGGAGAGATGTCGAGTGTCTGTACAGCAGCGGCCATGAGACTGATCCTCTCTGAATAACGGGCTGTGGCGGGGTCAGACGACGAAGATGTCTTCTTCGGCCCAGGCGGGAGACGCTGCCTTGGCCGCCGCCGTCAGCTTGATGTAGCCGGTCTTGTCGACGCCCTGCGGCATGTCCTTGGGCACGCCCATGACGGTCTGGGTCTTAAAGACCGTGCCCGGCGCGAGATCGAAGAAGGGGAACTCGGGCTCGGTGCAGCCCATGCAGGGCATGCCCGCCCGGGTCTTCGAGGATTGCCGGTTCCACAGGATGCGGTTGCAGGGGGAATGGGTCATCGGCCCGCGGCAGCCCAGGTCGTAGAACAGGCAGCCTTTGCGCTGGCCGAACTCGGTGGCCGAAACCTTGTAGGCGAAATGCATGTTCCGGGTACAGCCGGTCTGGGTGAAGCTGGTGAAGAAGGTCTTGGGGCGCTGGAACTCGTCGAGGGCGAGGTCGCCGGCGCGGCCCGTCGCCACCGCCACCACGATCTGGGTGATCCAGTCGGGATGGGCCGGACAGCCGGGAACATTGATCACCGGGAGACCCGCCTTGGAGCGATAACCCTTGCCGAGGAATCCGCCGTGCTCGCGCTTCAGGAACTGCAGCCCCTGGCTATCGGAGGGATTGGGCGCCGTCGCCGGGATGCCGCCCCAGGTCGCGCAATCACCGATGGCCACGGTGAAATTGGCGGACTTGGCAAGGTCCGCCACCCAGGCCTTCATCGGGCGCCCGGCAAAGCGGTTCCACTCGCCCGTACCCCCCGGTGCGTTCACCACCGTGCCTTCGAATACGAAGATATCGAGAGGGATTTGGCCGGAAACGAGGGCCTTCAGAAGCTTCTGCAGATTCTCTCCGAGCTCCATCCCAAGCGAAGGATGCCAGAGCACATTGATTCCGAAGTCGGTCACGAGATCGCAGGCGCTCGGCTCTTCGGCATTGAGGAAGGACATGGTATTGCCCGAGCAGGCTCCTCCTTGGAGCCACAGCAGATTGGCCATCGTTTCCTCCACTTGGTGTCCGAGGCACTCCCGGTGCCTCTTGATGGGAGATGAAGCAATTCGCGTGCCAATTTCTGCTGGAGTCAAAAGGCCCGCCGATGCGGCATTTGCGCGCAGCGCGTGCGCAGGTGCCGGCGTCAGGGCCTGCAAACTTTGTTGACAAGTGTAAAGACGATTGACCTACGTGACGGCGGGCTTCAGCCCTGGCGATTGCCGCAGACCGGACAGCACACTTCGAGGAAGGTGCCATACCAGATGCCGCGGCAACGGCTGCACCAATGGCCGTTGGTCTGGCCCAGCGGCATGTCCAATTGCCGCGCAAGATTGCCCACGCCGAGCGCCTTGAACGTCGCGGCGCTGCCTGGCGGCCGCGCGCGAGACTGAGGAAATTGGCGGACCTTCGGATCTTGGACCTTCGGATTGGTCATGTGCCGGTCGCTGGTTGTTCGGCTTCGTCGAGGCGGTAGCGCTTGATCTTGTTGGCGAGTCCGACGCGCGAGAGGCCCAACTCGTCGGCGGTGCGGCTCTGGTTCCAGCGATTGCGGGAGAGCGCCTGGCTCACCAGTTGCTTCTCCAAATCCTCGACCTTGTCCTTGAGCGTCGTGCCGGCGAGCAGCACCCCGGCATTAGGGGTCGGCAGCCGACGCGCGACCGAGGCGAGGACCGCGGGCGACATATTCTGGGTGGTCAGGTATTCGCCGTCCTTCGCGAGTGCGACCATGCGGCGGATTTCGTTCTCGAGTTCGCGGATATTGCCGGGGAAATCGAAGGCCGCCAGCTTTTCGAGCGCGTTGGCGGAAATTCCCAGGACCTTGCGGCCGATGCCAGAACCATGTTTGGCCGCGAAGAATTCGGCCAAGGCGGGCACATCTTCGGGTCGATCGCGCAGGGGCGGCACTTCGAATTCGAAGCCCTTGAGACGGAAATACAGGTCCTGGCGGAATTGTCCGGCCGCGACCAAGGCCTTCAGCGGCCGGTTCGAGGCGGCGATGATTCGGACATTGCTGGTGCCCGTCTTGTCGGAACCCAGCGGCTTCACTTCCCCCTCCTGCAGAAAGCGCAGCAGGCTCACCTGGAAGGAGGGCGATACGTCCGAGATCTCGTCCAGGAAAACCGTGCCGCCGTCGGCCGCGCGGAACAGGCCGAGGCGATCGGCGACGGCGCCGGTGAAGGCGCCGCGCTTATGACCGAAGAGCTCGGACTGCAGCAGCTCGTCGGGCATGCCCCCGCAATTCTGCGCCATCAGCGGGCTGGCACGACGTTCGGAGTTGTAATGGATGGCGCGGGCGAGCAATTCCTTGCCGGTCCCCGTTTCGCCCTGGATCAGAATCGGCAGTTCCGTCCTCGCCGCCTTGCGGGCGATATCGCAGAGCTCAGCCATCTTCTCGGAGACATAGACCAGCTTCTCGAAGCGCTGGCTTTCGGCACGCAAGGGCATGCCGGGTCGATCGTGATAGAGCGTGGAATCGCCCGGGAATTTGAACTCGCGCGACAACAGGCGGTGGCGCCGGGCAATTTCGCGGGCCTCCAACGCGCGCTTGACCACCAGGCCGACCTGATCCGGATCGAGCGGCTTGCGCAGGTATTGATATATCGCGGCCCGGGCGAGAAAGCTCGGCTCCAGGGACAGACCGGCGCCCAGCGTCAGCACCCGGACGATTTCCGGGTGGGAGATCCGCAGGTCGGATAACAGGGCCAAACCCTCGCCCCCGTCGGTCGGTTCGTCGGCAATCACCAGATCGACATGGGCGTCGGAAATGGCAAGCCCGGCATCGCTCAAGCTGCGGGAAAAAAGCACGCGGTAAGCGTATCGATCCGCCAGGGCTTCGGCTGTGGCTGCCCATTCGGGATCGTTGCGCGCAAAGATCAGCACCGTACCGGCTGGATCCACGCAACCTTCTTTCCAGAAAGAATACCTTCTTGACAGTTTCGCCTTGTGTCAATCGGATATCGCGACCAGCGGATGGACCGAGCGGCCGAATCAGGATTAGGAAGATCCAGCATCCCAAAGTGATTGCCCATGGACCTACAAATCCACCCGTCCCGTGGTTCCCGAGGGCATAACTGAGCGGCCGCCGTCCAAAATTGCTCTTATATTCCAGTGCCCATCTTCGTTAAGCATGGCGCGCCAATTCAAAATCCACGGGCCCGACAAAGGCCTACGAGACCGCAGCGCGAAAGATGCCGGGCTGCAGCCTGCATGATTCGGGCCGAGCGATCTCGATTGGCGCATGCGAGCGCCATGAAATGACCTGATCGCTAACCCCGATGGCGCAACGCGTCGACCAGCAGGGCAAAGGCCGCCGAGGTCTGGCGTCGGCTTGGGTAGTAGAGATGATAGCCTGAATAAGGCTGGCACCAATCCTCGAGCACGCGCTTCAGACGGCCCTTGGCAAGATGGGGCTGGGCCAAGTCCTCCGGCACATAAGCTATGCCGAATCCGGCCAAAGCCGCGTTGAGCATCTGGGACGTGCCGTTGAAGACGAGCTGGCCTTCGACGCGCACCTTGAGCTCTCTGCCGCCCTTCTCGAACTCCCAGGCGTAGAGCCCGCCATGGGTGAGCAGGCGGAGATTGATGCAGGCATGGCCGAGGAGGTCCTGCGGCTTCCTCGGCTCGGGCCGCTTCGTGAAATAAGCCGGCGCCCCGACCACCGCCATGCGCAGGTCCGGCCCGATGCGCACGGCGATCATGTCCTTCGCCACCTGCTCGCCGCTCCTGACTCCGGCGTCGAAGCGCTGCGCGACGATATCCGTCAGCCCGGCGTCGGCGAAGAGTTCGATCTTGATGTCCGGGTAGCGGCGCAGGAACTTCGCGAGCTTCGGCCAGAGGAGCGTGTCGATGGCATATTCCGTGGCCGTGATCCGGATGCTGCCGGCGGGCTTGTCGCGAAGTTCGCCCAAGGCTTCCAGTTCGGACTCGATCTCCTCGAACCTTGGACCCAGGCTGTGAAGCAGGCGTTCGCCGGCTTCCGTCGGCGAGACGCTCCGCGTGGTGCGGGTCAAGAGGCGAACGCCCAGCCGCGCTTCAAGCTCGCGAATGGTGTGGCTGAGCGCCGACTGGGAAACGCCCAACTTCGCCGCGCCCTTGGTAAAGCTGCGCTCTCGCCCTACGGCCAGGAAGGCCACAAGGTCATCCAGATGTCCGCGCTGCATTCATGGCCTCTGTTCATAGGTCCATGCGCATTATAGCGGCTAATCGCATGCCGCCGCGCGTCTTACATTTGTCGTCGAGGCCGGCCAGCGCGGCTGGCAAATCAATCGAGGGGGCGACGATGGAGATCAAGCGAAACGGCTCTCAGCCATCCGCCAAGGGTCCGGCGGAATATTTCACCGGCGCGGTCAGGATCGACCCGCTGTTCGAGGCCCCTGCGCCGGCACGGGTTCGCGGCGCCAGCGTGACATTCGAGCCGGGCGCCCGCTCGGCCTGGCATACGCACCCGCTCGGTCAGGCGCTGATCGTGACATCCGGCCTCGGCTGGACCCAGTGCTGGGGCGAACCCAAGCAGGAGATCCGGCCAGGAGACGTGATCCTGTGCCCGCCCGGCAAGAAGCATTGGCATGGTGCAACGCCAACCACGGCGATGACCCATATCGCCATTCAGGAAGCGCTGAACGGCAAGGTCGTGGATTGGCTGGAAAAGGTCAGCGACGAGCAGTACCTGGCCTGACCGCCTGCCCACCATGCCTCGAAGGAGAAAAGACATGCAAAAGCGCAAACTCGGAAACGGCAACTTGCAGGTCTCGGCCATTGGCCTCGGCTGCATGGGGCTCAGCTTTGGCTATGGTCCGGCGGTCGAAAAGACAGCGGGAATTTCGCTGATCCGGTCGGCCGTCGAGCGCGGCGTCACCTTCTTCGACACCGCCGAAGTCTACGGACCATTCACGAACGAGGAACTCGTCGGCGAAGCCCTGGCGCCCTTCCATGGGCAGGTGGTCATCGCGACCAAGTTCGGCTTCGATCTGGATCCCAATACCGGTCAGCAGCGCGGCCTCAATAGCCGCCCGGAACGCATCAAGCGCGTCGCCGAGGCCTCGCTTGGGCGGCTCAAGACCGATGCCATCGACCTGTTCTACCAGCACCGCGTCGACCCGAATGTGCCGATCGAGGACGTGGCGGGAACGGTGAAGGACCTCATCCAGGCCGGCAAGGTCAAGCACTTCGGACTCTCCGAGCCAGGCGTGCAAACGATCCGCCGTGCTCATGCGGTTCAGCCCGTCACCGCGGTTCAGAGCGAATATTCCCTCTGGTGGCGCCAGCCCGAGGAGGAGGTGCTGCCGACACTGGAGGAACTCGGGATCGGCTTCGTGCCCTTCAGTCCTCTGGGCAAGGGTTTCCTCACCGGCGCCATCGACGAGAATACGGCGTTCGACAGCACCGACTTCCGCAACATCGTTCCCCGCTTCACGCCCGAGGCCAGGAAGGCAAATCAGGCCCTGGTCGATCTGATCGGCCAGATCGCGAAGCACAAGAAGGTCACGCCGGCCCAGATCGCGCTTGCCTGGCTCCTGGCCCAGAAACCATGGATCGTTCCCATCCCGGGCACGACGAAACGGCATCGCCTGGAAGAGAACGTCGGAGCGGCCGCCGTCGACCTTGAGCCCGACGACCTTCGCGACATCGACCGCGCCGTCTCCGGGATCACGGTGCAAGGGGCCCGCTACCCGGAACATCTGCAGCAGCTGGTCGGTCGCTGAACGGTTCTCATGGCAAGCAGGCGTAGAGACCATGAGCAATGGCATCGAAGGAAAAGTCGTCGTCATCACGGGCCAGCCGGAAGACGTGGAGGTGAACGAGATCCTGTTCTAACCCACGCGCCGGCTGCTGTAGGCTTTTTCACGAGCGAGGACACGATGCGCATTGGCATTCTGGGTTCAGGTTTGATGGGAGGCAAACTCGGCACGCTCTTCGCGCGTGCCGGGCATGAAGTGGTCTTCAGCTACGCCCGCAGCAAGGAGAAGCTGAATAGGCTCGCGCGCGACGCCAGAGGGAACGCGCGGGCCGGCACGCCGGGCGAGGCCGCTGAGCAAGCGGACGCGGTGTTGCTGGCGGTGCACTGGTCCAGAATGGACGATGTCCTGAATCAGGCGGGCGGTTTGTCGGGCAAGGTAATCGTGACCTGTTCCCTGCCGATGAACGACGACAACACCGAACTCGTCATCGCCCACACGTCCTCGGGCGCGGAAGCGCTTGCGAAGAGGCTCCCGAAGGCCAGGATCGTCTCGGCTTTCAACACCGTGCCGAGCGAGGTGCTTTTTGGCGTCTACGAAGCCCGGCGCAAAGCTAAGAGACCCAGCCTCGTCTACTGCGGCGAGGAACCGGATAGCAAAGGGATCGCCGCGAAACTGATTCGCGACGTGGGGTTCGATCCTGTGGACGCTGGCCCTCTCAGAATCGCCCGTTATACCGAGCCATTCGCGCTGCTCGTCGCCCAGCTGGCGTATGAGGGAAAAGGGGGACCTGAACTGGCGTACCGGTTCGAGCGGTTCGAATAGCTGGCCGAGCTTGCGCCTTCAGGTCACGAGCTGTTGGGCACAAGATCGACGCGGTCGGAGGGCTCGCCTTGGACCTTGTCGCCCAGCGCACGCACGTCCATGCGCATGCTCGAGACGCCCTGCCTGATCAGGTAGGAGCGCACGGCCAGCGCCCGCAGCAGCGATAGGCGCCGCGCCTGGGTTGCCGTGTCGGGCGTGCCACTGGCATAGGCAGTGAGCTCGATGCGGATGGTCGCGTCAGCCGTCATCTTCTGGGCCAGGTTATCCAGTTCGCTCTTGGCGGCATCCGGAATCTCCGCCGAATCCTTCGGGAAGGCGATGCGAAGCTGGCCGTCGACAAGAGTTGCCGCTGCGGCAGGCTGGGTCCCGCCGGCCGAAGCCGTGGTCATCCCACCGCCGGAAGCGGCTGTAGCGGCCGAGCCTGTGCCGGCTGTCGCTCCGGTCGTGGCCTGTTGCGTGTCGGTGCTGGTTGCTGTGCCGGTGCCGGCCGATGCGGTCGTCGCTGCCGAGCCGGTGCTGGCTGTCGCTCCGGTCGCGGCCTGTTGCGTGCCGGTGCTGGTTGCTGTGCCGGTCGATGCGGCCGTCGCGGCCGCGCCGGTGTCGGCCGCGGCGCCGGCTGCGGCCTGTTGCGTAACGGCGCCGGTTGCGGTGCCCGTGCCAGCCGATGCGCTCGTATCCGTCCCCGAAGCGGTTGTCGCCGGGGCGCTGCCGGCCTGCGTCGAATCCATCGAACCGCCAGTCGATCCGGCCGTCGAGGTCTGTTCCGATGCGGTTGCTGCGGCATTGCTCGCGGTTCCGGTAGAATCGGGAGGGACCGTCGGCGTGCTTGTCTCGGCTGTGGCCGTGGCGTTGGACGGCGGCGTGGCGGCGCCCGTTGCCGTCGCTGGCGCCTGCGGCTGCTCGGCGACATAGGGTTCGGAGCCGGGCGGCGGCGGGACCGTCAGCATGCTGACTGGACTTTGCGTCGGGGGATAGAGCAGCCCGCCAGAGGACAAGACCGCAGGCGGAGCATAGCCGGTATCGGCCAGCTGGGGAGGAGCAGCCTGCCCATAGGACGCAGCCTGACCGCCGGCATAGTAGCCGCCTGCCACTGCGGGTTGATCGAGCGCGCTGAGGTCGACGGTCACCGATCCGTTGGCAACGGTCACCGGCTGGCCGGGAGCGACCGGCTGGACGAACGCGGGAGAGGCGGCGGCAACCGACGCCGATGGGCCGTCGAGATAGACTTCGACGCGCCGGTTTCCCGCCTCGCCGGTCGGCATAACCTCGAGATAGACGGGCTGCTGCGACCCGACGGCGGCCATGCTGATGGATCCCGGCGCAGCGCCGAACCTGATGAGGGCCCGGGCGACGGCGTTGGCCCGCGCCTGCGACAACCTCTGGTTGATCGAAATATGTTCGCTATAGCTGACGGCCGCGGTCCGCTCGCTGGCGTGGCCGATGATGCGCAGCTGCCCGCCCACCTGCCTCTGGACCAGAATCACGTTGCGCAGCACGCCCATGGCCCGATCCGACAAGGACGACGAGGCGTCGGCGAAAAACACGACGGCGATCGGCGCACCGGGCGGCGGAAGGCTGGCTGGCTGGGCAACGTAAGTGGTTCCGGTAGCGACCGACCCTGCGGGCTGTGCGCCATACATCGGCGCGTAGGGCGCGGGATAGAGCTGTTCCTGCGGGGCTGCGCCACCAAGCTGACTCTGGTCGACGCTGACCGAGCCTGTCGTCTCCGGCATCGCGCTAGCCGTTTGGGTTGCTGGCGGCAAGGGATTGGGCGGCGGCGCCAGGGGCGTGATGCCGGTTGTCGGCTGAGGCGCAGTTGCCAACTGCAGCTGCACCGGCGGCGGTACTGCCGGTGGCTGTACTGCCGGCGCCTGCACCGACGCAGTGGTCGCGCTTGATTCCGCCGGCGCAGCGGCGGCCGGAACTTCCGCCGGCTGCTCCGTCGTCGACGCCATCGAGGTCGTCGGGGGCGTGAGGGTCGTCACCTGCTGCGGCGGCGGTGCGTTCGCCTGCTCCGACAGAGCCGTCAGCGGCTGGTTGCTATAGGCCGTATTCTGCTGATCGGCGACCAGCCCGGACGCGACCGGCTGTTGCGCGGCAGGCGTGGAAGTCGTTGCAGATTTGGCCGGAGCGGCGCCAGCATCGCTTGCGCTTGTCGCCGTTTGGCCGGTCGATGGCGCCGGCGCGCTGCCGCTGTCGGACCCTCCCAACATGCTGCAGCCAGCCAGCAACCCCGCAAGCATCGCTGCGCCAATGCCACGCCGCAATCCCTCGATCGTCGGGCGCGAAAGCGTCACTGCCATCTGGCCGCGGAGTTCGGGTTTCAAAACGCCGCCAAATCGAGCCAGCCGCGATGCGCTTTCCAGAACCGGGGCCGCCAGGCCTCGACTGACATGAGACAAGGATTTTCCAGACACAGTCGAGGTTCGCGGAACCGCGAGGCGTTGCGCCGCTCGCGATGCCAGTTCCGGAAAGAACAGCGTTACGGCCGAGATCAACCGGTTCAGTCCCAGAGTGCTCAAGGAACGATGCTGACGCTACCATCTTGGCGGGGTGCCTGGAAGCCGAAAGACGGCCGGCGGGCGTCCCCGTTGCCGGAGCCGGAGGCCGAGTCTTGCGGGTCCGAATTAAGGTCGGGGCCGCAGCCGGTTCCGCAATATCGGCCCTAGTAACGCCAGAGCAGAATGTAGCGCCAGAGCGGCGGCGGCTGGCCCCACTCTCGCTTCAGCTTCATCAGCGCTCGAAGATGGGCCAGGTAGGACGAGTTGGCGTAGCTTCGCCGGGCCCCGCGAGCCCCGCGCCGGATGTGCCAGTAGGCGAGAGTATCGGGGATCACTCCGACTCCGAATCGCTCCGCGAAGCGCAGGTTGAATTCCCAATCCCCCAGGGCCGCAAGATCCTCGCGATAGGGGCCGACTTGTTCGAATGCGCTGCGTCTGAACAGGAAGGATATAGGCGGAAACGGATTCCTCCGTCGGAGCAGATTCGCAGTGATCGGCACGGCGGGCAGCCGAAGCGGTCGACGCGCCGCCTCGACAAGCTGATTGCCCTCGAACCGTTCGAGGACCAGTTCCGTGCCGGTGACGACGCCGCCAATGCTGGGATCGGAAGCTTCGAGGTAGGCGACCGTCTTGGCCAGGAAGTCGGAGTGCCAAGTGTCATCGTCGTCATGCACGGCAATATAGCGGCTCACGCTGTTGGCGATGCCGTGATTGGTCGCCGCTTCCATGCCGACGCTGCGTTCTCTATGCAGCACGCGGGCGCGGCCGGCCAACGCGCCGGCATGGCTCTCGATCACCCGTTGGATCGACGGCAAATTCCCCTGGTCGCTCACCACCACCAATTGCCAATTCGGGAATTTCTGCCCCAGGACGCCGCGGATCGTCCTGTCCAGGGTGATCGGACGATCCTGAGTACGGGTGATGATCGCGACGTCGGGGCCCTTCATGTCTCGGTCGAATTCCCTCTTGGGCAGGCCAGGCCTCGGCGCCGACGGTTCGCCATCCTGGTCATCGCGATCTGCGCGAGTCATGGCGCCTGAACACGATCCGCGCCGGATGCCCGGTCTGCGGCGATCGCCTCGATCAGCGCCGCGCCATGGCGAAGGCTGGCGCCGGTCGCGATGCACATCTGCGGCAGCGTCATCCATTCCAGCGTCCAGGCGCTGCCCGAACGCTCGTTCTCATGAACCAGGGCCTGATGCATGGCGCCTATCAAGCCGGCATTGAATCGGGCGAGCGCCACCAGCATCTCGGCGGCGACGGGATTGTTCTTGCCCGGCATGGCCGAGGATCCGCCGCCGCCCGAAAGGCGCAACTCGCCGACTTCGCCTTGGGCCATCAAAGCGACATCCTGGCCCAGCTTGCCGAGACTCCCGCTGATCATGGAAAGCCAGCCGGCAAACTCGGCGGCGCCATCGCGTTCGCCATGGCGGGCACCGTCGCTGCGCCGCAGCTGCAGGGCGTCCGCCAGGCGGTCGGCGACGGCCGAGGCGCCGAGGCCAAGCTCGGCCCGGTCGCCGACGGCGCCGCCGAACTGCAGCACGAAGACCCTCGGCGCCAGTTCCTCGAGGCGCTGGCGATGGCGGCGCAACGGCTCTCGCCAGGCGGATATCTTGTGGGCGAAGGAGATCGGGCGCGCCCGCTGCATCCGGGTATGGCCCATGACCCGGCGGGAGCCCTCGGCCGCCTCCAACCGGTCCAGCCGACCGATCAAATCGGCGAGACGCCGGTCCAGCTCCCGGGAAACGAGTTCCAGGCGTTTGAACAGGCTGCTGTCGATCAGGTCCTGGCTGGTCGCCCCGAAATGAACGTGGCGGCCATGGGGACCGCCAACCGCCGCGCGCAGCTGGGCCACCAGTTCGGGGACTACGGCCCCGTCGCGTGCGGTTCCTTCGGCCAGCCGCCCGAATTCCGGACGGAAGCGCTGGATCGCGGCCGCGATCGCCGTCGCACTCGCGGGTGGAATTACGCCTTCCGCCGCCTCCGCCTCTGCCAGGGCCGCCTCGAAGGCCAGCATGTGCTTGAGCTCGGCCTCGAAAGCGAATTCGGCCGCGATGACCGAATCCCCCAGGAGGGCGGAAAGCATCGGATGGTCGAAGGGGGAAGCGCTCATGGCCTTCGGGCCGCACCTGTCAAGGATCGCTCGATCGGTCCCTCCGCGAGGCTCAGAACGGCAGGCCGACGTAGTTCTCGGCCAGGCTCCGGAGCGCCGCCTGGGACGAAAGTACATAGTCGAGTTCGGCTTGGCGAATCCGGTCTTCGAAGGGATCGCTTCGGCCGAAGACATGGAGCAGGGAGGTCATCCACCAGGAGAAGCGCTGGGCCTTCCACACCCTGGCAAGCGCCTGGTCGGAATAGGCATCGAGGCCGGCGGAATCTCCGGATTCGTAGTAGCGGACCAGGGCCTCGGAAAGATAATGCACGTCGCTTGCCGCCAGGTTCAGACCTTTGGCCCCCGTAGGCGGCACGATGTGCGCAGCGTCGCCGGCGAGGAACAGACGGCCGTGGCGCATGGGCTCGGCAACGAAGCTGCGCATGGGGGTTGCGCTCTTCTCCAATAGCGGTCCGCTCGCAAGATCGATGCCGCTGCGCAGGCGGAGCTCCGTCCAAATCCGGTCCTCGCTCCAGAGGGCAATATCCTCCTCGGGCGCGCATTGCAGATAATGTCGGGAACGCTGCGGCGAGCGCATGCTGCAAAGTGCGAAACCGCGCTCATGGCGGGCATAGGTCAGGCGATCGGCCGGTGGGGCTTCAGCAAGGATGCCGAGCCAGGCGAAGGGGTAGAGACGCTCATAAACGCGAAGCTGGCCTTGGGGAAAGTTGTCGCGGGAAATGCCGTGAAAGCCGTCGCAGCCGGCGATGAAGTCGCAGGCGATTTCTTCCGGGGCGCCGCCGCGCTCGAAGCTCAGGCCGGGTCTATTCGTGTCGATGCCATGGATGGCGACATTCTCGGCCTCGAATCTGAGATCGCCGCCGGCAGCGAGCCGCGCGGCGACAAGGTCTTTGACGATTTCGGTCTGGCCGTAGATCGTGATCACCCGCCCGGCGACGTAGTCGGAGAACCGGATCGGATGGCGGCGTCC
>DATNJA010000142.1:0-3923 GCA_035604155.1 Candidatus Udaeobacter sp. | reverse complement strand
AGCCGATCGCATTCCTCCGAACCGACCGTAGCATTCCGGTCGCAATATGCCAGCCATTACCGATCTCGTGGCGAAGCGGTCCCATCAGGGGCCAAGGAGGAGGCCGTTACCGCCGCCCCTGTCAAATGGTTCAGCGACTTGCCGCCGATCGAAAGAGCATCGCTTTTGCTCGGATTGGGAGCAGAGGGCGGCGGGAGTGCGCTAACGAATCAGCAGCCGATCAAAAGCCGAAGGATCAGGGCCAGGACTGCAGGCTCGGGCCGTCAACTCACCATCGAAGTGCCTGACGACAGAGGGACGCTCTTCGTTGCGGAGGAAGTTTTCAAAAGAGAATGCTATAGGCCCGTCAGCGTCGTAGCCCAGCCGACAAGTATTCTGGACATTGGCGCAAACGTGGGCATTTCCGCTGCGTACTTTCGGCTCGTTTATCCAGAGGCAGCACTTTATTGCGTCGAGCCAGATCCTGCCACTTACCAATTTCTCGAGCGCAACGCCCAGGCAATCGGCGGTTGCCGGACCTACCGCGCTGGGCTCTTCAATGCAACTTGCTGCTCGAACCTGTATCTTGGCCCGAGCAGCGTTGAGAACTCGTTGTCGCCGACACGTGGCCGATCCATCCGGGTTCTATTGCTGGACGCACGCAAATTTGTCAGCGAGTTGCCTTCTGCCGCTTTCGATCTCGTGAAGATCGACACGGAAGGTGCCGAGGTCCCCATAATCCTGCGATTGCGAGACATCTTGCGGAAGACCGCCGTGGTGCACATTGAATTCCATAGCAGCACTGACCAGCGGTTGATCAACGATCTGCTGAGTGAGAGTCATCAGCTTTGGCGGACTGAGGCGGCTTCTCCCCACCGCGGACTGCTCACTTATGTGCTGCGCGGTGCTGCCGGAGAACCAAAAGAGCCCGCTCGGTACGTCTGAGAAGCCGAAAGCTGTCAAACCAAAAGCAAGGGCGCCGAACCGTCGCCCGGCGGATCGCATTGGCATCTGCTGTCTGCCGGATACCGATCGGCCGAGGGGCTTTTCTGCTTCATTTCCGCGTTGCCTTTGCACCGATGTGCGGATTCAGAAGATGGTAGCAGTTCTGCCGCGCAGTCGATCCCCATGCCGGCTTTCCACATCTCGAGCTCCAGCCGGATGATGTCGTCCACGGCCCAGGCCGCAGCCGCGCCACGGATCCTGCGTCAGCCGTTCGACGGCCCGCCCACCGATCCCTCCGCGCCGCGCGGCTCTCGGCATTTGCCGCGTTCATTCGCGACCCTCCACCACAATGAGGTGCCTGCTCGGAGGAGTTGCCGGTTCAAAACGGCTTCGGGTCGCGGAAGCGGCGCAGCACGTTGTCGGTGATCCGGCTCACGTTGTTGGCGTTGTTGGCGTGGGAGAGGCTGCCGGCCCAGGCGATCGAGCCGGTGGAGAAGACCGCGCCGCCGTTTGGCGTCTCGAAGAAGGCGAGCTCGGCGCGCACCCGCGGATTTTGCGTGCCGTCGTTGTTGGGAAGCGTGCCGGTCACCTCCTCGGGCACCAGCATATAGAGCTGTCCGTGACCCTCGGACGCGGCGAGGCGGAGAGTGTGGGGCGGCGAGCCGAGGGCGCGATCGACGATGTCGAGCTCGAGGCCGGCAGCGCCGCCGCCGGCCAGGCCGAAATTGCCGATCTTCTCCTCCGGTCCGATGCCCTCGAAGATGAAGGCGGCGCGGGGATCGAAGCTGTCCGGCAGACGCCGGTAATAGGACGAGATGTCGAAGCCCTGGGCGACGAAGCCGACGCCCGCCAGGGACTGGGGCGGCCGGCCGTTGCGACGCCAAAGGCCGCCATATTCGCCGGTGAAGGACATGTAGTATTCGCCCGGCTCGCCCGACCAGTCGCGCACGCCGTCCTCGACCCGGCGCAGCTCGATGACGCCCGGCAACTCCTTGTTGAAGGCGATGCGCCAATAGAACCCATTGGCGCCCAGATACATGAGCCGGCCGCCGCGCTGAAGATAGGCGCCTAGCGCGTCATGCATGGCGGTGGAGTAGTACTCCGGGTGGGTTCCGGTGACGACGACCCGATAGCGCTCGAGCAGCGCGAGGCCCTCGGCGTGGAGATCCTCGTCGGTCGCCACATCGTAGCGATGGCCCATGTCCTCGAGCCAGGCGCTGATATGGAGATCGGCGTTGAACTGCCAGGGGCTGGTGCCCGCCGGGCCGGTCCAATTGCCGGTGCAGCCCGGCCGCATGTTGAGGATCGGCCTGAGGCGCGAGGAGAGCGAGACGCCGCTCCCGTCGCTGTGGGTTTCGTAGAAGGAATAGCCATACTCGCGGTGGGCATTGAGGAACACGTCCTCGGGCGCCAGCGTCGGGAGATGGCCGGCGGTGAGTTCGGCCAGGTCGCTGTCGTAGCCCATATGCTCGTTGGCATAGGCCATGTAGCTCGCCGTCGGGATCAGAAACAGCGTATCGCACGCGGCGGTGCTTCGTTTGGGCCGGACGAAGAACGGGATTCGCTCCACCTCCTCGCCGTCGGAAAGCCGGGCGGCGTAGATACCGCTCCTCAGGTGTTCTGGAACCTCGAGGACGAAATCGGTCTGCCAGCCGGCGTCATAGAGGTCGTCGTCATGGAAATGGATGGCGCCGTATTGCTGCGGCGCGCGGCGCCAGTCCTGCTCGCTGGCGTCCCAGTTCCAGCCCTTCATGGCCCGGGTCGGAAGATTGACAAGGCGGCCGTCGAGCCGGTTGGGCGAGAGATCGGCAATCCTGTCGCTGCCCATGTCGCGGGAGAAATCCCAGGCGGCGACCAGGCTGGCGCCATAGGCTGCCGCGGCCGGCCGCGCCACGGCCTGGCGCAGCCAAGCCTCGGGCAGGGCTGCGCGAAAGAGGCGAGGGCTGTCGATCTTGCCGTTGTAATGGGCGAAGGCCCGATGGCCGAACTGGAGCGGTTCCAGCGCCGCGGCTATGGCGAGCTCGGCCGCCGCTTCGCCGATCGCCGCCTTGGCCGGCAGCACGCACATGGCGGCGCTGTCGGCGCGGGCATAGGCGATCTGCGGCTCCTGGATCAGCGTCACCTGGCCCTTGGCCGCATCGAAGCTGGCGGCGACCAGATACCATTCCCGGGCGAGAAGCGGCCGGCCGGTGGAATATTCGCTCACGCCTCCCCGCCCATCGTCGAGGACCAGGGCGAGGGCGCCGCCGGCATCGATCGCGAGGTCGAAGCCGCCGGTTCTCGAACGCCGGCTCAACAGCACCTGGCCGCCGCGGCCAGGCGTCGTCGGCCAGACCATGGCGACCGCGGAAAAGTCGGAGATGCCGCGCAGCGCCGGCCGATCGGCCACCAGGGCATAGGAGCCCGCGGCGATCTCCTGCAGCCGGCCGGGATAGTTTCCGGCAATGCCCATTGGCACCGGCTCCTCGCGGAAGCCGGGGCCGGCGGGCGAGAGGTCGCCGCTGACAAGGCGCACGATGTCGGCACGGTAGTGAGCATGGCCTCGGCAGCTCGCCTTGAAGGCAATGCGTTCGCCGGGCGCCACGGAGAAACGGTCGGCGTAGCCGAGGATGCTGCGGGTTCGGATGCCGGTCATGGTCGGGTTATTGTTTTGTGCTGGGTTTCACGCCGATGTGCGGGATCTTTCATGCCTCACGCAATCGCCAGCGCCTGGCCGGTCATGGCCTGCCAGCGGCGCTTGAAGACGTCCCATTCGGCCTCGGCCGGGCTCTGGTAGCGCACGCCCTCGACGATCTCGAAGTCGCCGCCGCGCGGGGGGCCGAGGCGGATCAGGGCCCATTCCCGATGGGGGATCAGGGTCAGGAGGGCGAGGCGGCCCGGCAGCGGCTGTGAGCGCATGAGGTTCAGAAGCCGGTGAAGATCGCCGCTATGGGGGCCGAAGGGGTGGGCCTTGAATTCCGCCGCCAAGTCCACCCGGGCAGGATCGATGCGAAACATAT
>DATNJA010000141.1:0-9656 GCA_035604155.1 Candidatus Udaeobacter sp. | reverse complement strand
TTCCACGGCCCCTGAAGCCTCACAGCCTCAGGCCCTCGACGATCTCGACATAGTCGGGCTCGTCGGGCCCGAGGTAGCCGCGCCGGACCAGGAAATCGATGTTCACCAGGGCGACGTTGAACTTGAAGTCGTCGCCCGCAGCCAGCCGCGCCTTCACCTCGCCGACAGGCCAGAGCTGAAACCACTCGATCTCGCCATCGGTATTGCGCGGCACGAAATTGACCGGCAGCTCGATGTCATAGGCATAGCAGATGTCGTTGCGCAGGCCCTCGACCCGTTCCGTGACATAGCTGACGAAGCCGGCCGGCCTCGCCTCACGGGCAAGGCTCTCGGGCATAGCGGCCTCCTCGGCGCATTCCTTGATCAGGTTCTCCATCAGTCCGAGGCCCATGGGCTGGCCGCCGCCCACGATATGGTCGAGCTTTCCGGGCGCGGTCTGCTTCGTGGCCGAGCGCCGTGCGACCCAGAGACGCAAGGCTTCGCCCCTGCCCACGAAACCGTTCAGATGCACGCCATAGGCGCGCACGCCGAACAGGGGGACGGCGGCCCGTTCCATTCTCAGCAGCGGGCGCGAATGCAGGCTGGTGCCCACCGGATAGGCTTCATCGCGCCAACCCTTAATCAGCCCCTCCTCCTTCAGCCGCAGAAGCACCTCCTCCACGGCCCGGCTGCGGACCTCGAAGCCCTGAAGACCCGGGACAAGATCGACGGCGTCGGGCGACACGGCGAACACGGCCGGGAAGCCCTTCAGGCGATCGGCGAATTTCCGGCTGACCCAGCCAAGGGAGAGGCCGTCTACCCGGAAGGGGCGATACCGCTCCCGATCCCAGCGCTGGCATTCCTTAATGCGCTCGACGAGGCTCATGGGTGAATCCGGCAAAATTAGCGGCCTTTTCCTACCAGACTTTGCCGCCGGCCGGCCAGACAGCTACAATGACTGGATGCGGGCGATGCATGACTTGGGTGGCCTTCCGGCCGGCCCGGTGGAAAAGGACGAGCATGACCCAAGCCTGGCCGAGAGGCGGGTCGATGCTCTGATGAGCCTTTTGATGAGCCCGGGGGTGGCCGCCTTCAACGTCGACGAGATGCGGCGGACCATCGAAAGCCTGCCGCGGGAAGTCTATGAGCGTCACGATTACTATGAGCGCTGGCTGCTGACCATCGAGAGCCTCCTCGTCGAAAAGGGCCTGCTGACCAGGGCCGAGATCGAGGCCCGGATCGCGGCCTTGGAGGCCGATGCCCATGACTGAGCGCCGCTTCGCCGATGGCGCCCTGGTGCGGGTGCGCGATCTGCCGGTGAAAGGGCATATGCGCACGCCTTCCTATGTGCGGGGTCGCCAGGGGCGGATCGAGGGATGCCAGGGCAGCTTTCCCAATCCCGAGGAGCGGGCCTATGGCAGCGATGGCCTGCCCGCTCGTTCGCTTTATCACGTGCGGTTCCGGCAGAGGGACCTCTGGCCGGCCTATGCCGGCCTGGCCGCCGACAGTCTCTCGCTGGACCTGTTCGAACATTGGTTGGAGCCGGCCCATGGCACATGATCACGACCACCCGCACCCGACTCGCGCCGATCATAGGAGCCATGCCTGGGAGCGGCGCGAGGCCGCGATCCGCAGCCTGCTGATCGAGAAGGGCCTGCTCACCGCCGACGCGATCCGAGCCAAGATCGAGGAGTGGGAGCAGAAGACGCCGGCGCTGGGTGCACGCATCGTCGCCCGCGCCTGGAGCGACCCCGCCTTCGAGGCAAGGCTGCTCGCCGATGCCAACGCCGCGGCGGCCGAGCTCGGCATCGAAGCCCGCGGCGTGAAGATCGTCGCCCTCAAGAATACCCCGCGGCTCCATCACCTGGTGGTCTGCACTCTGTGCTCCTGCTATCCTCGCGCGCTGTTGGGGCTGCCGCCCGCCTGGTACAAGGCGCCCGCCTACCGAAGCCGCGCCGTCAGCGAACCGCGCGCCGTGCTGGCCGAGTTCGGGACCCGGCTGCCGCCGGAGACCGAGGTCAAGGTGGTCGACAGCACGGCCGACTGCCGCTACCTCGTGCTTCCCTTGCGGCCGGCAGGGACGGAGGGCTGGTCCGAGGATCGGCTCGCCGCCATCGTCGGCCGGGACGCCATGATCGGCGTCGCGCTGGCGCAAGCCACCCGTGCATGAGCGCCAAGAGCGGTCCGGGCGGTCGCTGGCTCTGGTATCTCTATGGCGCATTGGGCGCGATCGGGCTCGCCTGGCTGCTGTTCCATCTGTTTCCAGGCGCGCTTCAGGGCGAGGATGACAGCCGGCGCCTGGTCTATCTCGTGGCACTGCTGGCGCTGGTCGGCGGCGGCGGCCTGGGCCGCGTCGCGCGACAGGGCCTGCCGGGGGTCCGGCGAGCGGCGGGGCAGATCGGGATCTGGATCGGCATCGCAGTCGCCCTCTTGCTGGGCTACAGCTATCGCGCCGAGGTGAACGACGCCGGCCGGCGCATTTCCGCCCTGCTGATGCCGGCTCAAGGCGAGGCAGTGGGAGGCCAGACCATGCGCTTCACCCTGGAGGCCGATCGTCAGTTCCACGTCAAGGCCATGGTGGGCGGCATTCCCGTCTATTTCCTGGTCGATACCGGCGCCAGCGACGTGCTGATCAGCCAGGCGGATGCAAGGCGCCTGGGCATCGATCCGGGTTCCCTCAACTATTCGCAGCTCTATCGCACGGCGGGCGGCACCGCGCGCGGTGCCCTGATCACCTTGCCGGAGATCGATGTCGGTACGATCCGAGTCACCGACGTCAATGCCTCGGTCAGCGAGGGGGGCACGGACGGTTCTCTTCTCGGCATGAGCTTCGTCGGTCGGCTTTCGGGCTATGAGGTCAACGGCGACACGTTGACCTTGAGACAATGAGCATCCTGGCGGCCCGGGACATGAAAGCATCGCGCTGATGGGCGGGGCATACGCCAACTGGTTGATCGACGCGGTCGTGGCGGCGGGGCTCATAGCCATAGTCGTCGCGGTCAGCATCGCCTGGAGACACCGGGCCTCCATCGGCTGGATGGCCGCCAATCTGGCGGTTTGGGTCGTCATTGCCGGAATATTCATCGCCGTCTACGTCTATCAGACCGGCAGCACGGTGCCCGCGGCCGGTCCGCCCCCCGCCACCGACGAGCAGGCGGCGGCGACTACGGCACCGCCGGCAGCGGTTGAGCCCGACAGCTCGAGCCTGCGCGTTTTTGCGAGCAGCGATGGACATTACCGCGTCGACGGGCTGGTGAACGGCGCGAGCGTCCAGTTCCTGGTCGATACCGGTGCCAGCATCGTCCTGCTGAAGCCCGACGATGCGCGGCGCGCGGGGATCGATCCGGATGCGCTTCAATACCGCCGGCAGATCAGCACGCCCAATGGCGTGGTGCAGGGAGCGGACATCGTGATCTATCAGCTCGCAGTCGGACCGATCCGGCTGGTCAATGTCGCCGGCGCGGTGGTTCGCACGAACACCGGCAACTCGCTCCTCGGCATAAGCTTCTTGAGCCGACTCTCGGGTTATGAGGTCAGCGACGGCGCCATGACCCTGCACCAATGAACGCGGCAGCAAAACGGGCAAGGAATGCGGCGCCATGATGAGCGGTGCCGGGTCCGGTTTGCTCTACATTGCCGTGGCCTCGGCCTTGGCGGGCTGCCTGCTGCTCTTCCTGTTTGCGCGCGGCTCCGGCCGGTCCCTCGGTTGGGCGCTGCGCAGCCTGGCAACCTGGATCGGCGCGGGCATCCTCGTCGCCGCCTTCGTCACCCAGCGTGACGATTTCGCCAGATGGATGGCGAGCGCGGTCCCGGTGGACAGCAGCCACCAGCTGGTCGTGAGCGCCCCGTCACAACCGGCTCCGGCGTTCCAGCCCGATTTCGAGAGCGTTCGCTTTCCCGCCGACCGGGACGGGCATTTTCGCGTCGATGCCATGGTGAACGGGGTTCCCGTCCGCTTCCTGGTCGATACCGGGGCCAGCATCGTCGTCCTCAACCCGGCTGATGCCCAGCATATCGGCCTCGACCTGGACAGGCTTGCCTATACCGACTCGGCGGAAACGGCGAACGGAAAGGTCGCGGCAGCGCCGATCATGATCCAGGAAATCCTGATCGGGCCGATCCGGCTCACCGATGTCGCCGGCGCGGTCGACCGTCAGAGCACCATGACCTCCCTTCTCGGCATGAGCTTCCTCAGCCGGCTTCAAGGCTACGAAGTCAGCTCCGGCGAATTGACCCTGCGCCGATGAGCACGCGAATTCAGCGCCGGTCGGCGCGATCACTCTGGTTTCTGCTGCTGGGCCTGCTGGCGGGTTGTGCCGACAATCTGCCTGCGTCCATGGTCACGGCCAGCGTCCCGCCGCCGTCGACCCCACCCATCTCATCGGACAGCATCCATCCCTATCAGGGTGAATTGATCCAATGCGTGCCCTATGCCCGCCAGGTCACGGGCATCGACATCCTGGGCGACGCCTGGACCTGGTGGGACGGAGCGAACGGCAAATACGCCCGGGGCCATCAGCCGAAATTCATGGCCGTGCTGGTGTTGAGCCGGACCCAGCGCCTGAAGCTCGGCCATGTCGCGGTGGTGGTGGATATCCTGAACCCGCGGGAGGTCCGCGTCACCCAGGCCAATTTCGGCAGCGACTATGCCAGCCGCCACATCATCTATGACGCCATGCCGGCGGTCGACGTGTCGGCGGCCAATGACTGGAGCGCCGTACGCTTCTGGAACTACCAGCTCCAGGCCTGGGGCATCGTCTATCCGGCCTATGGCTTCGTCTACCCCGAGCACGTCAATACGGTGACGGCGCAGGGCACGCCATAGAGCGTTTTCCGCCGAAGTGGCCACCGGCTCGGCGCAGAAAATGCGACCAAACTAACGAATCCAGACCATGATCCGATCCAATTGGATCGGATCATGGTCTGGGGATGCTTCGGTCCTAAGCGCGCGTGCCGTAGGCCTTGAGGAACATGTCGACCGCGGCCGTCACCTGGCGCTCCCGTTCGCTCGCCGGGGTGACGAGGCCGATCTCGAAGAGACAGCGCAAATGCAAGTCCGCCTTGACCAGGCTGAGGAACTGACGCGCGGCCTGGCCCGCATCGGGGATCGCGAGGCCGCCGGCCGCGGCGGCTTGCTCGAGATAGCCGGCCAGGGAATCCTGCATCACCAGGGGGCCGGACCGATAGAAGACCCGTCCGAGTTCGGGAAACCGATCCACCTCGCCCATGACCATCCGGAACATCCGCACCCGCTTCGGGTCGGTCAGCACTTCGAGGAATCTTTCCCCGATGCCAAGCAGCGCCTCGCGCAACGGCAGGCCTGCCTCGATCACCGCCTTGATGTCCCGGGTCAACTGGCCGCAAATCCTGGTGACGATGGCGGCGAAGAGCTCGTCCTTGCTGTTGAAATGGGCGTAGACCGTTGCCTTGGAGACCCCGGCGGCCTTGGCCACCGCATCCATCGAGGCCGCCTCATAGCCTTTGGCCATGAACAGCTCATGGGCGGCCTCAAGGACATCTTGTGCCTTGGCGCTGACCACAGCTTCCGAGTTAGCTTCCGCCGCGTCGCTCATTCCGGTTCTGCCATAGACTGAACGGTTCAGTTTACCCTTGACGAAAGATAGGCCGGAGGCCAAATTTGCGCAAGATACAAACTGAACGGTTCAGTTCACTCGCTACCCGGACAAGCGACCGACCCGGCGACCAAAGCTTGGACTGCCCAAATGCCCAACGACTCTACGCCCAAGGCGCCCGCAACGGGCACTCCGCCGCATTCGCCCGGTTCGGGACCGGCGACTCGTCGCGACATCGCTCGGAACGAGCCGCCTCGGAGCCCGCGCGGGCCTGCGCCCGAGCGCGGCGCGGGGCCGAGCGGCTGGGTCAGGCGCGCCCGCCGACCGATCCTTGTCGTCGTGGTGATCGTTCTGGCGGTCGGCAGCGCCACATACTGGTGGCTTAATCGCGGCTTGGTCTCGACCGACGATGCGTTCATCGACGGCGATGCGGCCGTGCTCAGCCCCCAGGTGGGCGGAACGGTCCAGCGCCTGCTGGTCACCGACAACCAGCGGGTCAAGGCGGGCGACCTGATCCTGGAAATCGACCCCAGCGACTACGAAGCCGCGCTGGCAAACGCGCGCGCCAATCTCGACGCGGCGCTTGCGAGCGAGGCTCAGGCCCGCGCCAATCTGGATCTGACCAAGGCGAGCACGGCGGCGACCCTGGCCGAGGCTGAGAGCGGCGTCGAGCTTGCCAAGGCCGGCGTGGCTGAGGCCGAAGCCCAGCTCGCGGCCGCCGGCGCCGAGGCCGAACGCTCCGCCGCCGATGCGAAGCGCTACACCGCCCTGTCGAAAAGCGACTTCGCCTCGCGCCAGACCCTCGACCAGGCCGAGGCGACGGCACGCAGCGACGCGGATCAAGTGCTCGCCGATGCCCAGGCCGTCACCGTTGCCAAGGCGAAGATCGGCCAGGCCGAGGCCGAGCTTGCCCAGGCCGAGACGGCAGCCCAGCAGATCGCCGTGCGCCAGGCCGAGCTGCAATCGGCGAGCGCCAGCGTGGAAGCGGCCCGTGCAGCGGTTGAGACGGCCGAGTTCAATCTCTCATATACGAGGATCCTCGCGCCGCAGGACGGATACATAACCAAGCGCCAGGTCAATGCCGGCGACGTGGTGCAGAAGAACCAGACCCTGGCCACGCTGGTCTTCGGCCGGCCTTGGGTCACGGCCAATTTCAAGGAAACCCAGCTTGACGGCATGCGCCCCGGCCAGCCGGTGGCGATCGCCATCGATGCTTATCCGGACGTGACCTTCAAGGGCCATGTGGACAGCATCATGCGGGGCACGGGCGCACAATTCAGCCTGCTGCCGCCGGAGAACGCCACGGGCAACTACGTCAAGGTCGTGCAGCGGGTGCCTGTGAAGATCCTCATCGACGAACCGGTCGACGTCAGCCATGTGCTCGGCCTCGGGATGTCCGTCGTGCCGACGGTGGACACGCGCGACCGGTCCGCCGCGAAGCCCAAATAGGGCGAGGCCCGGCTTTGAACTCAGCCAGCGATACCGCCGTGCAAACAGCGGAGCCAGTCGCGCCGGCCAAGTCCCATGTGCCGCCGACGCGCTGGATCGTGGCGCCGGTGGTGGCGATGGCGGCCTTCATGGAGATCCTGGACATCTCCATCGCCAACGTCTCGCTGCAGCACATCGCCGGCAGCATGGGCGCCAGCCAGGACGAAGCGACCTGGGTGCTCACCTCCTATCTCATCACCAATGCCATCATCCTGCCGATCAGCGGCTGGCTTTCCGCTGTGCTCGGCCGCAAGCGCTTCTATCTCGTCTGCATCCTCGGCTTCGGCGTCAGCTCCTTCTTCTGCGGCCTCGCACCCTCCCTCGGGCTCTTGATCCTGTTCCGGGCCATCCAGGGCCTGACCGGCGGCGGCCTGCAGCCGTCTTCCCAGGCGATTCTCGCCGACAGCTTCAAGCCCGCCGAGCGCGGCATGGCCTTTGCCTTCTATGGCATCGCCGTCGTCTTCGCGCCCGCCATCGGGCCGACGCTGGGCGGCTGGATCACCGACAACTACAGCTGGCACTGGGTCTTCCTCATCAATGTGCCGATCAGCATCGGACTCTATTTCCTGATCTCCGCCATGATCGAGGATCCGCCCCATCTGGTCGAGGAGCGCCAGCGTCTGAAGGAGCGAGGCGTCAAGATCGACTACTGGGGATTCGGCTTTCTCGTGCTGGGCTTGGGATCGCTGCAGTACGTGCTCGACCGCGGTCAGGAGGACGACTGGTTCGGCTCCAACGCCATCATCCTCTCCATGATCGGTGCGGTCGCGGGCCTGCTTTGCTTCGTTTTGTGGGAGCTGCGTCAGCAGGATCCCCTGACCGACCTCAGGCTGCTCAAGAACCGCAACTTCGCCATGTCGAACATTCTGATGTTCATGCTGGGGTTCGTCCTGCTGGGCTCGACCCAGCTCATCCCCCAATTTGTCCAGACCCTGCTCGGCTACACGGCGACCGATGCAGGCCTTGTCGTCTCGCCGGGCGGCTTCGCCATCATCCTGCTGATGCCCGTAATCGGCCGCCTGGTTTCCCGTGTCGATTCCCGCTTCCTCATCGTCTTCGGCCTCGCGCTCTCCGCCGCGGCGCTCTACCACATGACGTCCTTCGACCTGCAGGTCGACTATTGGACGGTGGCGCTCGCCCGCATCGTCCAGGCGTGCGGGCTCGCCTTCCTCTTCATTCCGATCTCCACCATCGCCTATGTCGGAATCCCGCGGGAGAAGAACAACAACGCCTCGGCGATCATCAATCTCTCGCGCAACCTCGGCGGCAGCGTCGGCATCGCGCTGCTCACCACTTCCCTCGCCCGGCGTAGTCAATACCACCAGAGCATCCTGGTCGAACGGGTCGCGGCCGGCGATCCGCGCTACGCGGCCATGGCGGCCAAGCTGCAGCAACATATGGCCAGCCTGGGCGGCACCGCGGACCAGGCGCGGCATCTGGCCCAGGCCGAAATCGGCGCCATGCTGGGTCGGCAGGCTGCGATGCTTTCCTACGTCGACGATTTCCTGATGCTCGCCATCGCCTTTGCCGCCCTCATCCCCTTCGTCTTCCTCGCCCGCCAGCCAGGTCACGGACAAGGCCCAGGCGCCGGAGCCCATTAGGGCATGCGGGCGGCAGACTGGCTGAAGGTCACGCCGCCTGCTATCCATCGCCCTAGATTTCTTAAGTCGCTATCGCAGCAAGCGAGCGCCATCGAGGGGTGATCGACGCCCGGAAGACAGACGTTACCCGGGCGGAGGCGCGCAAAGCCATTGAAGAGACTTTGCAGGTTGTTGAATTGCTCCACGCGCAGAGGAAGTTGTGACCACGGCCGGGAAGGGTTATGGGTCGATTGGCCTGAGCCTACCTTCGCCGAATGAAGATGGGCCGAGTCCGGTCGCGGCGGCGAATATGATGAAGTCGGGCTACGCCACCTTGACGGGGATGCCGTCCGGACCTTTTGCAATCGTCAGAAGGGAGTTGCCCGGTGGCAGACCTAACAGGGCGGCCCTAACCTCTTTCAAAGTCTCGTAGTCGTCAACGCCCAGCAGCCCGGCGCGGTGCCCTGGGGCGACCCAATAGATGGAGCGTGGAAGACTCGATACGGGCGCTTGGGATTGAAGGGCTTGGTCATGCGATGCACTCCTTGCCCGGCAGGCTTAGGCCGCCACTAGGGACTTCACCCTGGAGACGGTTTTTGCAGTCTGGCGTCTAGCGACCTCGAGGTCATGCAGACTCTGGAGGTTGAGCCAAAACTCCGGACTGGTGTTGAAGCCCTTGGCGAACAGCAAGGCTGTGTCAGCGGTCACCGAACGGGTGCCATTGAGGATCGCCGTGATTCGGTTGGTGGGCACGCCCAGATGGTTGGCCAGCCTATTCGCGCTGAGCCCGAGTGGAATCATGAACTCCTCGCGAAGAATCTCGCCTGGCGTAACTGGCGGCAATGTTTTCGTCATCGCTGTTCTCCTCCTTCGGATCTGACGGGCTCAGTGGTAGTCGACGACCTCCACGTCATGGGCGGAACCGTCCCTCCAGATGAAGCAAACCCTCCACTGGTCGTTGATCCGAATGCTGTGTTGTCCTTTTCGGTCCTTCTGCAGGGCTTCGAGGTGGTTTCCGGGCGGCGACGCCAAGTCG
>DATNJA010000140.1:0-18567 GCA_035604155.1 Candidatus Udaeobacter sp. | reverse complement strand
TGAAGCAGCCGAGGTCGAGTTCGCCGGCGAGCCCGCCGCCGAGATCGAGGGCCGCCAGCCGCAATTCGTCGGCATGGGCGAGGAGCCGGCGCGCCTGGCCCAGGAGCTGCCGGCCGGCCGGCGTCGGCGACAGGCCCTGGGCGTGATGGCGCACGAAGAGCTGAAGGCCCAGCCGCCGCTCGAGCTCCGCCAGCGCCGCGGAGATCGACGGCTGCGAGACCCGCAGGCTGCGCGCCGCACCCGTGACGCCGCCTTGTTCCGCCGCGGCAATGAAATAGGCGAGATGGCGAAGGGTGAACATGAATAGGTTTCTCCTATTCTGATGCTCGGAAAATAATATTTTCCCTCTGCAACGGCCAAGGTCAATCTGGCGCCATCCGAGGGGAGGGGAGGCTTGCATGATCAGGACCGGCCAGGACTATCGCAGCTCGCTGAAAGATGGCCGCCAGGTGTGGATCAACGGCGAGCGGGTCAAGGACGTGGCCACTCATCCCGCCTTCAAGCCCATCGTCGATATCCGCGCCCGCATCTACGACATGGCTCATGAGAAGGCGACCGCCGCCGCCATGACCTATGCCGACGAGGCGACGGGCGAGCTCAACTGCATCGGCTACAAATTGCCCCGCAGCCAGGACGACTGGCACGCCAAGCGCCGGGCCGTCGATCTGGTGATGAACGACATTCGGGGAGTCGCGGTCCGCGTCGGCGACGAGACGATCGGCGAGATGTGGTCGCTTTACGATGGCCAGAACGTGCTGCGCGAGGTCGACGCGCGCTTCGCCGAGAACATCGAGAAGCATATCTTCCGGGCCCTGCGCTCGGACACCTTCCACGTCTCGGGCAACACCGATCCCAAGGGCGACCGCTCGAAGCGTCCGCAGGACCAGGACCCGGACATGCTGCTCCATCTGGTCAAGGAGACCGATGCCGGCATCGTCGTGCGCGGGGCCAAATTCGAGACCGCGGCGGCCTATGCCAACCAGGCCTTCGTCAAGCCGACCATCGCCAACTGGGGCGACGACAAGCTTTCGGACTACGCGCTCGGCTTCATCTGCGACATGGGCGCGCCGGGGCTGAAGCATATCTGCCGGACCGGGTTCGCCGGCCGGGCGCCGGCGCGGGACTATCCGCTCTCCAACCGTTGCGACGAGGTCGATACCCTGCTGATCTTCGACGACGTGCTGGTCCCCTGGGAGAACGTGCTGTTCTATCGCCACACCCGGGCCGCGAGCTTCATCCGCGGCACGCTCCACCGGTACAGCGCCTTCCCGTTCGTCCAGCGCATCCTCACCATCGCCGACATGATGATCGGCACCGCCCTGTTCAACGTGCGCCAGACCGGCCTCGACCAGCAGCAGGCCGTGCGCGAGAAGCTGGCCGAGCTCGCGATCTACCGGGAGACCATCAACGCCCATCTGACGGCGTCGATCGCGCTCGCCGAGAAGAGCCCCGCGGGTCTTCTCATGCCCAACCAGTCGCTGCTCTACACCGGCCGCGTCCAGGCCTGCACGCGTCTGCCGGCGATGATGCATCTCACCCGCGAACTCTGCGGCGGGCAGATCTGCGTCACGCCGGATTCCGCCGCCTTCGACGATCCGGAGACCCGCAAGTGGCTGGAGAAGTATTACAGCGTCAATGAGTTCTGGGTGGCGGAGGACAGGCGCAAACTGCTCGCCTTTGCCCGCGACCTGCTGAACTCCGACTATGCAGGGCATCGGGTCACCTTCGAGCTCTTCGCCCAGTCGCCGCCGTTCGCCCATCTGAACGCGGTCTACAACAACTTCGATTTCTCCGGACCGCTCGATTTCGTACGCCGCTCGGCCGGGCTTTCGGAGCGCGTCATGCAGCAGGGAAGGAAATAGCCATGGCTCACCGGCGTCTGCGCAAGTTCAACACCAAGAAGACTTATCCGGAACAGAAGCTCGACAACGATCTCAGCATGTCGGTCCGCGCCAAGGGGACCTTCGTCTTCCTGCGCGGCCAGGTCGGCCAGGATCTCGAGGGCCGCATGGTCGGCATCGGCGATCCGGCCGCCCAGGCTGAACAGGCGATGAAGAACGTCAAGGTTCTGCTGGAGGAGCAGGGCGCGCGGCTGGAGGACATCTGCAAGATCACCATCTTCATCACCGATCGGGCCTATCGCGAGCCGGTCTATCGCGTGATCGGCAAATGGCTGAAGGGCGTGTTCCCGGTGGCGACCGGGCTCATCGTTCAGGGCCTGGCGCGGCCCGAATGGGTGATGGAGATCGAAGCCTGGGCGGTGATACCGGAGGAGCGGGACTGACCGGATCCGCAGCCGCATCTCCTATCTTCTCTTGCCTGTTTCCTGGGTATGATGCCGACCGGGGTTTGACAGTCGGGTAGGAAACCATGACCTTCTCTTTGATCGGGCGCTGCGCCGAGACCGGCATGTTCGGCGTGGCCGTCACGACGTCCAGCATCTGCGTCGCCAGCCGCTGCCCGTGGTCGCGCGCCGGGGTCGGCGCCGTCGCGACCCAGAACATCACCGATCCCTCCATTGGCCCGCGCGCACTCGATCTCCTGGCCACGGGCCTGTCCGCGGCCGAGGCCCTGCGCCAGGTGCTGGCCGCCAGCCAGCATACCCAGTACCGGCAGGTCACCATCATCGACCGCGAGGGCCGCACGGCGCATCATTCCGGCACCAAGACTCTCGGCATTCATGCCGTGGCCCTGGCGGACGATTGCGTGGCCGCGGGGAATCTGCTCAGCAATCGCGACGTGCCCGAGGCCATCGTCAGAACCTTCGCCGCCCATCCCGACCAGCATCTGGGCGAGCGCCTGCTGCGCGGCCTGGAGGCGGGGCTGGCCGCCGGCGGCGAGGCCGGGCCGGTGAAATCGGCGGGTCTGCAGGTCGTCGACCGGCAGATCTGGCCCCTGGTCGATCTGCGCGTCGATTGGTCGGAGGAGGGGCCGATCGCGGCCTTGCGCGAGCTTTGGGAACGCTTTCGCCCGCAGATGCACGACTACGTCACCCGCGCGCTCGATCCCAGCACCGCGCCAGCCTTCGGCGTGCCGGGCGATCTTTAGTCCTGCGCTGGGAACTGCGAGACCAGCGCTTCCCTCAGCTTCTCGACGGCGCCATGCCAATCGTCCGGCTTCTGCTGCCGGATGAGCGCCAGGGACGGGTACCAGGGACTGTCCGTGCGGCCGATCAGCCAGGGCCAATCGGCGGCAAAGGGCAGTAGCAAGGCCGTCGGCCGTCCGATCGCGCCGGCGAGATGGGCGGTCGAAGAATCGACCGTCACCACAAGATCGAGATTGGCCATGAGCGCGGCCATGTCGGCGAAATCTTCGTACGCGGTCGAGCCGTAGTCGGGATCGGACATGGGATCGAAGACGCGGCCGACGCCGGCGATCTGGCGCCTGGCGGCGTCGCGCTGGAGGCTGATGAGGCTGGCCTCGATGCCGGCGAAGGCTTCCATCAGAAGGGGCAGCGGGATCGCCCTGGCGTCGTTGCGCGCGACGATGCCCGGCCGCCAGCAGAGGCCGATGCGGGGGCGCGGGAAATAGGCGAGCCGATCGGCCCACAACCGGGCGAGGCGCTGATCGGGTGCGAGATAGGGCAGGTCGGCCGGAATATCGTCGACGGTGGTCCCGAACAGGCGCGGAAGATCCGGCAGGGATGCTTGCAGTTCGGCTTCTTCCGGCGGCCGCGGGCCCTCGCTGAGGACGACGCCGGGGATATCGGCATAGAGGCGCCGGAGCTGCGCCGGCGCCTGGAGCACCACCTTGCCGCCGCGGGCGAGCGCGAGCGGGGCATAGCGGACGAATTGCAGGCTGTCCTCCAAGCTGCCCCCGTGACGCAGAAAAAGAGTCTTGTCTGGAAATGCCTCGCCGGCCCAGGCGGCCGGGCCGGCTTCGCCGCGGGGCGCCGTCCTGGGCTCGGCAGTGTCCTCGGCCCAGGCTTCGGCGTAGCGGCCGAGCTTCAACAGCAGGAGCCGGCGCTCAGCCCGCGCGGAAGCCTCGCGCGGCCGGCCGGCAAGGAGCGCATCGATGACGGCGAGCGCCTCGATCGGATCGCCCTGCAGTTCCCGGATCCGGGCGAGCGCAAGGCTCGCCTGGGCCGAGCCGGGGTCGAGGGCGAGAGCGTGGCGCGCCTCGGTCTCCGCTTCGGCGAGGCGCCTTTGTTCGAGCCGGCATAGGGCGAGAGCGACGGAAGCCGCGGCCAGATTCGGGTCCAGCCTCTGCGCCCGCTCGGCCAGGAAGACCGCCTCGCCCAGGTTGCCCTGCTCGCGTTCCACCTCGGCGAGCCGGGTCGTCATCTGGGCATGCTCCGGCTCGATCTCGAGAGCCCGGCGATAGCGTCCGGCGGCTTCATCGAGTTTTCCCGATGCCCTCAAGGCACGCGCCAGATTGCCATGGGCAAGGGCGAGGTTCGGGGCGACGGCCAGCGCCTCTTGCATCGCCTTCACCGCCTGAGCCGTCTTGCCCTGGCGCAGGAGGGCGATGCCCAGATTGTTGCGCAGCTCGAACCGGTCGGGCATCCGCTTGATCGCGGATCTGAGGAGTTCGATCGCCGCGGCCAGCCGGCCTTCCTGCATCAGCAGGCCGGCGAGATTGACCACGGCCACCGGCAGCTGGGGATTGAGGGCGATGGCCTGGCGGTAGCTCGCCTCGGCGGCTTTGCGATCGCCGACGGCGGCTTGGGCCAAGGCCAGGCTCACATGGGCGCGCGCGAAGCGGGGATTGGCGGCAATCGCCCGGCTGATGTCGGCGAGCGCGTCGGCATGCCGGCCGCGGCCGAGCGCGATGAGCCCCAGCATGTGGTTGGCGGCAGCGCTCTCGGGCTCGCTCGCGACGACGCGCCGAAGCAGGGCTTCGGCGTCCTCGATCTTGCCGCCGCGAAATGCGGCCTCGGCTTCGGCCAGCAGGTTTTTCATGAATCCAGCCCGAGCTCGGCCAAGACCAGATCGGCCAGCGTAAGCGAGGCAGTGAGGCCGGGCGATTCGATGCCGAAGAGATTGACCAGGCGGGGAATTCCATGGCTCGCCGGTCCCTGGACCAGGAAGTCGGCGGCGGGCCCGCCCGGGCCGGAGAGTTTCGGGCGGATGCCGCAATAGCCCGGCTGAAGCGCGCCGTCGGGAAGAGCCGGCCAATAGCGGCGGATGGCGCGGTAGAACGCGCCGGCCCGGACCGGATCCACCCGATAGTCGATGGTCTCGACCCATTCGACATCGGGGCCGAAACGAGCGCATCCGGCGAGGTCGAGGGTGAGGTGTACGCCGAGGCCGCCCGGCTCGGGCATAGGATAGATCAGGCGGGTGAAGGGCGAGGGGCGGGTGAGCACGAAGTAATTTCCTTTAGCGAGGTAGAGCCCTCCCACCAAGGCGGGATCGAAGCCCCGAAGCCCTCGTGCCACGCCCGGCGCGCCCAGTCCACCGGCGTTCACAAGATGGCGGCAGTCGAGGCTCATGGGCTCTTCGCCGGCGATCTCGAGAGTGAAGCCGTTCCCGGTGATGGCACCGCCCGCGACCGGGCTCCGCAACGCCAGGACAGCGCCGGCCGATTCCGCCTCGCCCAGATAGCTCAGCATCAGCCCGTGGCTGTCTATGATTCCCGTCGACGGCGAATGCAGGGCCGCCACGCCCGCGACCGCCGGCTCCATGGCTTCCAGATTTCGCCGGTCGATCCAGGCGAGGTCCAGGACCCCATTCTCGGCCGCCTTGGCCTGAAGGCTTTGCAGGGCAGGGACCTGGGAGTCATCGGCGGCGACGATCAGCTTGCCGATGCGCTTGTGCTCCACACCGTGTTCGGCGCAATAGGCGTAGAGCCGGCTCCGGCCGGCGACGCAGAGGCGCGCCTTCAGGCTGCCCGTCGGATAATAGATTCCCGCATGGATGACCTCGCTGTTGCGTGAGGAAGATTCTCCGCCTATGCCCTCACCCGCCTCCAGGATCAGCGTCTCGAGCCCGGCGCTCGCCAGCGCGCGGGCGACGGCCAGGCCGACGACCCCGGCGCCGATGACCACCGCCTCCACGCTCTCGCTCACGGCCTTGCGTCCGCCCCGTCAGATCCCATCGGGGGGAAGTTGCGGGGACCGGCTGATTCGGTCAAGGCGCCGAGGGTCATTGCGCCGGGCGAGGCGGGCCTCGCGCTGGACGATGTAGAAACTGCTGGCGGTGATGATCGCCGCCCCGGCGAGGACGGTCGGGGTCGGCAGCTGGTTCCAGAACATGAAACCGAACAGCGTGGCCCAGATGAGGGCGCTGTACTCCATCGAGGCCAGGAGAGAGATCTCGGCATAGCGCAGCGCCTGGGTCACGAGGAATTGACCCAGCGTCGCGACGAGGGCGAAGACCGCGAAGACCAGGACGTCGCGGCCATGGGGCTGAACCCATTGGAACGGGACGACGGCGCCGGATCCGATGATGATCATCATCGAAACCCAGAACAGCTGGGTATGACTGGGCTCGCTGCTGCTCATGTGGCGCGACAGATTGTTGAGCAGCGCATAGCTGAGCGCGGCCATCAGGGCAAGAGCCGGGCCGAGGCCGAAGCCGGTGCCGCTCGGCTGGAGAATGACCATGACGCCGAGGAAACCGACCGCGATCGCGGTCCACCGGCGCGGGCCGACGCGCTCGCCCAGTATGGGCACGGAAAGCGCCGACATCAGCAGCGGCGAGATGAATGTGATCGCGACGGTGTCGGCCAAGGGCAGCAGGCGCAAACTCATGAAGAAGGTGACCATTGTCGCCGCGCTCGCGAGGCTGCGGAGCAGATGAAGGCCGAGGCGCTCCGTCCGCAGGGTGAAAAGCCCGCCATTCATCGAGGCCAAGGCGATGGCGAAGAGCGGCATGGGCAAGCGGCCGAGGAAAATGATCTCGGACAACGGATAGCCGGCGGTCAGCCATTTGGCCGCGGCATCCATGACCGACATCCAAAATACGCCGGCGACCATGTAGAGCAGGCCTCGCAAGGGGGCGTTGCGGAGCTTCCTGACGCTAGCGGTGGCGGTGCTCACGGGTTGCCGGCGGCGGTGAGGCGCGCCAGGCGCGCGAGGCGGGTTTCGCGCCTGGCGATGTAGACGCTGCTGGCGATGATGAGGCTGGCGCCCGAGACGACGAGCCAGCTCGGTAAATCGCCGAAGACGATGAAGCCCATGATCGTGGCCCAGATGAGCCCGGTGTAGTCGAAGGGCGCGACCATGGAGGCTTCACCGTAGCGGAAGGCCTGATTGTAGCAGAACTGGCCGAAGCTGCCGGCTACGCCGCAGACGAGGAACCAGAGCCAGTCGAGGCCATGGGGCTCGATCCAGAGCCGCGGCATGGTGGCGCCGAGGGCAATCACCACGGCGAGCGAATAGTAGAAGAGGATCGTATGGCTGGGCTCGGTCGTGCTCATCTGGCGCGAGGTCACCTGGGTCAAGGACCAGCAGAGCGCCGAGAGCAGGGCGAGCCCGGCGCCAAGCCCGATTCCGGCCGTCGTGGGCTGAACCACCAGCAGCACGCCGGCGAAGCCGAAGCCAACGGCAAGCCAGCGCCGGGAGCCGACCTTCTCGCCCAACATGGGAACCGAGAGCGCGGTGGTGAAAAGAGGCGAGGCGAAGCCGATGGCGATGCAATCGGCGAGCGGCAGTCGCTCGAGGGCGTAGTAGAACGTCAGCATGGTGGTGAGGTTGAGGACCGAGCGCAATAGATGCCCGCCCGGCCGGCGCGTGCGCAGGGTGCCGATCCCGCCTGCCCTGGTGGCGATCCCGGCGGAAATCCCAAGGCCCACGACATAGCGCAGGAAGCCGATCTGGAACGGCGAATAGCCGCCCCTGGCCAGCCACTTCACGGCGGTGTCCAGGATGATGATCAGGAAGGCGGCCGAGACCATATAGACGATGGCGCGGCCGGGCATGTTGCGCAGCCCGGCGAGGGTGGTCGCTTGCGCCATTCTCGTCCCGTCTCCTCCGCGGCTGATGGGTAACGGCTTATGAAGGCCCGCGCCAGGGGCTTTTGCCGCAGGGCGGCCCTGCGCCCGTGGCGGGCGGGGACGGCTCGCGGCATTGCGGCCCGCCGGGCCCCGGGGATAAACTTGCGGCCCGGCCAGGAACCGCAAGATGCCCCTCGACATCGTTCATTCCGTTTGCCCGCATGATTGCCCCAGCACCTGCGCGCTGGACGTCGAGCGCCTGTCGCCGACCCGCATCGGCCGTGTGCATGGCTCGGCCGACAACAGCTACACCGCAGGCGTCGTCTGCGCCAAGGTCGCCCGCTACGCCGAGCGCCAGCATCATCCCGACCGGCTCGCCTGGCCGATGCGCCGCATCGGTCCCCGGGGCGGCCGCATGGATGCTTTCCAGCGCATATCCTGGACGCAAGCCCTGGATGAAGTGGCCGAGGCCTTTCGCAAGGCGGCCGATCGTTACGGACGCGAGGCCGTCTGGCCCTACTTCTATGCCGGTACCATGGGGCTGGTGCAGCGCGACGGCATCGAGCGGCTGCGTCATGCCATGGGTTATTCGCGCATGCTCTCGACCATCTGCGTCGCGCTGTCGGACACCGGCTGGCTCGCGGGCGCCGGCGTCAAGTATGGCGTCGATTCGCGGGAGATCGCGGAATCCGACCTGATCGTCGTCTGGGGCGGCAATCCGGTCTCGACCCAGGTCAACGTCATGACCCACATCGCGCGGGCTCGAAAACAGCGCGGCGCCAAGCTGGTGGTGGTGGATCCCTACCGCACGGGCACGGCCGAAGTGGCCGATCTTCACCTGATGCCGCGGCCGGGCACCGATGGGGCGCTGGCTGCCGCGGTCATGCATGTGCTGTTCAAAGAGGATCTGGCCGACCGCGCGTATCTCGCGCGATACACGGACGTGCCGCAGGAGCTGGAAGCCCACCTGGCGACCCGGACTCCGGAATGGGCGGAGGCGATCTCGGGCGTGCCGGCTGCGACGATCGTCGATTTCGCCCGGCTCTATGGTCGGACGAAGCGGGCCTACATCCGTGTCGGCTACGGCTTCAGCCGCTCGCGCAACGGTGCTGCCCAGCTGCATGCGGTCTCCTGCCTGCCGGGGGTCACCGGCGCCTGGCAACATCGCGGCGGCGGCGCGCTTTACAGCAACGGTGGGCTTTACGGTCTGGACAGGAGCCTGATCGAAGGCCTCGATGTGCTGGATCGCAAGACGCGCATCCTCGACCAGTCCCGCATCGGACCGATCCTGACCGGCGACAAGCGCGACCTCGGCGACGGGCCGCCGGTGACGGCGCTGCTCATCCAGAACACCAATCCCATGGTCGTCTGCCCGGATTCAAACAGGGTGCGCGAAGGCTTTCGGCGCGAAGACCTCTTCGTGTGCGTCCATGAGCAGTTCCTGACCGATACCGCCCGGATGGCCGACATCCTGCTGCCGGCCACGACCTTCCTCGAGCATGACGACATCTATACCGCCTCGGGCCACACCCATCTCCAGATGGCCCGCAAGGTCGTGGAGCCCTATGCCGAGGCGCGGCCCAATCACTATGTCATCTGCGAGCTTGCCAAGCGCCTCGGCGCCCAGCACCGCGGCTTTGCCATGACCGAGCTCGAGATCATCGAAGAGACCCTGAGGCTCTCGGGCAAGCCCGGCCTGGCCGGGTTCTACGAAGGGCGCTGGCTTGACTGTGCGCCCTCCTTCGAGAATGGGCATTTCCTCGCCGGTTTCGGCCATCCCGATGGCAAGTTCCGTTTCAAGCCGGACTGGGCCGCCCTCGGCGTCGATCACGCGAGGATGCCCAAGCTGCCCGATCACGCGCGGCTGATCGACGAAGCGGACGACGAGCACCCGTTCCGCCTCGTCGCCGCGCCGGCGCGGCAGTTCCTCAACTCGAGCTTCACGGAAACGCCAAGCTCGCGGAGCCGTCAGGGGCGGCCGGACGTCCATATCCATCCTGCCGATTGCGCCCGGCTCGGGATCGCCGACGGCGAGCGCGTCCGGCTGGGCAACCGGCAAGCCAGCATCGTCCTCCATGCCCGTTTCTTCGAGGGTCTCCAGCCGGGTGTCGTCGTAGTCGAAAGCATCTGGCCCAACGATGCCTTCGAGGAGGGCGTGGGCATCAACGCGCTCACCAGCACCGATGCCGGCCCGCCCAAGGGCGGCGCCGTGTTTCACGATACCGCCGTGTGGGTCCGCAAGGCGTGAGACCGCTTTCCCCGGCGCGCGCCGGCCCTTCGCGCCCCCATGTCATCGTTCTCGGCAACGAGAAGGGCGGCTCGGGCAAGTCGACCACGGCCATGCATCTGATCGTGGCGCTGTTGCGCGGCGGGGGCTCGGTCGGAAGCCTCGATCTCGATGCACGCCAGGGGACGCTCACGCGCTACGTCGAGAACCGGCGAGCCACCGCCGCCGAACTGCCGCTCCCCGTACCCCGCCACGCGGCAATCCTGGCGAGCCGGCTCGATTCCGCCGCGGCCGCGGCGGCCGAGGACCGCGCGCGTTTCGCCGAGGCCATGGCGGGCTTTGCCGATTGCCAATTCGTCGTCATCGACACGCCGGGCAGCGACACCGGACTTTCGCGCATCGGTCATTCCCACGCCGACACCCTGGTGACGCCGCTCAACGACAGCTTCCTCGACCTCGATCTGCTCGCCCGCCTCGACCGGGAGGGCAAGCGCATCCTCGGTCCCAGCGTCTATGCCGAGGCGGTCTGGGAGCAGCGCAAGCGCCGGGCGCTGGCCGACGGGGGTTCCATCGAGTGGGTCGTCATGCGCAACCGGCTGTCCAGCCTCGACGCCCGCAACAAGCGCGACATCGGCAACCTCCTGGACCAACTGTCGCGGCGCATCGGCTTTCGCCTGGCGCCGGGCTTCACCGAGCGGGTGATCTTCCGCGAGCTTTTCCCGCGCGGCCTCACGCTCCTCGATCTGGACCCCGGCCGCACCGGCCTTTCCCTCAACATGTCCCACGTCGCCGCCCGCCAGGAAGTTCGTGCCTTGCTGAAGGCGATCGGCATCGAGGGCATGGCCAAATCCGCCTCGGAAGCACCCGTGGAAAGCACTGGCGTTGCCTGACACAGCGCACTAACTCTTGAAGTCATGAGCGATCGGGAAAAGCTGCCGCAGAAAGGCAAGGACGCCGGACCCGTCTCGAAAGCGACCAGGACCAGCGAAGTCGATGCCTTCCTGCAGAAAGTCGCGGCCATGCCGAAGGTCAGGGCCGCCGGTCCGCGCGGGCGCCTGCTATTTGCCCTCGATGCCACCGCAAGCCGCCAGCCAACCTGGGACAAGGCCTGCGAGATCCAGGCCGAAATGTTCGCCGCCACCGCGGCCCTTGGCGGGCTCGACGTCCAGCTCGCCTATTACCGCGGCTTCGGCGAGTTCGAGGCTTCGGCCTGGCTCGGCAACGCGGGCGACCTGACGCGCCTCATGACCAGCGTCGTCTGCCTGGGTGGACGGACCCAGATTGGCCGCGTGCTCGATCATGCGCTGGCCGAGACCAGGCGCCGGAAAGTCAACGCCCTCATCTTCGTCGGCGACAGCGTGGAGGAGCCGGTCGACGGGCTGTGCGATCGCGCCGGGCGCCTTGGGGTCCTCGGCCTGCCCTTGTTCCTGTTCCACGAAGGCCAAGACGCGCGCGCCGGCGACGCCTTTCGCCAGATGGCCCGCTTGAGCGGCGGGGCCTGCTGCCCGTTCGACGCAAACAGCGCCGATCAGCTGAAGGCGCTTCTGCGCGCCGTGGCCGTTTACGCGGCCGGCGGCTGGCAGGCCCTCGCGGATCACAGCCGCGGGGCCGGGGAATCCGTGCGTCTCCTCACCCGGCAGCTGGGGCCGAAGAAATAACAGGGCAGCGAGATGCCGCTCTATTTCGCCCTCGGCCTGATCCTGCTGCTCGGCTTTCTCTATCTCCTCCATTGGCTGACCCGCGTCGATGCGGCCACGCTCGCCCGGCTGATCACCTATTTCGCCGTCGCGGTCCTCCTGGTCGGCATCGTACTGTTGTTTCTGGTGGGCCGGGGCGGTCTTGCATTCGCGGCCGTGGGGCTCGGCTACCCGCTCTGGCGGCGCTGGCGTAGCCAGCGCGCCTTCAAAGCGGCCGGCAATCCATCCTCGCGCGCTTCGACGGTGGAGTCCCAATATCTGGTCATGAGCCTCGACCACGACAGCAGCACCATCGACGGCAGCGTGAAGGCCGGCGCCTTCGCCGGCCGGCGTCTGGGCGATCTGTCGCTGCCCGACCTTCTCGCCCTGCTTCAAGAGATACGCGCGAAGGACAGCGACGGGGTAGCCCTGCTCGAAGCCTATCTCGACCGCGTCAAGCCTGGCTGGCGGGAGGGCCGCCAGGACCGGGCGGAGCAGGCAGCCGGCTCTTCCCACGGCGCCATGGGACGCCAGGAAGCCTTTGCCGTGCTGGGCCTGGCGGCCGGCGCCAGCGAGGCAGAAATTCGCGAGGCCCATCATCGCCTGATGCTGAAGGTGCATCCTGACCACGGCGGTTCCGACTATCTCGCGGCCCAGCTCAACGAGGCGCGCGACGTGTTATTGGGTGGTTAACGCCGGTTGGCTACGCTCGGTTGTCAACGCCGGGGGGCTGTGGCAGAAAGGCTCCCCTTCACCCTTACGGACTTCGCATGACATTCAAACCCGTTCGCAAGGCCATCTTTCCGGTCGGCGGTCTCGGCGCCCGCTTCCTGCCGGCGACCAAGGCGATGCCGAAGGAGATGCTGCCGGTAGTCGACAAGCCGCTCATCCAGTATGCGGTCGAGGAGGCGAAGGCCGCCGGGATCGAGCAGTTCATATTCGTGACCGGCCGCGGCAAGGCGGCGATCGAGGACCATTTCGATCATTCCTACGAACTCAACGCGACCCTGACCGAGCGCGGCCGCTTTCGCGACCTGGCCTTGATCGCCGACCTTCTTCCGGCACCGGGGCAGGTCGCCTATCTGCGTCAGCAGCACCCGCGGGGCCTGGGCCATGCGGTCTGGTGCGCACGTCACCTGGCGCAAGGCGAGCCCGTGGCCGTATTGCTGGCCGACGACATGGTCATGGCTGATAGCCCCTGTCTCAAGCAGATGGTGGATGTTTACAGCCGGGTGGGCGGAAATCTGGTGGCGGTCATGGACGTTCCGCGGGAGCAGACGAACCGCTACGGCGTGCTCAGGACCGGGCGCGAGGACGGGCGGCTGGTGGAGGTCCAGGGACTGGTGGAGAAGCCGACGCCGGCCGACGCACCTTCGACGCTCTCCATCATCGGGCGCTACATCCTGCAGCCGGAAATCTTCGACCTGATCGCCGACCAGAAGCCCGGTGCGGGCGGCGAGGTGCAGTTGACCGATGCGCTCGCGCGCATGGTCGGGAAGACGCCCTTTCACGGCTACCGCTTCGAAGGCAAGCGCTTCGACTGCGGCGACAAGGCGGGCTTCATCGAAGCGACCATAGCATACGCGCTGCGTCATCCGGTCATTGGCGCAAGCGTCGCCGAGATCCTGCGCGACTACGCGCGCCGGGTCGGCTGAGCCCATAGAGTCAATCCCGAGGAGTCGGGCCCATGCGGATCGCTGTCATCGGAACCGGCTATGTCGGACTCGTTTCCGGCGCCTGCTTTTCCGAATTCGGCGTCGACGTCGTCTGCGTCGACAAGGACGTGAAAAAGATCGAGGGCCTGAAGGCGGGCGCCATGCCGATCTTCGAGCCCGGGCTCGATGCCCTGGTGGAAACCAACGTTCGCGCCGGTCGGCTCGCCTTCTCGACCGACCTCTCCGCCGCGGTCAAGGGAGCCGAGGCGGTGTTCATCGCCGTGGGTACGCCCTCGCGCCGGGGCGATGGTCACGCCGACCTCTCCTATGTCTACGCCGCGGCCCGGGAGATCGCGGAGGCCGCGGATGGCTATACGGTCGTGGTCACCAAATCGACCGTGCCCGTCGGCACCGGGCGCGAAGTCGCCCGCATCCTGAAGGAGGCGCGGCCCGCGGCCGAGTTCGACGTCGCCTCGAACCCCGAATTCCTGCGCGAAGGCTCGGCCATCGGCGACTTCATGCGCCCCGACCGCGTGGTCATCGGCGCCGATTCCGAGCGGGCGCGCGACGTGATGCGCCGGCTTTACCGGCCCTTGTACCTGATCGAGACGCCGATCGTTTTCACCACCGTCGAGACGGCGGAGCTGATCAAATACGCCGCCAACACCTTCCTGGCGACCAAGATCACTTTCATCAACGAAATCGCCGATCTTTGCGAGCGGGTGGGGGCCAACGTCAACGATGTCGCCCGCGGGATCGGCCTCGACGGACGGATCGGGCGCAAATTCCTCCATGCCGGCCCCGGCTACGGCGGTTCCTGCTTTCCCAAGGACACCCTCGCCCTGGTCAAGACCGCCGAGGACTACGGCGCACCGCTCCGGATCGTGGAAACGGTGGTGGCGGTGAACGAGGCGCGCAAGCGCGCCATGGCCGATCGCGTCATCGCCGCCCTGGACGGTTCGGCCAAAGGCAAGACCGTGGCCGCTCTCGGTCTCACCTTCAAGCCAAACACCGACGACATGCGCGACAGCCCCAGCCTCGCCATCCTGCCGGCCCTGGCCGAAGCGGGCGCCACCGTGCGCGCCTTCGATCCAGAGGGCATGGCCGAGGCGAGGAAGCTGATGCCGGGCCTGATCTATTGCAAGGATGCCTATGACTGCGTGAGCGGCGCCGACGCGCTGGTCATCATCACCGAGTGGAACGAGTTCCGTGCCATCGACCTCGCCCGGGTCAAATCGCTTCTTCGCCGGCCGGTGATCGTCGATCTGCGGAACATTTACAGTCCGACGGAGATGACCGAATTGGGCTTCCGCTACGCCAGCATCGGCCGGCCTTGAGGATCCCTGGCATGGGCAAGGCGCGGCACCGTTTCGATCCGACGGCGATCCGGGAATACGACATCCGGGGCGTCATGGGCCGGACGCTTTCGGCCGACGACGCCTACGCCGTGGGGCGCGGCTTCGGCACGGTGGTGAAGCGGGCGGGCGGCAGCAAGGTCGCTGCGGGCTACGACGGCCGCTTGAGCTCGCCCGAGTTGGAAGCTGCCGTGGTCGAGGGCCTCAGCGATTGCGGCCTCGCGGTCCTCAGGGTCGGGCGGGGGCCGACCCCGATGCTCTATTTCGCCGTGCGTTCGCTCCCCACCGACGGCGGCGTCATGGTGACGGGATCGCACAACCCGCCGGAGTACAACGGCTTCAAGATGATGCTGGGCAAGGGCGCCTTCCATGGCGAGGCGATCCGCGAGATCGGCGAGATCGCCGCGGCTGGCGCCTATGTCGGCGGTCCCAAAGGCGCGGTCGAAGAGCGGCGGGTCATGGCGGCCTACGTCGATCGGCTGTTCCAGGATTTCCGCGGCAAGCGGCCGCTCGCCGTGGTCTGGGATGCCGGCAACGGCGCCGCCGGCGAGGCAATGACCAAGCTCGCTGGCCGGCTTCCCGGCCGCCATGTGCTGATGTTCGGCGAGATCGACGGCCGGTTTCCCAACCACCATCCCGACCCGACGGTGCCCAAGAACCTGGTCGATCTCCAGGCCAAGGTGGCGGCGGAAAAAGCCGATCTGGGGATCGCCTTCGACGGCGACGGCGACCGGATCGGCGTCGTCGACGGCGAGGGACGGATCCTGTGGGGCGATCAGCTCATGGTGCTCTTCGCGCGCGAGGTGCTGGAGGGGATGCCGGGAGCAACCGTGATCGCCGACGTCAAGGCGAGCCAGGTCCTGTTCGACGAGATCGCCAGGGCGGGCGGCAAGCCGCTCATGTGGCGCACCGGTCACTCGCTGATCAAGGCGAAGATGGCGGAAACGGGTGCGCCGCTTGCCGGCGAGATGAGCGGGCATATCTTCTTCGCCGATCGCTACTACGGTTACGACGACGCGCTATACGCGGCCGTGCGGCTGCTCGGCATCGTCAGCCGCGGAAGCGAGAGCCTGGCCGAATTGCGCGACCGGCTGCCCAAGGTCGTGAACACCCCGGAACTCCGCTTTCCCTGCAGCGAGGAGCGCAAGTTCGCCGTCGTCGAGGAGACGGCCAAGCGACTGAAACGCGCCGGCGCGGACGTGAACGATATCGATGGGGTCAGGGTGCGCACTGCCGACGGCTGGTGGCTCTTGCGTGCGTCCAACACCCAGGACGTCCTCGTCGCCCGCTGCGAGGCGGCGAACGAAGCGGGGCTCGATCGGTTGAAGGCGGCGCTCGGCGCCCAACTCGAGGCCAGCGCCGTCGCCTTGCCGAATTTCTAGATCTGGAAGCGCCTCGGCCTCAGTCGCTGCCGCTCATCGCCACCGAGACGCGCGATTGGACGACCAGGCAGGAGAGCTGGCGGGCATGGAGCTGCCGGCAGGCATCGTTGGCTTCGCTCTGAGCTAGGCCCAGCAGGCGGGCCCGATAGAGCCTGCTGCCGTGGTTGTCGCCTTCGTCCACGGCGATCTGCGCCTCGCGAAGCTCCATCGGCAGGTTCGCCTGGGCCTTCTCCGCTGCCAAACGGGCCGGACCATAGTGACTGTAGGCACCAACTTGAACGCCCCAGAGCCTGTTGCCGCCGCTTGCCAGAGGAACGACGATTTCGTCTCCGGCGTCGGCGACGAGGGTCGGACGAAGGGCCGGTACCGACGGGCTCGGCGGCGCAACGGGGGCAGTAAGGAATTTAGCCTGGCTCGCCAGCTGGGCCAGCACGGCGGCCAGGGTCACGGCGGGCGCCTGAGCCGGCGCGGCCGAAGCCTGGACGGCGGGCGCCTTGACCGGCAGCGTCTGATCACCCGAGACCGGCAAGATTGCGGCGACTTGCGGGGCCGGCTGAGCAGCGACAGGTGCTGCCGGCCCTGCTTTCTGCGGCCCCTCGGCGCCAACGCCGCCGTCGCCGTCGGCATCGCTGTCGACGGTGTTGTCGTCCTCGGCCTGGCTCACGTCGTCGGGCTTCAAGGTCGGCACCAAGGTCGAACCCGAAGCAGCGGCGAGCAGCAAGGCATTGTTTTGGGACTTCGGCGTCGAGGTGCCGAAGCCCTGGTCCAGCAGAGCCCACATCTCAGCATCCCTGAGGGACGGCGAAACGCCCCCCAAGACCACGCCGACCAGGCGCCGGCCGTTACGCACCGCCGAACTCGCCAGGTTGAAGCCCGAGAGGCGGATGTAACCCGTCTTCAGCCCATCCGCCCCGGGATAGCGGAGCACGAAGCGGTTATGGGTCATGAGGGTCCGGCCGCGGAACGTAAAGCGGGTCTCCGAGAAATAGGGATAGTACTGGGGGAAATCCCGGGACAGCGCCAAGGCCAGCTTCGCCATGTCGCGCGCCGAGGTGTGCTGGACCGGATCGGGCAGCCCGTTCGGATTGCGGAAATAGCTTTCCGTCATGCCGAGCGCACGGGCCTTCACGTTCATCATCTCGACGAACGCCTGTTCGCTGCCGCCCAGCGCTTCGGCGGCGACCATCGCGGCGTCGTTGGCCGACTTGATGATCATGCCGAGGATGGCCTGGCTCACGGTGATGGTCTCGCCGGGCCATAGACCGAGCTTGGTCGGCGCCTGGCTCGCGGCATTGGCGGAAACCAGGAGCGGCTGGTCGGCCTTGAGGCTGCCCTTCTCCATCGCCTCGAACACCAAGTAGAGCGTCATCATCTTGGTAAGGGAGGCGGGGTAGGTCAGCACATCGGCATTGGATTCGAGCAGAACCTGGCCCGTGGCACCGTCCACGACGATGGAGGCATTGACGGGGTTGGCAAGCGCGCCGGCGCTAGGGAGGACAAGCACCAGGAGGGCCAGGAGAAGATGCGTCAACCGCGGGACCGGAATCCGCGATCTCGCTCTAAATTCCGCGCAATCTGGCCACATCCTTGGGGAACCCCCGACTCGAACTGGAGGCATACTAAAAAAACTGAGGAATCCTGTCCATCTAGAAGCGGTTGGCTTCGACGGAGGATGAGCTTTGCTTTTGCCCGGAGCTTGATCGCCGGCCATGTTGCATTGCGGGATAGATATCAGAGATACGCTGCCATGTGCTATTTATTGTCACGCTGCAATGCAATATGAGGGGTGGCTTTCCGGCTTGACCAAGGAAGCACGACGAAATCGCCAAAATTCCCCCTTGGCAAGTCCGATCGTGGTCGAAGGGCTATCGGACGGCCGCGCTGGCCCAAGAGACAGGGATCGGGAGTCATCGCGAGTCGGGACGATCGCAACCTCCAGGCAAGGAAGTTTGACACGCTTCATGTCGCGTGCCGGAGCCACGCGACAGCCTTATTTTCGCTGTTGTCGGCGCGGGGTCTTTGCGGCGCGCCCGGCGATCCAATATTATGTGTCGTGGCTGAGGCACTGCCGTCCTCGGCGAATCGACGGCACGCGAGGAACATGAACGGCGACGACAGACGTAGTGACGACGACCGCCAGACCGGCGTGGTGGTCAAGAGCAAGCCCAAGACCAAGAAGCCCTCCCTGTACAAGGTGCTTCTGCTGAACGACGACTACACGCCGATGGAGTTCGTCGTCCATGTGCTGGAGCGGTTCTTCGGCAAGGGTCGCGAGGAGGCGACCCAGATCATGCTGCATGTCCACCGGCGCGGCGTCGGGGTTTGCGGCGTCTACACCTACGAAGTCGCGGAATCGAAGGTGACCCAGGTGGTCGATTTCTCCCGGCGTCACCA
>DATNJA010000139.1:0-2441 GCA_035604155.1 Candidatus Udaeobacter sp. | reverse complement strand
TGGTCCAGCCCTCCGTCCTCGACATGATCGAGGGCGACGCCACCTCCTGGGAATTCGAGATCCTGGAAAAGCTGGCCGCGGATGGGGAGCTGCGCGCTTTCCGCCATGACGGGTTCTGGCAACCCATGGACACGATCCGGGAGAAGATCATCCTCGATGGGCTGTGGGCGAACGGCAAGGCGCCTTGGAAAATCTGGAGCTGAGCCCCGGCCGCGGGCTGACGGTCAGGCCTGCTTTCGGATGGTGAGGAAGATCGGGTAGTAGCCGTTCGCGGCCACGATCAGGCGGCCGATCCAATTGCCGACATTGAGGGCCTGGATCGCGCGGACCGTGCCGGTGAGGAAGCGGCCCGAGAGAGGCGTGCGGAACTCATAGGGCTTGGCCAGCTTCTCCAGGAACACGTCGTCGCCGAGCGAAAGCAGCTGGAATGCGTGGCGTTTCTTCAGCGCACGCAGCATCCGCCGGCACCAGATGGGATTCAGGAGCTGCAGGGTGTCGACGAAACTGGGATCCCGGCCGCGCAAGCGCACCCACAGCTTCAGCAGCCCCCGCGTCGGCATCGGCGGCTGAAAGACCATGTAATGCGATTCGTAGTAGGAGAGGAAATTGGGGAATTCCATGTGCAAGACGCCGCCGGGCTTCAACACCCGGATCGCCTCGTCCAGGACCTTTTCGGGGTTCTGCACATGCTCCAGCACGTTGCCGGAGTAGACGAGGTCGAAGGAATTGTCGGCAAAGGGCAGGCTCTCGCCGAACGCATCGATGACCCGGGCCGTATCGATGCCGTTGGCGGCGAGCAGGGTGCGCGAGGCCTGAAACGCGGCATCGAAGCCGACGCTGGCGGGCTCCACGCCATAGGCGTCGACGCCGTAGTCCTTGATCCAGACGACCAGATTGGTTCCCACCCCCGATCCGATCTCGAGCAGCTTGCTGCCGCGGAAGGGCGCGTATTTCTCCAGCAATTCCGCGCGGATGTCGGACTTGGCCAGATCGAGATGGTCAGTGACGATCGCCACCCGATCGACGCCGGACAAGGCCTCGAAGAACTTCCCGTGGGTGTCTTCGATGGCCTTGAAGACTTCCGGCGGAACGACGCATGGCATGATTCGGGCCCCCCAAGAGCCGAGCCCGATCCTATACCTGCGTGATAGGCTGGTCACAAGCCGGCCGATGCGCCAAGGCTTCGGGCGCGGAAGCCGCCGGCCTCGGATGCGAGGGAGTGACCTGCTTGCGCGCGAGGGGTACCTGATGAGCGGCCGGATCGAGCCCGGCCGTCCGGCCGTCGACGGTCTCGAGATCGCCGATCTCGACGAGGCGGTGGAGCATGCTTCCCCGGCCTTGCCGGCGCTCAAGGGCGCTTCGGTTTTCGTCACCGGCGGCACCGGGTTCCTCGGGCGATGGCTGCTGGCGGTGCTGTCGCGCGCCAACGCGACGCGGGGCCTCGGATCGGCGCTGACGGTGTTGACGCGCGACCCGGATGGCTTCCGCCGGCGCTGGCCGCAGCTCGCGAGCGATCCCGCCCTGCAGCTCGTCGAGGGCGACGTGCGCGACTTCGTCTTTCCCGCCGGACGATTCACCCATCTCATCCACGGCGCGGCCGATACCAGTGCTGCCGCCGACTCGAGGCCCCTCGAGCTGATCGACAGCATCGTCGGGGGAACGCGCCGCGCCTTCGAATTCGCATCCAATGCGGGGGTCGGCCGCGCCCTGCTGCTGAGCTCCGGGGCGATCTACGGCGCTCAGCCCGCCGACCTGCCGCTGCTACCGGAGGGCTTTACCGGCGCCTGTCCGCCAACCGACCGGCGCTCGGTCTACGGCCAGGCCAAGCGGATGGCCGAGCAGCTCGCCTGCCTCTATAGCGTCGAATTCGGCCTTCCGGCCGTGATCGCCCGGGGTTTCGCCTTCGTCGGCTCGGGCCTGCCCCTGGACGGGCATTTTGCCATCGGCAATTTCATCGGCGACGCGCTCGCCGGCCGGGAGATCCTGGTCAAGGGTGACGGCGCGCCGGTCCGCTCATATCTCTACGCCGGCGACGCGGCGGCCTGGATGCTCAGGCTCCTGGTCCAGGGCCAGGCTGGCGCTGCCTACAACCTCGGGTCGGACAGAGCGATTTCGATCGGGGAGCTTGCCGGCCTCGTGGCCCGACTGTTCCCGCCTGCCCGCGGCTTGCGGATCGAGGGCAGGTCGGAGCCGGGCGCGCCGCGCTTGCGCTATGTCCCGTCCATCGACCGGGCCCACAAGGAACTTGGGCTTGAAGTCTGGACCGCACTCGAGGAGGCCATCCGGCGGACAGGCCGCTGGGCGGCCGGCCGCCCGACGCATTAGCCCCGGCAATGCGCCATTGCGCATGGCCGAAGCCTGATTCATGCTCGCCTGTAGCTCGGCGCGGGCGAACCCCGGGGGCGCCGGACAAGGGGTGTATGCAGACCGGAACGCAATCG
>DATNJA010000138.1:0-9417 GCA_035604155.1 Candidatus Udaeobacter sp. | reverse complement strand
CGCGCCAGAAGATTCCACCACCCCCTTGCGATCTTGCTATTGGACCTCGATCACTTCAAACGCATCAACGATGAATTTGGCCACCAGTTTGGCGACTTGGTCCTGGCCACACTTTCCGAGCTCTGCCGCAAGCAGCTGCGCCCGTCCGATATGTTTGTCCGATACGGCGGCGAGGAGTTTGTAATCCTCATGCCGGAAACAGCTTTGGCCGAAGCGATTGGCGCCGCCAAGCGCTTGGTGGACCAGGTCCGCGGCACAGTGTTCTCCCTGAATCCGCGGATCGGTCTTACCGTAAGCATCGGAGTGAGCGAACTCCGGTCATCGGATCAGAATTTATCGTCCGTTATCAATCGGGCAGACTCGGCCATGTATAGCGCAAAGGAGCACGGTCGGGATCGGGTTGAAGTTTGCACTGAGCCGGCAAGCACGGAGCTTGTCGGGAAGGGTTCCTGAGACATTTTCCGGACGAAAGCGCAATCCGCGATTGGAGGCACGATCTGACGCCAAAGCTTGAGATGCACTCTTGCTTTCGCTTGTCCTGCGGACCGCTTAACGGGACGCGGAAGCCGCCGTCACAAAGTGCGAAAGATTCTGGACGCTACCCCGTTGCTACCCCGCCGGCATGGTCGATCTCGGCACACGAAGCAATTCAGCCGGGCCAGAAGGCTCGGCTGTTCCTGATCCGTATCGGCGTTCGGTAAAGGTGGTTGCGGGGGGACGCAACCACCGACAGCGAAAGGCGGTCCATATCGTGGTCTGAAAGGCTGTCTACCGGGAAACTGGTCTATAAATCAAAAGCTTATGCATTAGCTAGCAGACCTGACACACCTTGCCCGGTCAACTCGCCCCGAAACCCGCGAGCCCCCTTCGGGCCACAGGAAGTGATCTAGTGGGCCATTAGTACCGGCAAGATCGTCTGCGCCAGAACCTCGCGCGTCACCCCACCGAGGATCATTTCGCGGATGCGACTGTGACCCCATGCGCCCATCACCAGGAGATCGATACCTCGACTTTGGGCATGCTCAAGCAAAACCTTCCCGATGGATTTGCCGTGCGGATCGACGCTCTCCACCGTGGCCTCGAGCCCGTGCCGGCGCAAATAGGCGGCGAGCGCGTAGCCTGAAGATCCTCTTCTGCCCGCCGGCACCGTCAGCACGGTGATCGTTTCCGCCTTCTCCAGGAACGGCAGGGATGCTGCCACAGCCCGACTTGCCTTGGGGCTGCCATTCCACGCGATGGCGATCCTTCGCCCGATGGTGGGAACCGGGTTGGATGGCGCCACTAGCACCGGACGGCCGGTGTCGAATAGCGCCGCTTCCAGGCTTGCCGGAAACTGGCTTTCAGAGGTCGCGTCCGGGCGGCCGATCACCGTCAGATCCGATAGACGTGCCGCTCCGGCGAGAACTACCGGCTCGATCCCGATTTCTTGACGCCACGTGGCCGTTGCGCCTGCCTTGGCAGCGATCCGGTCGAAGGCCGCACGGGCCCTCTGGGCACGCTCCTGGCTCGCCTCCGTCATCGCCTCTATCGCCGGCTCCACCATGGCGGCGCTGGGGATCCCTCCCCCTACCATCGAAATCATGGTCGCCGGGTCGGCGCGCACATGCAGCACTTCCAGCTGGGCATCAAACCGCTTGGCGAGCGAGAGTCCCGCCTCGAGTGTGGCGTCGGACAACGGGCCGCCGTCGATTACTCAGCAGTCAGCAATATAGGCAACACTTGGATGCCTGAAGAATGAGCGGACCAGGCTGGGCCGGCTGCGGATGTCGGCGAGCTGGGCAGCCACCCGTTGCTCCAGGCGCTCGCCCTTGAGCAGCGGCCGTCGTGCATTGCCGGTGCGTTTGGCGTGGCTCCACACGAGTTCGTCGGGATTGAGGTCCGGGGCATAGCCAGGCAGGAAATGCAGGGTCAGCTTGCCATTGAGTTTGTTCACGTAGTCCCGTACCAGGCGCGTCCTGTGTGCGGGAAGACCATCGATGATCAGGTGCAGCGGCTTGCGCCGGCCGCGCATCATGCGGCGCAGCAAGGTGACGAACAGGGCTCCGTTCAGGCCACCGGCGTAGGTGGCAAACCAGAACGCCCCCTTGGCGCTGACTGCCGACGCGGCGCTGATGCCTTGGCGCTGCCCCGGCACCGACACCACCGGGGTCTGCCCTTTGGCGCCCCATGTCGTGCCCTGCACCGCATCGGCGCGAAAGCCCGACTCATCCCAGAAGTAGATATCCGCCTTGTCCCGCTTGGCTTGGCGGGCAATCGCCGGGTAGGTTTCCCGCTGCCAGCGTGCGATCGCCTCGGGGTCACGCTGATAGGCGCGCTGCAGCGGTTTCTGCGGCGTCAATCCCACCCGCGCCAGCAACGCTCCCACCGACGCCAGACTCAACGTCACGTCGAAACGCTGCGCGATGAGGTCGCGGGCGATCTGGCGCGTCCATAGGCCAAAGTCGAAACCGTACTGCATCGGGTTCTTGCCGTTGATCCAACGAAAGACCTGATGTTCCTGTCCCGCCGTGAGGATGCGTGGCCGTCCGCTTGCCGGCTTCGCCGCTAATACCTTGAGACCGTGGCCACGTCCACGCGCCGCCTTGAGCCAACCATAGATCGTGCAGCGGTGCATGCCGAAACTGGCGATCACATAACGTGGCCGTTCACCCTCGCGAACACGTTGAACCGCCATCTTGCGGATCGTTTCCAGCGTCGCGTGATCAAGGGTGCGGCCGTCTCGCTTCATCCTGAAGCGCATACTCGCACATCCTCGATGTGTTGTCTAACTTACTGACTCATGAGTAAGTCGTCCGAAGGAGACTTTACCAGCAATTGCGTGATGGATTGGTGGTTGGTTGAAACCCCGCATCTCCGTGAGGAGGCAGACGCGCACCGAGACCCCTACTTGATTCTGATACAATGTCGCTATGCCTGCTTCTGGCACACCTCGGAAGTGCGGCTCGCGGTGAACGGAGACCGCTTTGGGATCCAAAGCGGAAATCCGTGCATTGCTCGCGGCCGCCAGCTTATGAGCTAACGACCTGATGCGCCTTCGCTCCGATCACCACCTGGTCCTTGAGCGCGGGGCAGCGCCGCTTGACGAAGGCGCGACAGCGGCTGTGCAGCCTGTCATGGGCGAGGTCGGCGACCTGGCGGGGAAGAGGCCCCAGCTCCGCATGACGCGCGACCAAGGTAAGACGGCGCCTCAGACCCGGCGCCGGCAACGGCCCGATCTGCATGTCGTCGAGGGCCAGATCCGCCTCCATCAGGCAGAGCGGCGTGGTGATGGCCCAGCCGAGCCCGGCGGCCACGGCCGCGGCGACGGCGAAGGGAGTGTCGAATTCGAGCCGCCGCGGAATCTCGAGACGCAGGCGCCGGAGATGCTGATCGATTTCGGCCCCCGTCTTGGAGCGGGCGCTGAACCGCACCAATGGCGCCTCTCGGACCAGCTGATCCAGGTCGAACGGCTCCGCGACTTTACCCAGGCGCCTTGGCCAGAGGACCACGTAAGGTTCCTCCAGGATCGGCCAGCGCTCGAGGCCGTCGACCTCGATCAACTCGTCCACGCCGATCAGGATGTCGAGGCGCCGGGTGAAGAACGCGCTGGCGTGGAGCGCGGTCAGGCCCGACTGCACCGAGACCTCGTCGGCGCGCGCCGACAGGAAGGCGGCAAGATCGCCAGCGAGCGTGCGCGACAGGGAATCGACCAACCCGATCCGCACCAGGGGATACCGGCCCTTCTGGATCTCCCGCAGCATGGGCGGAATCTGGGCCGCGTCGGCTAAGAGCCCGCTCGCCCGCTGGCGCAGCATGACGCCGGCGGGGGTGAGGCCCAGCGGCCGCACCTTGCGATCGAACAGGATGACGCCGCCCCGGGCCTCGATCTCGGCGATTGCCAGCGAGATGGCCGGCTGGGTCATGGCGAGGCGCCTGGCGGCAGCGGCCATGCCGCCGGTTTCGCAGACGGCGAGGAAGACTTCGAGGGATCGCAAGTCGAAGGGCAGGCGCCCGCCCTGCTTCGCGGGCTTCGGTCTGGCACCGGATCTGGCCATAAGAATAATTTATACCACCGCTCCGGAGCTTGCTCCTATATACGTTTCGATACTCTTTGAGGCCCGGCCCGAGGAGGCCGACCCGAGCGATGAAATATTCTATCTTCTCCGTCCTCGCCGAGACCCTGCGCGGGCATCGCGGCTGGAAGCCGGTCTGGCGCGAGCCCGAGCCCAAGGCCGAATACGACGTGGTCATCGTCGGCGGCGGCGGCCACGGCTTGGCGACGGCCTATTACCTGGCCAAGGAGCATGGCCTCAGGAACGTCGCGGTGCTGGAGAAGGGCTGGCTCGGCAGCGGCAATGCCGGGCGCAATACCACCATCATCCGCTCCAACTACCTGCTGCCCGGCAATGCACCCTTCTACGAGTGGTCGATGAAGCTCTGGGAAGGGCTTGAGCGGGATTTTAACTACAACGCCATGGTGAGCCAGCGCGGCGTCATCAACCTGTTCCATTCCGATCCCCAGCGGGACGCCTTCGCCAGGCGCGGCAATTCCATGCGCCTCCATGGCATCGATGCCGAGATGCTCGACCGCGACCAGCTCCGCCAGCTCGTGCCGATCCTGGATTTCGAGAACGGGCGCTTCCCGATCCAAGGCGGCATGATCCAGCGCCGCGGCGGCACGGCGCGCCATGATGCGGTCGCCTGGGGCTTCGCCCGGGGCGCCGACCAGCGCGGCGTCGACCTGCTCCAGCATTGCGAAGTGACCGGGATCAGGGTCGAGAGCGGCCGGGCGGTGGGGGTGGAGACGACGCGCGGCTATATCAAGGCCAGGAAGATCGGGCTCGCCGCTGCCGGCCACAGCTCCCATGTCGCGCGCATGGCGGGGCTTCGCCTGCCTATCGAAAGCCATATCCTTCAGGCCTTCGTCACCGAGGGGCTGAAGCCCCTCCTGGACGTGGTCGTCACCTTCGGCGCCGGCCATTTCTACATCAGCCAGTCGGACAAGGGCGGCCTCGTCTTCGGCGGCGATCTCGACGGCTACAACTCCTATGCTCAGCGCGGCAACATGCCGACGGTGGAGGACATCTGCGAGGGCGGCATGGCCATCATGCCGGTATTGGGCCGCCTGCGCCTGCTGCGCTCCTGGGGCGGAGTCATGGATATGTCTATGGACGGCTCGCCCATCATCGACCGCACGGGCATCGAGGGGCTCTATCTCAACACCGGCTGGTGCTACGGCGGATTCAAGGCGACGCCGGCTTCGGGCTGGTGCTTCGCCCACCTGATCGCCAGGGACGAGCCCCATCCCGTCGCCACGGCCTATCGCCTCGATCGCTTCGCCACCGGCAGGTTGATCGACGAAAAGGGCGTCGGCGCCCAACCCAACCTGCACTGAAAGCGTCCCGGCCATGCGAATCAAATGTCCCTATTGCGGCGAGCGCGGCAACGAGGAGTTCGCCTATCACGGCGACGCCACGGTGAAGCGCCCCGACGGCCGCATTCCCGCTGCCGGCGATGATGCGGCCTTTCAGGCCTGGATGGATTACGTCTATCTGCGCGACAACCCCATGGGTGTCCACCGCGAGCTTTGGTACCACGCGTCCGGCTGCCATGCCTGGCTGGTGGTGACCCGCGACGTGCGCAACCACGCGATCTCCGCCGTCGAACCGGTGAAGCCGTGAGCCAGACGTCGCGCCTCGCGTCCGGCGGCCTCGTCGACCGCGGCCGGCCGCTTTCCTTCACCTTCGACGGCGCCCGCTATGAAGGCTTTGCCGGCGACACCTTGGCCGCGGCCCTGCTCGCCAACGGCCAGCGTCTGGTCGGCCGGTCGTTCAAGTATCACCGTCCGCGCGGCATCCTCTCCGCCGGACCCGAGGAGCCGAACGCGCTGGTCGAGCTCCGCGCCGGTGCCAGGCGCGAGCCGAATACCAAGGCCACGACCATCGAGCTTTATGACGGCCTCGCCGCCGACAGCCAGCACCGCTGGCCCTCGCTGAAGGGCGATCTGCTGGCGGTCAACTCGCTGCTCTCGCCCTTCCTGCCGGCGGGCTTCTACTACAAGACCTTCATGTGGCCGGCGTCGTTCTGGGAGAAGGTCTACGAGCCCATGATCCGCCGGGCCGCCGGGCTCGGCCGCGCTTCGGGCGTTTCCGATCCCGACCACTACGAGAAGGCGACGGCCCATTGCGACGTGCTGGTGATCGGCAGCGGACCGGCGGGATTGATGGCCGCCCTTTCGGCGGGCCGGGCCGGCGCCCGGGTGATCCTCTGCGAGGAGGATTTCCGCCTGGGCGGACGCTGCCTCGCCGAGGACCGTCGGATCGGCGACAGCCGGGCGTCTGCCTGGGCCGAGACCGTTGAACGCCAGCTCGCCGCCATGCCGGAGGTCCGCATCATGCGGCGCACGGCCGTATGCGGCACCTACGACGGCGGCGCCTATCTTGCGCTCGAGCGCGTCAACGACCATCTGCCCGTGCCGCCCGCCCATGAGCCGCGCCAGCGGCTCTGGCATATCATCGCCCGGCAATCGGTGCTGGCCGCGGGCGGCGTCGAGCGGCCTCTCGTCTTCGGCGGCAACGACAAGCCCGGCGTCATGCTGGCAGCGAGCTTGCGCAGTTACGTCAATCGCTTCGCCGTGGCGCCGGGCCAGCGCGCGGTGGTCTTCGCCAACAACGATGATGCCAGGCGCACGGTGGCAGATCTGCGCAAAGCCGGCGTCGCCGTCGAGGCGCTGGTCGATCCGCGGCCCGATGCGGCCAAGCCCGGCGACTTGCGGCTGATCCAGGGCGTCGTTACCTCGGCCAAGGGCGGGCGGTCGCTGGAAGGTGTCGAGATATTGGGCGGCGACGGGAAGGCGGAAAGCATCGCCTGCGATCTGCTCGCCATGTCCGGCGGCTGGAATCCATCGATCCAATTGTCCAACCATTTGGGCGGCGCGCCGGTCTGGGACGAGACCCTGGCGGCTTTCCTCGCCGGCCCATTGCCGGCCGGCATGCAGGTGGTCGGCACGGCCGCCGGCTCGCTTTCCCTTGCCGACTGCTTGCGCAACGGCGGCGAGGCCGGCGCCAAGGCCGCCGAGGCCTGCGGCTTCACGGCCGCGCCCGAGCCCGTGCCCTCGGTCGAGCGCGACAGCAACGCCGTGTCGCCGCTGTGGCGGGTCAAGGGCTCGCGAGGCAAGGCCTTCGTCGATTTCCAGAACGATGTCACGACCAAGGACGTCGAGCTGGCGGAGCGCGAAGGATACCGCTCCGTCGAGCATCTGAAGCGCTACACGACGCTGGGCATGGCGACCGACCAGGGCAGGACCGCCAATGTGAACGGATTGGCCTTGATGGCGGAGCTGACCCGGCGCTCGATCCCCGAGACCGGCGCCACGCGCTTCCGCCCGCCCTATGCGCCCATCGCCATCGGTGCGCTGGCCGGTCACCATCGGGGCAAGGATTTCCGCCCCACCCGCCTGCCGCCCTCCCACCAATGGGCCGAGGCGCGGGGTGCCGTCTTCGTCGAGACGGGGATGTGGCTCCGAGCCCAATGGTATCCGTTGCCCGGCGAGAAGGACTGGCAGACCAGCGTCGACCGCGAGGTGAAGCAGGTGCGAGAGGCCGTCGGCGTCTGCGACGTTTCGACCCTGGGCAAGATCGACGTCCAGGGAACCGACGCCGGCGCTTTCCTCGACCGGCTCTATTGCAACACCTTCTCGACGCTTGCGGTCGGCAAAGCGCGCTACGGCCTGATGCTGCGCGAGGACGGCCTGGTCATGGACGACGGCACGACCTCGCGCCTGGCCCAGGACCGCTTCTTCATGACGACGACGACGGCGAACGCGGCCAAGGTCATGCAGCACATGGAGTTCTGCCATCAGGTGCTGTGGCCCGAGCTGGATGTCCAGATGGTCTCGGTCTCCGAGCAATGGGCGCAGTTTTCCATCGCCGGTCCCCGCTCCCGCGACGTGCTTCAGCGCATCGTCGATGCGCCCGACGCCATCGCCAACGACGCGATGCCCTATCTCGGGGTCAAGGACTTGACCGTGCTGGGCGGCATCAGGGCGCGCCTCTTCCGCATCTCCTTCTCCGGCGAGATGGCCTATGAGCTGTCGCTGCCCGCGCGGTACGGCGATGCTGCGATCCGCGCCCTCATGGAAGCCGGCCGCGAGTTCGGCATCATTCCCTATGGCACCGAAGCCCTCGGCGTCATGCGCGTCGAGAAGGGTCATGTCGCGGGCAACGAGCTCAATGGCCAGACCACGGCGGGCGATCTCGGCCTCGGCCGGATGATGTCGAGCAAGAAGGACTATATCGGCCGCGTCATGGCCGGGCGGCCGGGCCTCGTCGACCCCGACCGGCCGCGCTTCACCGGTTTCAAGCCGGTCAACAAGGCTGACCGCCTGCGCGCCGGCGCCCATTTCATTGCTCAAGGCGCCGAAGCCACGGCCAAGAACGATCAGGGATTCATGACTTCGGTCGCCCATTCGCCCATTCTGGGTCATTGGATCGGCCTCGGCCTTCTCGCCCACGCGACCGAGCGCATGGGTGAAGTGGTCCGCGCCTGCGATCCATTGCGCGGCGGAGAGGTTCTGGTCGAAGTCTGCGATCCCGTCTTCTACGACCCGAAGGGAGAGCGTCTCCATGGCTGAGGCTGCAGCGGCACGCTCGGCTCTCGAGGGCCTTCATCGCCCCGGCCGGCATGGCAAGGCCGAGGGCGCGCCGGGCGTCACTCTGGCGGAGCTTCAGGGGATCGGCCTTGCGTCCGTCATAGTTCGCAAGGGCAAGGCGGCCCAGGCGAGCGAGGCCGCCAAGCGCAGCTTCGGGGTCGATCTGCCTGAAACGCCGCGCCGCGCCGAGGGCAAGGGAATCGAATTCCTTTGGGCCGGGCCCGGACAATGGCTGGCCCTTTCCCGCGACGGTCTTTCGGCGGGCGAACTTGAAGCGAGGCTGGCGCCTGTTTTCGCCGGCCTCGCCTCGGTCGCCGAGCAGAGCGACGGGCGCACGGTCTTGCGCATCGCCGGACCGAAGGCCCGCGACGTCTTAGCCAAAGGATTGCCCATCGATCTTCATCCGCGGGCCTTCCGGCCTGGCGACACCGCGCTCACCGTGGCGGCCCTGATCGGCGCGCAGATCTGGCAGGTCGACGAGGTGCCGACCTATGAGCTCGCCGTGTTCCGCGGCTTCGCCCTCAGCTTCTGGCATTTCCTCACCGAATCCGCCGCCGAATACGGCTGGGAGATCCGATAGGCCCGTTCCGCGCGAAGGGCGGAGAAGGCCTCTCAATACGTCGCCCGACCGCCGCTCAGGTCGAACGTGAAGCCCGTGGTGAAGCTGCAGGCGGGGGAGACGATCCAGGCGATGAGGGCGGCGGCTTCCTCCAGCTCGCCGCACCGGCGCATCGGGATCTTGTCGGTCATGTATTTGACGGTGGCCTCGGGCAGCGCGTCCACCAAGG
>DATNJA010000137.1:0-6257 GCA_035604155.1 Candidatus Udaeobacter sp. | reverse complement strand
CTTCGTCTCCATCTACCGAACCTTCCGCTCGGTGAAGAGGGGGGAGCCATTCGCCGACCAGGATCTCGATATCCTGCTCAATGGCCGTGGCCTGTTGGCGCGCCTGTTCCGCCCCCTCTTCCGGATGGTCACGCGCAGTTGGCACCTGCTTCCGATCGGCTTTCTGTTCGGGCTCGGCTTCGATACCGCGACCGAGGTGGCCCTGTTCGGGATCTCGGCTGCCCAGGCTTCCAAGGGCTTGTCGCTCGGAACCATCCTGGTGTTTCCGGCTCTGTTCACCGCCGGCATGTCTCTCGTCGACACCACCGACAGCATCCTGATGCTGGGCGCCTATGGCTGGGCTTTCATGAAGCCGATCCGCAAGCTGTTCTACAATCTCACGATCACCTTCGTTTCGGTGGTCGTGGCCATCGTCATCGGCGGAATCGAAACCCTTGGCCTCGTCGGCAGCCAGTTCGAGTTCCAAGGCGGGTTCTGGGGCTTCATCGGCGAGCTGAACGGCAATTTCGGCACCCTGGGCTACATCATAATCGGCCTCTTCGCCTTCAGTTGGATCGTCTCCATCGCCTTCTATCGTCTGAAGGGCTATGACCGGATCGAGGTCAGGGCCGGCTGAGCGATCGGCTCGGGCGGGCCAGTCCGGGGGCAAAAGCCCCCGGAAAGCGGCGCGTTACCAACTATTTAGGCGTTATTACTTGACCCTCCGCGGCACGCGCGCATAGTGGGGGCGAGACGCCGCCGGCCTTCCTTCGAGGACCAGAGCATGCTGACGCGCCGCAAGCTTCTATCGGGTATCGCGCTTGGCGGACTCGCGACCGGCCTCGCCGCGCGGCCGGCGGCCGCTTTCACCACCGAACCCATGCCCAAGCACCTGGCGGACGTGATGGCGCTCGCCTGCACGCCCGGCAACAGCCCCGAGCATGCGGAGCTTGTCGCAGACGCCCAGCTGATCCTGAGGCGCGACATCGCGGCCGGCTTGTTGCCGGCCAACACCAAGCAGATCGTGGTCTGCCCGATCTGCGGCTGCAGTTTCACCGTGACGGCCGACGCCAGCAACTGACTTGCGCCGTCTCGGGGCAGCGGCGCTGGCCGCGGCGCTCGCCCTCGCCTCACCCTCTCCTGCAGAAGCCCATCCCCATGTCTTCATCGACACCCGGATCACTTTCGTCTTCTCCGGCGCCAAGATGATCGGGTTTCGCGAGAACTGGTTGTTCGACGACATCTTCAGCGACCAGCTGATCCAGCAGTTCGACACCAACCAGGACGGGCGCTTCAGCAAGCAGGAGAGCGACGGGGTGGCGGCTGGGACGCTGCCCAACCTCGCCGGGTTTCACTACTTCACCTATGTCTGGCTCGGCGGCAAGATGCTGCCCCAGATCACGCCCACCGACTTCCGCGCCGCGATCGACAGCAAGAGGTTGGTCAGCTTCGATTTCATGGTCAAGCTTCCCAAGGCCACCGATCCGGTCCGCGACGGCTTCGCGCTGGAAGCCAACGACCGGACCTACTACGTCCAGATGCTGCTCGCCGAGAAGAATCCCTTCGCCTTCACCGGCCTCAAGGGGCTGGCCTGCAAACCCAACGTGGAGAAGGACGTGGCCAACGCCTATTACGGCGGCTTCGTCTATCCTGAGCGCGTAACCCTGAAGTGCCATTGATGCGCCTTACCCTTGTCCCGGTTTTCCTGCTGCTACTGACGCTGCTGTCGCCGATGCCCGCGGCAGCCCAGCAAAACCCGCTTCTGGGCGGCCAGGCGCCGGCAGGCGAGGCCGAGGCGCCTGTCCCAGGCAACGACGGCCTTGTCCATCGCCTCGAAGGCCTGGTCATCGAAGCCCAGAGCTATTTTATGCGCGCGATCGACCACCAGCTGGTGGCGATCCGCGACGGGCATGGCTTTCCCGTCATCCTCGGCGGCCTTCTGATCGCCTTCCTCTACGGCGTGTTCCATGCGCTGGGGCCCGGCCACGGCAAGACCATCATCGTCGGCTATTTCCTAGGCCGCGGCGGCAGCATCGGCCGGGGCCTCGCCATGGCCGGCTGGATCTCCTTCAGCCATATCGTCGGCGCCATCCTCATCGTCGGCGTCGCCCATTTCATTTTCTCCCACAGCCTGCTGACGCCGGTCGAGGAGAACTGGTGGCTCAGGCTGACGAGCTATGGCGCGATCCTCGCCATCGGCCTCTTCATGCTGGCCCGCGCCCTTGCCGGGCACGGCCACCTGCATAGCCATGATCATGACCACGACCACGATCACGTCCACGATCACGCCCATCACGCCCGGCGCCGGCGCGAGCAGCATCTGCTCGCGATTGCGGCCGGGTTCCTGCCCTGCTCCGGCGCGGTCTTGATCCTGCTCTTCGCTTTCGGTAACGGCATGCTGATGATCGGCGTGCTGATGACGCTCACCATTGCCGTCGGCATGGGCCTCACGCTGGCCGCCTTGGGCATCGCCAGCCTTCTCACCCATCGCCATGCCATTGCGCGTTTCGGCGGGTCGGGCCGGGCCGCATCCTTTCTCGCCTTGCTGGGCCCGATCCTCATCAGCCTCATCGGCGCGATCCTCTTCAGCGGCACTCTGCTGAACCGCGGGCCTTACTGAGCCCGGCGGCTCTCGCCGCGCCTTTCATGCTCCGATATGATCGCTCTCCACTGTTGGGCGAGGCGTCATGGATCTGGAACGGCATAATGACGAGATTCTCGGGCCCAGGCTCGCCTGGACTCCGCGCCAGCCTCCGGCGCGCATCCCCCAAGCCGGGCGCTACGTCCGGCTCGAGCCCATCGACCCCACCCGCCACGCCCATGATCTGTTCGAGCTATCCCACGGTCCCAAGGGCGACGCGGCGATCTGGGACTACCTGGGCTACGGCCCCTTCGCCGACCAGGCCGCCTTCGGCAGCTGGGCAGTCGAGCGCGCGGCCTCCAGCGATCCGCTGTTCTATTCGGTGATCGACCTTTCGACCGGCAAGGCCTCGGGCATGATGAGCTACCTCAGGATCGCACCCGCCGACGGCGTCATCGAGATCGGCCATATCTGGTTCACGCCCGTTATCCAGCGCAGCCGCCAGGCGACCGAAGCCGTCTTCCTGCTGGCAAGGCATGCCTTCGACGATCTCGGCTACCGGCGGTTCGAGTGGAAGTGCAACGCCGGCAACGCGCCTTCGCGCCGCGCCGCGCTACGCTTCGGCTTCACCTTCGAAGGCCTCTTCCGCCAGCACATGATCGTCAAGGGGCGCAACCGCGACACGGCCTGGTACGCGATCGTCGACCGTGACTGGCCGGCCATCCGCGCGGCTTTCCAGCGCTGGCTCGAGCCTCAGAATTTCACCCCCGACGGGAACCAGCGCCAGGCACTCACGGCCCGGGAATACGCGGGGAAGCAGCCGTTCTAGAGCGTCACGACGCAGACGGCCTGGGCGCCCCGTAGCCAATGACGGCCTTGGTCTCCAGGAAGGCATCGAGGCCGAATTCGCCGTATTCCCGGCCGTTGCCGGATTGCCTGTAGCCGCCGAAGGGAACGGCCGTGTCCCAGGCGGGGTAGTTCAGATGCACGTTGCCGCTGCGCAGCTGAGACGCGATCTCGCGGGCGTGGCCAAGATCGCCGGACTGGACGTAAGCGGCCAGCCCGTATGGCGTGTCGTTGGCGATCTCGACGGCTTCGGCCTCGGTTTCATAGGTCATGATCGACAGCACCGGGCCGAAGATCTCCTCGCGGCTCACCCGCATGTCCCGCCGCACGTCGGCGAAGACCGTCGGCCGGACGTAGTAGCCGCGGTTCAGGCCTTCCGGGCGGCCGAGGCCGCCGGTCACCAGCCGCGCCCCTTCGGCGATTCCGGATTCGATGAGGCCCTGGACCTTGTCGAATTGCAGCTGGCTGATCACGGGGCCCAGCACCGTGGTTTCGGCGGAAGGCGCGCCGACCTTGATCGTCTCGGCCGCGGCCTTGGCGATGGCGACCGCTTCAGCCTGCCGGTTGGCCGGGACCAGCATCCGGGTCGGCGCATTGCAGGACTGGCCGCTGTTGCGGAAGCAGCTGCTGACGCCGAGCTGCACCGCACGGGCCAGGTCGGCATCAGCAAGAATGATGTTGGCCGATTTGCCGCCGAGCTCCTGATGTACCCGCTTCACCGTGTCGGCCGCCGCCTTGGCGACCAGCACGCCAGCCCGGGTCGACCCGGTGAAGGAGACCATATCGATGTCGGGATGGCTGGCAATCGCCTGGCCCACCGTCGCCCCATCGCCATTGACCAGGTTGAACACTCCCTCGGGGACGCCGGCATCATGCAGGATCTCGGCGAAGATGATCCCGTTCAAAGGCGCGAGCTCGCTCGGCTTCAGCACCATGGTGCAGCCGGCCGCGAGCGCCGGCGCGACCTTGCAGGTGATCTGGTTGACCGGCCAGTTCCAGGGCGTGATCAGACCGCAGACGCCGATCGGTTCCCGCACGACGCGGCTGGTGCCCATCTGGCGCTCGAACTCGAAATCGCGCAGCACCTGGATCATCCGCTCGAGATGGGCGATCCCGGTCGCCGACTGGGATTCCATGGCGAATTTCGCCGGCGCGCCCACTTCGCGCGAGATGGCGCGGGCGATGTCGCCACGCCGCGCCTTGTAGCCTTCGAGGATGCGCTGGAGAAGTTCGAGCCTTTCGCGCCGGTCGCTGCGGGAGAACGCGGGAAACGCCGCCTTGGCCGCGGCCACAGCTCGATCGACATCCTTGGCGCTGCCGATCGATATCGTCGCGAAGGGCTCTTCGGTGGACGGATCGATGACATCCAGGCTCGCGGGCACGATCGGATCCACCCATTGGCCGTCGATGTAGAACTGCATCTCGTGGGACATGGCTTTTCTCCTCGGATCTGACGGCCTGTCGAAGTTGGTGGTCGAACTTGCCTGGCCAGTCACCTGCAAGGACACACGAAGCACCCCTATATCATTCTCGAATGGGTATCTCGACCTGGAAATATGCAAGGGAGCCATCGGGGAAACGATCATGTCCCCCGTCCATTTCTTCACGGGGGCGGGGGCGATCTATTCCGTCATCCGCCGAATGCCGCTTCGCCTTCAGCTTGTCCCGCTTCGACATGCCCGATAACCTGCCCATTCGCAGGCACCGCCGAGGGGAAAACCAGTTCGGATCGTTCCACCAAATAGGAAGCCCTTCACGTGAAGTATCGAAAGCTGGGTACCAGCGAACTTAATGTCTCTGAAATCTCGCTCGGCTCATGGCTGACCTATGGCGTCGGCGTGAAGCGCGATCGCGCTGCCGCTTGCGTCAACCGTGCCTTCGAACTCGGAATCAATTTCATCGATACCGCCAATGTGTATGGCAGGGGAGCGGCAGAGAGCCTGCTGGGGGAGATTCTGACGGGGCGGCCGCGCGGCTCCTATGTCCTGGCGACCAAAGTCTTCTTTCCCATGAGCGCCACCGACAAGGGATTGTCGCGAGCGCAGATCCGCAAACAGATCGACGCATCGCTGAAGCGCCTGCGGGTCGACTACGTCGACCTCTATCAGTGTCATCGCTACGACACCGAGACGCCGCTCAAGGAGACCATGCAGGCCCTGAGCGAAGTGGTGCGTCAGGGCAAGGCCAGATACATCGGCTTCAGCGAATGGTCCGCGAGTCAAATCGAGGATGCATTCGCGATCGCCGGCACGGAGCGCTTTATTTCGAGCCAACCGCAATATTCCTTGCTGTGGCGACAGCCAGAGAAGGCGGTCATTCCCCTCTGTACCGCGAAGAAAATCTCGCAAATCGTCTGGTCGCCGCTCGCCCAGGGCGTCTTGTCCGGCAAGTACCGGCCCGGCGCAATAGCGCCAACCGATTCGCGCGCCGGCAGCGAAGCCATGGGACAGTTCATGCAATCTTGGCTGAGGCCGCAGGTACTTGAGGCAGTGCAAAAGCTTAAGCCGGTCGCCGCGGAGGCCGGCTGTACCCTGTCGCAGTTCTCATTGGCTTGGGTGCTGCGGGAGCCGAATGTCGCTTCGGCCATCGTGGGTGCGAGCAGGCCCGAGCAGGTTGAGGAAAATGCAGCAGCGTCGGGCCTGGTCATCGAACCCGATCTCTTTCGGAAGGCCGAATCCATTGTCGCCGGCGTGGAGCGCTAGGCGGCCGCGGTCGCACGTTAGCGCCGCCTTCAATCGCCGAAGCCTGCGAGCGCGTCGAACCCTAGAGCAAGATCGGGTCATGTGTGGATGGCCCCCGGCCTGCAAGAGTTTTGTAGCGCTTGGTTTGGTCGCTTGCGGTCATGTGTCCG
>DATNJA010000136.1:0-2201 GCA_035604155.1 Candidatus Udaeobacter sp. | reverse complement strand
GGATTGCTGAAGTCGATGTTGACCGATTCCGACTTCGCCCCAATGATGATGGCCGGCGTCTTGTAATACCTGTCGGTGAAGTCGATCTTCTGCTTGCGCTCTTCGGTGATGGACATCGACGACCAGATCACGTCGATCTTCTTTTCCTGAAGCGCCGGGATGATGCCGTCCCACGCGGTCTCGACAAGCACGCAGTTGGCCTTCATTTGGTCGCAGACGGCATGCATCAGGTCGATTTCGAAGCCGACCCACGTGCCGGAGGCATCCTTGCTGCTGAACGGGGGATAGGGTTCCGCGGCGACGCCGAACTTGATGACGTCGTCGGCATGCGCCGCGACACCGGCAAGCGCTATCATCGCGCCCAGAAGAATACCCCCCAGAACGTGCTTTCTCATGGCTTGTTCCCTGGCTGTTGTCCTGTGAATTCCATAGTAGGCCGCCTGCTTTCCCGGCCTGAGCGCATTCTATCGGCGCGGTTGAGGCAAGGTGTCTGGCCGCTCATCGCCACTCCCCGGTAGCTATTCCTATTAGCATTCCCCGCGCCCTATTCCTAGCCCATCGCGGTCGCGCGATGGCATGATCGCAGCGCGTCGCGAGCCTCGAATACGGCATCGGCTAGGATCTTTCATGAAAGCGCCGCCCCTCGGCCATCTCGGAATCTATCGCATCCTGCCCGGCCCGGCCCACAGCGCCGCTGCCGTGGGCAACGTGGGCGTGGCCGTGGTCGCCACGCCCGCCCTCATCCTCTATCTCGAGCAGGCGAGCGCCCGCGGGCTTGAGGGCTTTCTCGAACCGGGCGAAGCCTCGGTCGGAACCGTCGTCGATGTTGAGCATCTGGTCGCAGCGGTTCCGGGCCGGCCGGTCGTCGCCGAGGCGCGGGTCGCCGGCGTCGACGGGCGGCGCGTCGTCTTCGCGGTCGAAGCGCGCCAAGACGAGAAGCTCATCATGCGCGGCCGGCATGAGCGCAGGGCGATACTCCTCGATCGCTTCCTCCAGCGCCAAGGGCTGAAGCGGTTTTCCCGCCGACGTCTCGACTTCTGGTTCGATTTCCACAGCCCCTGGTGCTACTTGGCCGCAAGCCGGATCGGCGAGCTGGGGCGACGGCACAATCTGGAAGTCCGCTGGCGTCCGGTCCATCTGGCGCGGCTGATCGAAGCCGTCGACGGCCGCCGGCCGCTGGAGGAGAATCGGCATTTTGTCGCCTGGTACCGGCAGGATTTGGCCGACCAGGCGGCCCTGCTCGGCCTGCCCATTGCCTATCATCCCGCCTACCCGTTGCGTCCTGCCCGGGCTCTGCGTGCGGCGCTTCATGCTGCCGATCACGGCAAGGCCGAAGCATTCGTTCCCCGCGTCATGGCCGGCTACTGGGCCGAGGGTGCCGACATCACGGATCCGGCGCTGCTGGCGGCCTGGGGCGCGGAGGTCGGCCTCGGCGGCGTGGTCGAGGCGGCATTCGATCCCGCTCGCAAGGCAGAGCTCGAGGCCAATCTCGAGCAGGCGCTGGCCGCCGGTCTCTTCGGCCTTCCGGCCGCGGTCCTCGACGGCAAGATCTATTTCGGCAACGACCGGCTCGAGTTGCTGGAGCATCACCTGCTGCAAGCGGAAACCGGAGCGGCAGGACCTCCCCGGGATCTATGACGTCCCCGGGATCGAGGGCCTTTTTCTTGTACTCATGCAATAGGGTCCTGTCGCTGTGCGGCGTGTCTTGAGCCGTAATGCGTCACATCCCCTATAAATTCGGGCCTCCTGGCCCACGGCCAAAAGATCGGTTCATATCCGCAGCAGGTTGTCAGCCCCGAACCTTGCCTACGGCGAGAACCTGAACGCCTTTGTGCAGTAGCTCCTGGTCCGGGCAACTCATTCTCGACTTAGAACCGCCACGTCAGAATGGGGCATCGCTCGCCCATCTCGTATACCGGCGTGTGGCTATCCAGGAGCGATAGGCCAGCGGCTTCCAGCGTCGCGACCAGCTCGTCGCGGGTAGGAAAGCTGAGCCGCATCTGATTGCCGCGAGAATGCCCGATTGTGCCCACGACGTCGGGCAGCCAGCCGTTTCTCGCGGACAAGTCCTCGATCTCGCAATCGAGGCGCTGCCAAAGTCGCCAGATCTCGTCCAGGCTCACGCCCGCTTCCGGAGTCGACTGGAGGGCCATGGCCAGACGGAACCTGAACGCGTTGAAGCCGCCGGCCTCGCCGGCCCG
>DATNJA010000135.1:0-5239 GCA_035604155.1 Candidatus Udaeobacter sp. | reverse complement strand
GAGGAGCCCATCGAGGTCTCGGCCATGGCGAGCTGCCTTGTCGATCCAGCCATCGGCAAGGCCGGCGACCATGACACCCTGATGGTCATCATGCGCACGGCATCCGGGCGCCAATGCCACATCAACAATTGCCGCCAGGCGGTCTATGGTTACGATCAGCGTTTCGAGGTATTCGGATCGGCCGGGATGCTGCTCAACGACAATCTGCGCCCCAGTACGATTCGCCGATATAACGCCGGCGAGACCGAGGCGCGAGAGCCTCTGCTGAACTTCTTTCTCGAGCGCTACGCCGATGCCTACCGCCTGGAACTTGATGCCTTCCTGCAAGCGGTGGAAAGCAAGAGCGCCATGCCGGTCACCGTCCGCGACGGGCGCCAGGCCTTGCGCCTCGCCGATGCGGCGCTCGAGTCCGCCGAGACGGGACGTAGCGTGAGAGTTTAGCGGCTCGAACGGAGGAGAAGCCGATCTTGCGCGATATCGGCGTCGGCATCATCGGGACCGGATTCATGGGCCGAGCCCATGGTCTCGCCTATCGCGCCGTTTCAGGCGTGTTTCCAGTTTCCCTGCGCCCAGTGCTGGAGATCGTCGCCGACAACAATCCTGAATCCGGCGAGCATGCTTTCCGTCAGCTGGGCTTCAAGCGGGTGACGACGGATTGGCGCCAGCTTGCCGTCGATCCGGCCATCGAGATCGTCTCCATCACCACGCCAAATCTTGTCCATCGGGACATGGCACTGGCGGCGATCGCCGCCGGAAAGCATGTCCACTGCGAGAAGCCCATCGCACCCAACGCCGAGGACGCGCGGGCGATGATGGAGGCGGCCGAAGCCGCCGGCCTCTGTACCCAGGTCGGCTACAACTACCTGAAGAACCCGCTGATGGCACTAGCCCGCGACATGATCGCCGACGGCGAGCTGGGCGAGATCGTCGGTTTTCGCGGCATCCATGCCGAGGACTACATGCTGGACCCCGACCTGCCGTGGAACTGGCGGGTGGATCCTCGCGGCGGTGCGGGTGCCGTCGCCGACCTGGGCAGCCACATCATCGGCATGAGCCGCTTCCTGCTGGGGCCCATCACCGAAGTGAGCGCCGATCTGGAAACCGTGGTTCGCGATCGCCCGACCGCGCCCGGCGTCAAGGATCGCCGGCCGGTAGAGGTAGACGATGTCGCGCGCCTCGTCGTCCGCTTCGCACGCGGCTGCGGGGGAACCATCGAGGCCAATTGGGTCGCGACCGGACGCAAAATGCAGCTGGGCTTCGAGGTCTCGGGCCGCAAGGGTTCGCTCGTTTTCACTCAGGAGCGCTTCAACGAGCTGCTCTATCATCGAAAGGACGGCGACCCGCGCCATGGCGGCTATGTCCGCATCGAAGCCGGGCCCCAGCACTATCCCTATGGCCTCTTCTGCGTCGCCCCCGGCCATCAACTGGGCTTCAACGACTTGAAGACGATCGAAGTCGCAGATTTTCTGGAGGCGATCGCCGGCGGCAAAGCCAAGGGGCCGGACTTCCGGGAAGCCTGGGAAATCCAAAAGGTCATCGACGCCGCCGTCCGCTCGAGCAGGGAACGGTCCTGGATAATAGTCGCCTAGCCGTCGAGTTCCTTGTAGCGGCGGAAGATGCCATCGTTATTGAAGTCAATGCGACGGTCCGAGGCGAGATAGGCGGCGATCCGCGGCAGCGTCTTGACCATGTCGTGCAGGGCCACCACCCGCGGCAGGCGCCGCTCCAGCCGCGCGGCTGCCTTTGGGTAGGCATAGCGCATGCCGCTGACGACCTGGAATAGGGAGAGATCGGCGTAGGTGAGCCGAGACCCGACCAGATGGAGCGTGCTGCCAGACTTCGCTTCGAGGATACGCTCGAAATATCCGAGGAACTTCGGCGCGCGCTGCCGCCGGAACTCCTCGGCCCGGCGTTTGGCCTCTTTCTTCTGGTCTTCGTAGTAGAGGCTGCTGGCGATGGGATGATGGGTGTCGTGGACCTCCTGGACGAAGTCCGCGACGGTCAGTTGAAGCTGGTTGGTCCATAGGCGATCGGCTTCGCCGGCAGGTGCCAGATTGTGCCGAGCGCCGATGAATTGCAGGATATTGGCGGTCTGGCCGATGAGCCGGCGCCCGACCTTGAGAAACGGCGGCGCGAAGGGGGGATGGACGATCTCTTCGCCATCAAGGAATCGAAACATTGCGGGCATGCCGCCCGAGCTTTCGTGGCGCGAGCACCCGAAAGCTCGGGCCACGTCGACATAAGGAACCCCGGCTTGTTCAAGAGCGAGCCGGACGAATTCCCCGCGACCCTGGATCGTCGGCCAGTAGTAAAGCTCATAGACCATGGTTCCTCCCTTGCGAAGTCGGCCTGGCGAGAAACTGGCCCGAATTGCCGCTCGACTCTCACCAACGCAGCGTTTTCCAAGCCCTCGCCAAAACCCGGGCACTACGCGCGAGCAGGAGCCGCTTCTTCGTCGATCACCTTCCAATCATGGGTGATCTTGGCAGTCTTTCCCATGATGATCGATGCCGAGCAGTATTTTTCCGCCGACAGGGAAATGGCGCGTGCGACCTTGGACTCGGCGAGCCCGCGCCCGGTGACGACATAATGCAAATGGATGCTGGTGAAGATTTTCGGATCGGTCTCGGCCCTTTCGGCCTCTACCTCGACGATGCAATCCGTCACCTGTTCGCGCCCGCGGCGCAGGATATGAACGACGTCGAAGGCCGTGCAGCCGCCGAGGCCGAGCAACAGCATTTCCATCGGCCGGGGCCCAAGGTTGCGCCCGCCTGCTTCCGGTGCGCCGTCAAGAAGCACCCCGTGACCGCTGCCCGATTCGGCCACAAAGGTCACGTCCTCGATCCACTTGATGCGGGCTTTCATGGCCACCTCCACGACGTTCCCGACTGAATCCGGCGCCTCGGCGATCGCCGGCGGCGCTTCCTTCGGAAAATGAAGAAAACCCTGAATCCATGAGCCAGTCCAGGAAACTAGCATCGCTTCTCGGACCCAACGGAGCAGCGGCCCTGCCTTGCAACCCGCCCAGTTGACATCCCGCAGTCGAAGCGCGATTGATGGAAGCACATTGGACAGCGTCGGAGGCCCGAATGGCCGATCGGCCGAGCTTCGCCGCCTTCTGGCCCGAATACCTTTCGGCCCACCGCGACCGTCGGACTCGCGCCATCCACTACTTTGGCACCATCCTAGGCGTCGCCTCCCTGCTCGCCTTCCTGGCGACAATGAACTGGCGCTTCCTCGTTGCCGCGCCCATCGTCAGCTACGGTCTTGCCATGCCCTCGCACCCTTTGATCGAAGGCAATCTTCCGAAGACGTTCGAGCATCCGTTCCTGTCCTTCGCGGCCGATTTCTACATGCTGTATCTTTGGGCCAGGGGAAGGCTTGCTGCCGAGCTCGCGCGTCTGCCCTATGTCGCCGGGCAACGGCGAGGGACGTAGTCCATGGCCGGCGGCAGCCACCCGTCCGGCAATAACCCCCCTTGCTATCCTTCGCCCAGTCAATCCAGACTGTTGCGCTTTGGGGGATTCCAGCGTCCCGAGGCTGGCCAGGCCGCCAACGGCCTCTGGCCGCGAGAGAATCGGGGTGGTAAGGCCGGTCTGGCGCTAGGTAGCCGGTCCAACGGTTAGGGACGGGGATGTCATGGCTGCTTTCTACGATCTCAGCGCCGACGTCATACGGGGAATCTACGATCGCCGCATCGTGGCCCCTGCCGTGCTCGATATCGACGCGTTCTTTCCCGACGGGAGAAAATTCGCCGGCGCCTGGCGCCAAATTCGCGACGAGGCGGTCGCGGTGGCCCAGCAGCTCGGAACCGTGCCCAAGTTCCACGAGATCATGCGCGAGCAGACCGCGATTTCGGCCAACGACGGGCGAGACTGGCGGATGCTGATCCTGAAGGCTTACGGGATTGAGAACCCGCCCAACATGGCGAAATGTCCCATGCTTGCCTCGATCGTCGCATCGGCGCCGGATGTCCTTTCCGCATCGATATCCTTCCTGTCGCCGGGCAAGCATGTTCCGGCTCACCGCGGCCCTTTCCGGGGCGTACTTCGGTTCTACCTGGCGCTCGCCATGCCCACGGCGGCGGACGGAAGGCCGGGCGCGGTGCTGCGAATCGCCGATTCCGAATATCGCCTGAAGGACGGAGAGTTCCTGCTGTGGGACGACACCTATACCCATGAGGTCTGGAACAACAGCGATGCCGTGCGGATGGTGCTGCTTCTCGACGTGCGCCGGCGCGGGATGCCCCTCGACATGGAGCTTTTCTCCCGATTCCTCATGGGGGTCGTCCAAATCGGCATCAAGCTGCGCGGCTTCACGTGACCCGGAGCCGCTGGCCCAATATCGGGACTCCATCGCATGCAACCGGGTGAAAGTCTCGCCCCACCCGTGGGCGCGCTCACTTTCCTTCGCGGGCCAGGCATTTTGATCGAGCCAACCCGCATCAGCCGATGAACAGCCCGCTGCCATCTGCGGCGCGATGAACTCCCTCCTCGACCTCATCACCGCCAGCGGTCACTCAGGCCCGGCCATAGCCGCCGCGCTGTTCCTCATTCCGTTCATCCACGAAGACATCGCGATTGTCGCCGCCGCTCTGCTGATCGCCCAACAAAGGCTCTCGATCCAGCTGGCATTCCCCAGCCTTTATTGCGGCATGGTGGCGCGGGACCTCTTCCTCTACAGCCTGGGCGCAGGGGCCCGGCGCAACGCCACGGCAAGGCGATTCCTGATCAGGCCGCGGGTCCAGCTGTTGAGCGAATGGCTCGGCGGCAATATGCCCTGGGTCATTTTCGTCGGCCGGGTCATGCCCGGGTTGATGTTCCCGACTTACATCGCCTTCGGCTGGTTCAACCTGTCGTTCAAGCGTTACGCCTTGCTGACGTCAGGCCTTTCCATTCTCTATCTGCCGGTCGTCTTCGCTCTCGCCTATGGCCTGGGGCGAGCGGCCGTGGACCGGGTGGGAAGCTGGGCCTGGCTGATCGTCCTGGTGCCCGTCGTCATGATCCTGCTCCTGCGGCTTCGGGTTTCCATGCGCCGGCGGCTCGCCCAACGCAGGCCGGCTGTCGGCAGCTGAAACCGTCACTGCCATTGAGCCTGATCACGGGTCATGTGTGGATGGCCCCCGGCCTGCAAGAGTTTTGTAGCGCTTGGTTTGGTCGCTTGCGGTCATGTGTCCGGCCTTTCGGTGCGGTCAGACATGGACCGCTGGCCCTGATGGGTTCCGCGGATCGAGGCCTTA
>DATNJA010000134.1:0-2267 GCA_035604155.1 Candidatus Udaeobacter sp. | reverse complement strand
GGGCACGACCATGAGCGCGCCGTTCTCCGCCGTCACCTCGTCGATGAAGATGAGGGCCGTCACGATGTCGTCGTTGGTGTGGGGCGTGTAGGCGAAGTCCTGGTGATAGCCGACCTCGGTGTTGGTGCCGGGCAGCTTCAGATTGATCTTGCAGTGATGGAACTTGACGTTCGGGCCGATGACGTCGGCGACCATGTCGGCCACCCGCGCCTCCCAGGCGACATGGGCGAAGGCGGGCGAGATGTCCGAGGGATTGTTGACCCGGCGCAGCGCCGGCCGGTCGGGGCGATGCTCCTCACCCATGTCGAAGCGGGGACGCCCGTCCAGGGTGGGCGGACCGAAAGGCTCGCTGTGGCCCCGGCTTTCCTCGACCCAGCGCGCGATCTCCGCCCGCATGGAGGCGAGCTCCTCGGCCGTCACCGCGTTGGGGACGACGAGATAGCCGTCGCGATGGAACTGGTCGATTTGCGTTTTGGTCAGCATGGCCTCAGCCCTCCCGGCAACACCCCTACTATAGCACCCACCCGATCAGCCGTCGTCTGGTCCCCTTGGCGGATCAGGGTCCCCAGGCGAGTTCACCGGCAGAAAGCAATTGGCGCAGCGACCCCGTTCGCTGCCAGGGCGGTTCGGAGGAGAAAAGTAGAAGGACAGGGATCGCGGCAACGCATCATCCCGGTTACGCCAATACCCCAGGTGCTTGTTCTTGGGATTGCGTGCGACGTAGTAGAAATTCTCGTCGCAGCGAGGACATCTGAATTGATTGAGATGGAGCTGCGCGAAGATACCGGGGATCAACCAAACAATGGCGGCCAAAGCGAACAGGCCGAATGCTCGAAGATGTGTTGCGAAAATCGCGACCACTGCACTAAGCGCAATTCCGGCAAGAGTGGAGAACCACACCAGCCTCACTCGCCGGTGCCGATCGCGCCAAGCTGCGGCGTAGCGTTGCTCCTCGGCAGTTGCGGCGCTCTCCCTGCGTGCCACGACTTACTCCCGCTCCGGGTTCTGCAGGCGATCGATCGCCCGTCGGTCCGACTTGGTCGGCCGCGGGCCGCCGGATGTCGCTTGGCTCGGCCCGGCGGGCGGCGCCAGGTCCTCGTACAGCGCTCGGGCTTCCGGCGCGGGCCCGCGCCTTTCGCCCAGCGCCAGCACGCGAACCGTGCGGATATGGGGGCCGAGCGGAAAGGTCAGCACGTCGCCCGGCTTCACCGCATGGTGAGCCTTGAACACCGGGGCGCCGGCGATCCTGACCTCGCCGGCGCCGGCAAGGTCAGGATCGCCGGCGAGCTTGGCGGCCAAGGTCCGGCTTTTGCAGAACCGCGCATGCCAGAGCCATTTGTCGAGGCGCAGGCTGGGCTCGCTCATCGTTGCGGCTTGGGCGCTCTGAATTTGATGGCGCTCAGCGCCGCGAAGGGCGAATCGGTTGCGGGCGGTCCCTGCCTGGCGTGCCGGCGCCTGGCCGAGCGCGCCGCCTTGGGCGGAAGGTGGAAGCGCAGCTCGCCGTCTTCTTCGGCCGAGCGATAGCCCAAGGCCGCGATCACCGCAGGCAAGGCCCCGGCATCGCACTGGATCGTGCGGCGAAGCGCCTCCACCGCCAGGAAAGGCCCCTGCTCGGCCAGGCGCCAGGCGGCAAGGGATAGCCGCTCCAAGGCATCGGCCCGCACCGCCAGAGGCCCGGCCAGGCGATAGCCGACGGCGTGATAGAACTCGACCGGCAGGGCGGGGTCGCGGACCAGGCTCGCCGGCCGGCGGGTCGGCAGCGGAGCCAGCGCGCGGCCCGCCTTGATGCACCACAGAAGTCCAGTGAGGCTGGCCGCCGGCGCCAGGGCCGGGAACCAGACCGTCTCCCGGCCGAGACGAACGCCAAGCCGGGAAAGCGCCTTGATATCGGCGAGCGGCAGCTGCGCTGCCAGCTCGCGCCGGGGCAGCAGGCCCAAGGCCTCGATCAGCTGGAACAGCACGCCGCGGGTCGCGGCCTCCGCGGGTGCTGCCATCGCCGCGCTCAACGGGGCGAGGCGCCTGGCGATATGCCCTTCCAGCCAGAGCGCCAGCCTCCGGCGCAAGCGCTCGCGCTCAGCGCCTTCGATGAGGTCGCTCGGCAGCGGATCGACCCGGGGGCCGAGCACGGTTTCGCCGGCGATGAGCCGCGCCACGGGCGCCCCTTCCCAACTGATGATCCCGGCCTGGGAGAGCGCGAAGCTCGCCTCGCCGGCCTTTTCCAGCCGGGCGAGGCGGGCCGGGATCTCCTGGGTCAGCGCCCTTCGGGC
>DATNJA010000133.1:0-20019 GCA_035604155.1 Candidatus Udaeobacter sp. | reverse complement strand
GCAGGCGCGCCCGCCGGCAAGAAGCGTCTCGCGCATCACCGCCGCGGCGAGTGCGGCCGAGGCCTTCTCCGGCTCGGTGTTGAGCGCCGCCAGCAGGATCGGCCGCCAGAGCCGGGCGTACAGCGGCGAGGCGCGGTCGAGAACATCGCCGATCCGCACATCTTCGGCTGCACGTAGCAGGCGAAGGGCGGCGAGATAGTCGGCCGGCCGGCTTCCAGGGACGCGGCGCCCGGGAGCAAATATCCACCACGGAAGCCGCCCGTCGTTGAGCCGCAGACGCCAGCGCGCGCCGTTGGCGAGATCGGCAAAATCGAAGGCCGCTTCCTGAGGGCCCATGAGCCTGTCCTCAGCGCCGATGCTTTCGAGATAGGCGAGCGTCTCTCGATTGCCGGAGAGCAGCAGGTGGTTGCCGTTGTCGATCGTCATGCCGAGCGCCGCATCGAAATAGGACCGGCAGCGTCCGCCGGCATGGTCGGTCGCTTCGTGGAGCACGACATCGGCGCGGGCTGCGTCGAGGCGGACCGCGGCGGCGAGCCCGGCGAGCCCGGCGCCGACGATATGGACGCGGCCGTCCGCCATCAGAAAATGCCGTGGCGGAGCAGGATCCAGATCAGCGTCGGCCGCCCGACGCGCACGCGTTCGCGCGGCGCCTTGAAACCGCGGGCAAGGAGCCTCTCGAGGATGCGCCGATAGACCGCGCCCATGAGTCGCGGCGCCTTCACCAGCCGGCGGGGAGCCGTCGCCATCACCGCGTCGGCCTCGGCGAAATGCCGGCGCGCCTTTTCCGCCAGCATGGCGCAGGCCTTGTCTATCCCGGGGCTCGCCAGCGCGGCGACAGGGTCGATGTCCGCGATGCCGGCCTCGGCCAGGGCCTCGCGCGGGAGATAGAGACGGCCGACGCCGGCGTCCTCATCGAGGTCGCGCAGGATGTTGGTCAGCTGAAGCGCGCGGCCGAGATGGTGGGCAAGCTTGTCCCCCGCGGTTTGATCGAGGCCGAAGACGCGCACCGAGAGCCGTCCGACCGCGCTCGCCACCCGGTCGCAGTAGAGATCGAGTTCCGCCATGGAAGGGCCCCGGATGTCGCCCGCCAGGTCCATCTCCATCCCGTCGATGACCGCCTGGAAGTCTTCGCGCCTGAGGCCGAAACGGGCGGTGGCGGCGGCGAGGCGGGCGAGTGCCGGCGGTGCCTGGCCGCGGCAGAGCGCGTCGATGTCGGCGCGCCACTGTTCGAGGGCGGCGCGCCTTTCGGCCCGCGGTCCGTCGCCGTCGGCGATGTCGTCGACCGCTCGGCAGAAGGCGTAGATCTCGAACATCGCCTCCCGCTTCTCCCGCGGCAGCAAGCGCATGGCGGCATAGAAGGAGCTGCCTTGCGCCGGCGCTGCGGCGGACGGCTCGGCCGGTGCTCCGGACGGCAGCTCTGCGGCGCGAAGACTCATGATCGCCCGCGCCCGCGCCGGCCGAGGGCGCCCTCAAGAAGGCCGAACAGCGTCAGCCCGACGATGCCGACTGGCCGAAGATGAACGCGCTGGCGCAAGGGATCGCGCTTCTGGAGCCAGGCATTGAGCTTGCGGGCGAGGCGGATGATGACGGCGCATTCCAGCGCCAGCCTCGTGTCCCCGACCTGGATCGGCAGCGGTGCCGCTTGGCGCAGCAAGTCATCCGTGCGTCGGGCGAGCCCACGGATGGCCGAAAGCAGTCCCGCCGATGCCGCCGGAAGGCCGAGCTCCCCTGGCGTCGAGTCGCCGGCCGCCAACGCGTCCCTTGGAATATAGACCCGATGGAGATTGCGATAATCGGCGGCGCAGTCCTGGAGATGGTTGATGACCTGAAGTGCGGCGCAGAGCGCATCGGAAGCGACCCATGTGCTGTGCGGCTCGCCGTGGACGTCGAGAACGAAGCGCCCCACCGGCATAGCCGAATAGCGGCAATAGCCCATGAGATCGTCCCAATCGGCGTAGCTGAGCTTGGTCACGTCCATGCGGAAGGCGGTCAGCAGATCCTGGACGTGGCGTGGTGCCAGACCGCGTGCCGCCAGGGCCTCGCGCAGCGCGACGCCGGCGGGCTCGCCATCGCTCTGGCCCGTGAGCGTCGCCTCGAGCCGGTCGAGGAGCGCCAGTTTCGCCGCCGGCGCCAGCGTTGCGTGATCGGCCACGTCGTCGGCCGCGCGCACGAAGCGGTAGAAGGCGAGAATGGCCGGGCGGTGGCGCGGATGGATGAGCCAGGAGGCGACGGGAAAATTCTCGTCGCGATGGGTCTTGCCCGAGCTCGCCTCGCTCGCCGTCGTCATGCGGCCTCCGAGCCCGGCGCCTGGGCGCGGCCTTTCCAGAATCCGCCGCGGCCAAGCCGGTATTGGCGGGCCGAATCCAGGGTGAACAGCAGATAGAGCGCGGCGATGGCCGGCATAGCCAGGCCCCAGAGCGGCGAGACGCGATAGAAGGCGAGGGTCGGCCGGAAGGCGAAGGCCATGGCGAGCCAGCCGGCAAGCCCCAGCATGCGCGCTGTCCCGCCGGCGAAGAGACCCAGGGTCGGCGGCGCCAGGTAGAGGAGGCCCATGCCCAGAAGCGTGCCCGCCAGCAACAAAGACGAGAAGCGAAGCTGGGCATAGGCCGAACGGGCCACCATTCGCCGGATGGGATCGATGCCGGGATAGGGCCGGATGCTGCGGGCGCGCTCCGTCAGGTCGAGCCGGATCGGACCTTGAGTCTTGAGGCGCCGGGCGAGCGCGCAATCGTCGATGAGTTCGCCGCGGATCGATTCGATGCCGTCGGCTGCGACGAGAGCCCGGCGTCGCACCAGCATGCAGCCGCCGGCGGCGGCGGCGAGGCGTCTCGTCCGGCTGCTGACCCAGGCGAAGGGATAGAGCATGCGGAAGAAGAAGATGAAGGCCGGAATCAACATTCGTTCCGCGAAGCTTCGGCAATGAAGCTTGGCCATCAGGGAATAGAGCACGAGGCCTTCGGCTTCGGCCCGGCTTGCGAGGCGCCGGAGCGTATCCGGCGCATAGGCGATGTCGGCGTCGCTCAGCCACAGATAGTCGGGCTCAGCCGCCTGGCCGTGGGCAATGCCCTGGGCGATCGCCCAGAGCTTGCCGGTCCAGCCGCGGGGGAGCGCCTGGCCCTGCAGCACCGTCAGGCGATCGGCCGCGCCGGCACGGAGCGCTGCGGCACGGGCGACCTCGGCCGTGCCGTCGCTGCTCTGGTCGTCCACGAGCACGAGGCGAAACTGCCCCGGGTAATCCTGCGTCAGGAGCGATGCGACGGTTTCGCCTACCACATCGGCTTCGTCGCGGGCGGGAATGACAGCCACGACTTTGGGCCAGCCATCGCTCGGCGCCAATCCGTCGACGGGAGATTCGTCCTCCGGACCGGCCTGCCAGAAGAAGCCCCGGGCGGCCAGAAGATAGATCCAGCCCGCGAGCGCGGCGAGGCCGATGGCGATCGCCGGACTCATGGGAGATAGCCCTGCTGGCGAAACCAGGCCACCGCTTCGCCGAGCGCCTGGCCATAGGGCCGGGATTTGTAGCCGAGCTCGCGCTCCGCCTTGGCCGAGGAGAACACCATGCGGTGCTTGGCCATGCGCAGCCCGTCGAGCGTGACGAAAGGCTCGCGCCCGGTGACGCGCGCCGCCGCCTCGGCGAAGAAGGCGATCGGATAAATGGCCCGGCGCGGAATGCTGAGGCGGGGCGGACGCCGCCCGGCGATGCCGGCGATCTCGGCCAGCATGCGGGCGAGCGCCACGTTCTCCCCGCCCAGGATGTAAAGCTCGCCCGTCCGGCCGCGCTCGTAGGCCGCCAAGTGCCCGGCGGCGACGTCGTCGACATGGACCAGGTTCAGGGCCGTATCGACATAGCCGGGCATCCGGCCCGAAGCCGCCTCGACGATGATCCGCCCCGTGGGCGTGGGCTTGATGTCCCGCGGGCCGATGGGCGTGGATGGATTGACGATCACCGCCGGCAGGCCCTGCTCGGCCACCATCCGGCGCACCAGGGCCTCGGCCGCCACCTTGCTTTGCTTGTAGGCGCCGATGGCCGCCGTTTCGGCGACGCTGTCGGTTTCGTCCGCAGGACTCCCATCGGCCCGCGGCGCCAGAGTGGCGACGCTGCTGGTATAGACGACGCGCCCGACGCCGGCGCGAAGGGCGGCCTCCATGACGTGACGCGTGCCTTCCAGGTTGTTGCGGCGGATCTCCTCGGGATTGCGGGCCCAAAGGCGGTAATCGGCGGCAACGTGGAAGACGGCATCGACCCCCGCCATGGCGCGGCCGACCGACGCGGCATCGCGCAGATCGCCCTCGATGCATTCGACCTCGAGACCGGCGAGGTTGTCGCGCGGGCTATCCTTTCGTACCAGCGCACGCACGCCATGGCCGGCCGTCAGCAGCCGGCGCAGGACTGCGGCGCCGACAAAGCCGGTGGCACCGGTCAACAGACTGCGCTTAGCCACCGTCACGTGGGGAACCGCTCCTCGTCTCTCTCGGAACCGTCCTAATAGCAGGACTTGCAGCCGAGAACAGCGCTCATGAGACGGCCGGTTTGCCGCCCCTCGGGGTTCAGGCCTTCCGGGCTCAGGCCCGGGCTCAGGCCCTATGGGCTTGGGTGGCCTCCGGCGCGTCCGAGCGGTTCACTTTGAGGTTGTTGATGGAGTAATCGACGAAGCGCGGTTCGAAATGGGGCTTCACGTCCATGAACCGGCAGGCGGCCAGAACCTGGTCGATGATGAATTTGGGCTGGAAATTGGCGAGCCTCAGGCCCTTGTCCTTGGTGATCTTGGTTACGATGACCCTGAAGTCCGCTTCCGTATATTCGAGGCCCGCATCCTTGGCGACCTTGATGAAGATTTCCTTGAACGCGGCTTCGCTCGGGCCGCCGATCTCGAGCTTGTAGGGCAGCCGGCGCAGGAAGGCCGGATCCATCAGTTCTTCCGGCTCAAGGTTGGTCGAGAACAGGACCAGCTCCTCGAAGGGGAGGGAGAAGCTCTTGCCGGTGTGGAGCTTCAGATAGTCGACCCGGCTTTCCAGGGGCACGATCCAGCGGTTCAGCAGGCTGGTGGGGGCGACGAGCTGGCGGCCGAAATCGTCGATGATGAAGCAGCCGCCCAGCGCCTTCACGTGCAGCGGCGCCTCGTAGAAATTGGCGGTGTCGTTGTAGCTGAGATCCAGCATCTCCAGCGTGAGCTCGCCGCCGGCAATGACGAAGGGCCTGTGACTGGGCTGCCAGCGGGCATCGTAGCCCTCGCGGCGCACGGTGCCGCGCGACTCGTCGGAGCCGCCGGGCAGGCTCGGCACTTCATGCACGCTGGGATCGAAGACCCGCATGATCTGGCCTTCGACCATCACGGCGAAGGGGATGTAGATGACGTCGCTGAACACGTTGCGCAGGCGCAACGCAATCGAGGTCTTGCCGTTGCCGGGCGGCCCGTAGAGCAGGATGGCGCGGCCTGAGTTTATCGCCGGGCCCATCTGCTCGACGAAGGCGTCGGTGATGGTGAGGCCCTCGAAGGATCCCCGGATACGGTCCCAGGACACCAGCTCGTTGGTCACCTTCTGCAGGCGCACCCGCTCGGCGAAGCTCTCGAGGGATACCGGGGCCGGTCCGGAATACTGCGAATGGGCGAGCGCCTCCACCGCCCAGCGCCGGCCCGTATCGGTGATGGAGTAGCGCTGATCCGAGAGCCCCGTCATCTCCGCCGCGCCCACGGCCGCCAGCAACATGCGGTCGATGCAGCTTTGAACGAGCTGCAGGACCAGATGGCGGGGCAGCTTGATGGCGTTGACGTATTGGCTGACCGTTTCCAGCCGGGAGACGTAGATCAGCTTCATCAGCAGGTTCAGCAGATCGGATTCGGGGATGCCCGTGTCGGCAAGGGTCGAGGGCTCCAAGGGCAGCCGTTGCAGGAAGGCCTCCAAGCCTTCCCGGCTGATGGCGCCGAGCTCCACCAGATTGTCGCCAAGCCGTCCGCCGCGCGCAATCTGCTGTTTGACCGCAGCATCGATGTCCCGCACGGTTACGAGCTTTGCCGCGACCAGAAGATCGCCAATCCTCAACATCGTTCAATCCCCAGACCCAAACCGATGGAATTTTAAATCAATAAGTCAGCAATCTAAACCAGAGTCTTCAATGCTATGACAAATTAACCGCAACTGTTGTTGCTGCCCTAGCCACGCACCTTCGGGTCTGCACTCGCGGGCACGGGAGGGCGTGGAACAAAAACGGAACACGAGCCCATTCCCCAAGGCCGGCGATCCCAGACTGGCGGCGCCTCTTTGCTTTCTCGACCGGCCCAGCCATATGATCCTCCAAGAGGTTGAAACCGGTCTTGCCTTCCCATGTCGCATAAGCGGATCTGGCTGGCCCTGGCCATTTTCGGGGCGCTCGCGGCCTGCGCCACGGGGCAGCCATCGGCCCAGAACCGGGGCCTTCTTTCCTGGCGGGGGGCCTCGGGCGAAGAGCTTATTGCCCAGCTGGGCGAGCCGGAAACACGCACGGCTCTCGGCAATGGAGAGACCATGCTCCAATACCGCTGGACGCGCATGGTGACCGAGGGCGGCTATACGGTCGCCATGGGCTCCCCCGCCTATCAAAACGGATTCGGCGGTCCCACCGCGTTCACCGCCGGCAATGCGTCCCTGCCTCGACGCTACATTCCCAGCCAATCGGTCCAACAAGTCTGCATCGCGCGATTCACGCTGGGCGCGGACAATCGGGTGAGCAAGGTCGGTTGGGAAGGAGACGGGTGCAACCTGACCGGCCAATAAGGCCGGGGCTCTTAGGGAAGCCGCCGCCGGCCAGCAGGGAGCGGGCGGGACTGGCCGGCGGCGGCTGGCGCGCTAGGGTCTAGGGGTATGCTAGCGCGCCTTGCGCTGCGAGCCGGGATGAAGCCGCAGCGACCTTATGTGCTCTAAATCCTCAGCGGACGGTCCGCCGCCCGCTCACGGCAACGGCATGAGGCTGGCCACGGTCGCCCCGATCGAAGCCAGGATCACGGCGACGAAGCAGTAGCCAGCTATACGGGCCATGGTCTCGCTCCCGAATGACTCCTGCGAGCGGGCGCCCAACCGCCTGCACCCCGTCACCATATGGGAAGGATAGGGAGCAGGTGCGGTGGCAATTTCCGGGCCTGGGCGGCGCGAGCGTTGCGGTTGCAATCAGGCTGTAAGAGAATGACCCTGCGATGTTAGGGAATGGTGCCGCCGGTGAAGCACGGTGGCGCCCAGACCTCGTCAAGCGCACCAGGCAGAAACCCCGCCAAGGCGGGGTTTCTTGCGTTTCTGGGCATCCTCTCCGGGGCCTTGACCCCGATCCGTCCCCTTCAGCGATGAATGACCTCTTAAGCCGCGAGAGCGCCGCGTCTCGAAAGCTGCTCCAATAATGTCATGCCTCGCGGTACCGCCCAATCCGTCGAGGCCGGGAATCCGAGCAGAGAGCGGGCCGCGACGGCAGTTCGCCGGCCTCTAAAACCGCCAGGCTCAGAACGCGTCCAACCAGCCGCCCAGAAGCTCCGCTTCGAGCTTGCGGGCGCGCCTGGTCCAGTCGAGAGCCTCGGGCGTGGGCGCCAGTACCCTGACATCCCTGTTTGCATCGAAGGCCGCGCGCCGGGCGGGGTCGAAGACGAAGACGGCGAAGGCGAGCTCTCTTCCGTCGCGCGCCGGGAAAAAGCCGGCCAGCGCGCTGGCGTAGTCCATGGTCCCGCTCTTGCCTTGGACGTTGCGCAGCGGAGGAGTATCGCCCGGCACGGCCGGCTCGCCGTCCTTGTCCAACGGCGGCAGGCTTTGCATGAGTTGGGCGTCGCCGGCGACGAGGCCGAGGATCGCCGCCATCTGCCGCGGCGACACCCGGCTCCTCGGGCTGAGGCCCGAGTGGTATTCCAGCGCGAAGCCCCGCCAGTCGGTACGCGGCAGGCGCGCCTCCAACCAGGTGGTGAGCGCCAGGCTCGACTGCTGCGGGGGCAGCGCCCGGCCGGTGAGCGCGCGGGAGGCAGCGAGCCCGATCAGCTCGGCGGTGGAGTTGTTGGAATACCGCATGAGGCCTGGGACGATTTCCGCCAGCGGCGGGCTTTCGCTCCGCCCCACCAGCACCGTGCCCGCGGGCACATGGCCGGGTGCCGGTTGGGGAAGCGAGATGCCTTCGCCCAAGACGAGCTGAGCGAAGACGAGAGCCGTCTGGAGGCTCGTGCCCTTGACCGGCAGGAATGACGTGCCGCTGTCGGGAAGGCTTCGGGCGTAGCGCCAGCGGTCGGCCTTGCCGTCGCCGGCGTAGAGGAAGGGCATTTCCGGCGGCAAGTCCTCTCGTGCCGGCTCGAAGCCGATCCAGCCGGTCGGCACCTCGAGGCCGTCGGCGATGCTGCGGGCCTGGAACGCCAACGGCCCGCCGGCGACAGGCCTCGACCAGAGAATTTCGATGCGGTTGAAGTCGAGGTCGAGGGCGCCGATGCCGCAATTGTATTCGGCGGCGACGGGCTGGTCGGCGTTGATCTCCGGCAGGGCCGGCATCAGGCCGTCGTCATAGAAGAACTTGACGATGGGCCCGGCGTTCGAGGCCTTCAGCTCGATCGCCATGCCCTGCAGGTCGTTCGCCGTCAGCACGGGATCGCCGCCGCCCTGGAGATAGAGATCGCCTCCCTGGCGCAGGAGCTGGGTGGCAAACCGGTAACTCGGGCCGAGGATCTGCAACGCCGCGTAGACGGTGGCGAGCTTGCTGACTGAAGCCGGCAGGAAGAGCTTGTCGGCGTTGCGCTGGGCGAGGCTCTGGCCGGTCGCGGGATCGACCACGATGAACCCGAGTTCGGCCTCTCGAAGCCCGAGCTTGGCGATCAGATTGTCGATCGTGGTGGCTTCAGCGGCGCCGGCCTGGCCTGTCAACGCCAGGCCAAAGGCCAGCAGGAAGGCAAGCGCCAAGCGCAGGCGCCGGGCTCCGGGATCGAAGATCCGGATCGGGACCCGCAGTTCGCCGCATGTCGCCATGTTCGCCCCGCCGCCGGACACCGAGGCTATCGGGCGCCGATTCCCATTGCCCAAGCCGAATGCTTCGCTGACGCCAGCCTAGAGTATGTTTCCACCCGATTGAATTGGAACATGCTCCAGATTCCTTGATGTCCTCGCATTTTCCACGCTGACCCAGCGTTTGCTTTGGCGAGCCTCTTTCTGTCACGACATCTGCCGGCTATGGCATGTTAGCCAGCATCGGGGATAGACAGAAAATGGAAATGACTCATGCGTGGTGATATTCGGGCGGTCCTGGCGGCAATCCTGGCGGCGAGCGCGCTCGCGGGCTGCCAGGACACTCCAGACCCGGCCTATTGCGGCGTTGCCCGCACCGGCTATGAACATGCGCTGACGGAAGTGACGCAGCGGCTAAGCGACTACCAAGGTTGCGTCAGCAAGGCGATCGGCGCCGACAACTGCTCGTCGCAGTTCTCCGAGCTCAGTTCCGCCCAATCCAACCTGGAACGGGGCTCCAGCGACGTCGAGAAATATTGCCTCAAGAACCCATGAGGGCTAATGCCGCTCGGTTCCGGCGGCCTCATGGGCGAGCAGCCAGCGCTTGCGCGTAATCCCGCCTCCGTAGCCCGTGAGGCTGCCGTCCGAACCCACGACACGGTGGCAGGGTACGACGATGCTGATGGGATTGGCGCCATTGGCATGTCCGACGGCGCGCACGGCGCTGGCCCGATCGATCCGGCGCGCGAGCTCAGCATAGGAAAGGGTCGCACCCGCAGGTATGCGCCTCAGCTCACGCCAGACCTTGCGCTGAAAGGGCGTCCCGTTGGTCGCCACCGGCAGGCTCTCGATGGCCCCAAGATCGCCCTTGAAATAGGCCGCCATCGCGTGCGTGAGCCCGCCGGGATTGCGCTTGGGCTGGAGTGCGAAGCCTCGCGCGCCGTAATGCAGGCGCAAGCTGCGCAGCATGCCCGCCTCCCGATCGGTCCAGTCGATGGCGCGCAACCGTCCCTCATCGTCAGCCACGACGATCAGCTCGCCGATCGGCGTGGCGGTCCGGTCGATGAAGAGCCGCAGCACTTCAACCACGACGCAGTCCTCCCTCCCCGCGGGACATGCCGTCCTCGATGCTTGGGTGCAGGACGGGGCGATAGCCCGCCGCGAGCGCCCTCGCCGTCGATGGCGGTGTCAGCAGCCGCATATCTTTCGACGATGTTAGCATGGGCCGATAGCCGTCGGGCGACCAGCGATACATTCCGCCATCGGTCTTGAGACAACAATCGCCATCCGCCCACAGCATCGCGCCTTGCGGCAGATCGCGGGCGGGACCTGGCAGCGGATGCATGCGCTTGGCCTTTCCGTCGAGCCGCTCGGCGTGCAGCACCGCATCCATCGCCGCTGCCTTCGGCAGCGCAACATCGTTGCCCCTGGCCCAGGCCACCCGGAAGCGTTCCGCCGCTTCGCGCCTGCAGAAGAAACATGGCCGGTGTCCGGCCGCGAGCGCCGTCGCCTCGTCGAGGAAGAAGAGCTCGGTCCAGCTCCGGCCGGCCATCGGCGTCCGGCGCCAACCTTTGTAGTCGCAGAGGCAAATGATCCAGGCCTTCGTGGTCCAGCGCTTGGCGAGCAGGGTCCGCGTCGCGGGATCATGGATGATTCCGCGGTTGCCGGTGAAGAGGCCGCGCGCGGGGATGGCGAGGATCTCGCCCTGAGGCGTAACGCGGTTCTGCAAGGTCATTGGCGCGCTGCCGGGATCCTTGGGTCGGGCGCCGGCGGGTCAGGCGGGATGGAAGCGCACATGTTCCGGCAGAAACCCCAGGCCGAGCAAGCGGGCCGGCAGCCGGGTCAAGACCGGGAACCGCCGGATCAGCCGCAGCGGAAACGGCAGGGCCGTGGTCGGCGCCCCTGCCAGCACCGGGCTGATCACCCGGTTCTGCACCATCACCTGCAGGCGCTGGGTCATGGCGGTGGGGAAAATCCGCCGGCGCTGCACCGCGGCCAACGCGTCGTCGCTGGCCGCGCCCCGAAGCAGGGACGGACCCAGCAGGTTCGCCGTCGCCACCGCGTCCTGAATGGCGAGGTTGATGCCCACCCCGCCGATCGGCGACATGGCGTGAGCGGCATCGCCGATGCATAGCAGCCCCGGACGGTGCCAGCGCCGCAGGCGATCCACTGCCACGGTCAGCAGCTTCACGTCGTCCCAGCTCGCCAGCTCGCCGAGCCGGTCGGCGAGATAGGGCGCCATCCCGGCAACGGCCTCGCGAAACGCTGGGAGCCCAGCGGCGCGAATCGCCTCGATGCCGCCCTTGGGGATGACGAAGGCGCATTGCCAATAGCTGCCGCGGTTCAGCATGACCATGATGCGCCCGCCGTCGAAGCGCCCCAGGGTCTGCGCCGGATCGCTCGCCCGGCGCGACAGGCGAAGCCACAACACGTCCATCGGCGCACCCAGATCCATCACCTCCAGCCCAGCCTGCCCGCGCAGGGTGGAATGGCGCCCATCGGCCGCCACCACCAGGCCCGCGCGTATCTCCAGCATCCCGTCCGGCGTCTTCGCTCGGAGGCCGACGATGCGGCCGTCGGCCCCGATCAATTCGCTCGCCTCGCTCAGCATCCGAAGGCGGAAGCCGGGATAGGGCTTCGCCGCCCCGGCCAGGAAGGCGAGGAAGTCCCATTGCGGCATCAGGGCGACGAATTTGCAGCGGGTCGGCAGATGGCGGAAATCGGCGATCTGCAGCGACTCGGCGCCGACCTGGCCGGAGAGCGTCGCGATCTTCTCATGGGGCAGCCGGAGGAAGGCATCGAGCAAGTCCAGCTCATGCATCACCTCCAGGGTGGAGGGATGGATGGTGTCGCCGCGAAAATCCCTGAGGAAATCGCCGTGCTTCTCCAGCACCAGCACCTCGACGCCGCCGCGCGCCAGAAGCAGGCCCAGCATCATGCCGGCCGGCCCACCCCCGGCGATGCAGCAGGCGACCTCGATCCGCTCGGGCGCCATGGCGTTCCTCCCCTCGAAGCCGGAGCCGGGCTACCGCCGCCGGCGCCGGCTCGAAGAACAGGCTATCGCGCCGGGACGAGGCCGGGGGCGGTTGCCCCTCCTCAGGCCGAGACCCAGCCAGAGGAGCCTTTGCAGAGCTTCACCGTATCGTCGGTCTGCTGCTGGTTCTTGATCATGGTCTCATAGACGAAGCGGCAAGTGCGCCCGTTGCTGTCGGTGAAGAAGCCGCCCCTGGGGGTCGCCGTGCCTTGGGCCTCGGTCTGCCACAGGGCATCTGTCTTCCGCCAGGTAACCACCGTGCCCACATTGGCTTCCGCGGCACGAGCGGCCGCCTGGCCCGCGGCCGACTGCTCGTTCCCATCCAGGACGTTGCCCAGTCGATTGCCGACAAGGCCGCCGGCCGCTGCACCCAGGATGACGCCAGCCGGCCCACCCGCGATGGCATAGCCGATAAGCCCGCCGCCGACCGCGCCGAGGCCTGTGCCGGCCGTCTCGCCGGAAGTCATGTCGCCGATTCCGCCTTCCGAATTGCAGCCCGAGAGCGCCAGGCAGCCGGCCAGGGCCAGCACACTGGCCGCGAATCCCATCGATCTACGCATCTCCCAATCTCCCTCTGATGTTTGGGTCTAGGTGGAATGCCGCCTCTCGGCAAAGTTCAAATGCGAATCCCGCACGAATTGTGGATCGGCCGGGTCCCGACGCAAGAGGCCTCGCGCCTCTGCCGCGCTCGACCGATGCTGCAACTGGACCAAAAATCCGCCGGGCTGGCAACTCCATGGTTGCAAACGCGAAGCCGGTGTCCGTTTTTCCAGCTGGCGTGCTATCAGTCAAGGGTGGGGCAGTCACGGGCTGGAGCTATCAAAGGCTAAGGCGGGATGGGGACGTTGGGAACCGAAGCATCTTCTCGCCCAGCGGGCGAGGGACCTCGCATCTGCATCATCGGCGCCGGCCCCAGCGGCATCGCCGCGGGCAAAAACCTGATCGCCGAGGGCCTGACCAATCTCGTGATCTTCGAGCGCAACGCCGCGGTCGGAGGCAACTGGATTTACAGCCCCACGGCCTCCCACTCCAGCATCTACGAGACGACCCACGCCATCAGCTCGCGGTGGCTTTCGCAGTATGACGGCTACCCCATGCCGAGGGACTACCCCCACTATCCGTCCCACAATCAGCTGCGCCGCTATTTCCAGGGCTACGCCGAGCATTTCGGCGTCACTTCCTTCGTCCGCTTCAAGACCGAAGTCGTCCGCGCGACCCCGGCGGGGGAGCGCGGCTGGCTGATCGAGACATCGGGTCCCGACGGCTCCGCCAGCGAAAAATTCGACTACCTGCTGGTTGCCAACGGCCATCACTGGGAACCGAGACTGCCCCAGTTCTCCGGCCGCTTCACGGGCAGCTTCCTGCATTCCCACGCCTACAAGCAGGCCTGGCCCTTTGCGGGCAAGCGCGTGCTGGTCATCGGCGGCGGCAATACGGCCTGCGATATCGCTCTCGAGACCGCCAAGGTCTCGGCCGGCACCTCGATGAGCATGCGGCGCGGTTACTATTTCTTTCCCAAATTCGTCTTGGGCCTGCCGATCGACGTCATGTACCGGGTGCTGCGGTTGCTGCCGCGGCGGGTGATGCAGGATCTGGCCAAGCTCTACCTATGGGTGACTCAAGGCAGCAATCAGAGCCATGGGCTCCAGCCGCCTGACCATGAGCCCTTGGAGCATCATCCGAATCTGAATTCCCATATTTTCGCGGCCATTCGCGAGGGGCGGATTCGTCCTCGCCCAGACGTAACGGGGTTCGACGGCCGGCAGGTATCTTTTGTCGACGGCGCCAGGGAAGAATTCGACGTGGTCATCGCCGCGACGGGCTACCGCATCAGCTTTCCTTTCCTGGAACGCTCCCTGGTCGACTGGAAGGAGGCCGACCGGCCACCGCTTTACTTGTTCGTCTTCCCGCCGTCTCGCCGCGATCTCTATTTCATTGGCCTGGTCCAGCCCATCGGCTGCATCTGGCCCTTGTCGGATCTCCAGGCACGGCTCGTCGCCCGGGAGATCCGCGGCCGATGGCGCCGGCTGCGGGACATCGAGGCAAGAATCCTGCAACAGGCCGAACGGCCGCTCTACAGTTGGGCCAAGTCGCCGCGCCATTCCATCGAGGTCGACTACCATCTCTACCGCAAGCAGCTGCTCACCGAGTTGCAAGCCGCACAGGCTTGAGACGATAAGCTTGCAGAGCCGTCCTCGGGCCGCCTCGGCGGCAGCGGCGCATTTGCCAGGACTGATGCCGGTAACTGGTTTTCGTTCGACCCAGGACGGCATGGTCCGTAAAGTGGCCGGCGATCCCTGACATAGGCAATGGAAATGATCTTCGAACACCGTCGATCGTCATGCATGGGTTGCGCGGCAAAAAGGCGCTCGTAACCGGGGCGGCCCGCGGCATCGGTCGGGCGATCGCGATTGCGCTCGCCAAGGAAGGTGTCGCCCTGTGGCTGATCGATGTCGACCCCATGGAACTTTCTGCAACCGCCGGCGAGGCGAGGCGCCATGGCGTGGAGGCCGTGGAATGGATCTGCGATCTTGCCGATCCATCCGAGATCAGCTTGGCGGTTCGAGAGCTTCTGTCCCGCTGGAACAAGCTCGACATACTCGTGAACAACGCCGGGATCGCCTATTTCGGGCCGACCCGGGATATGACCGAGGCGCAGTGGGGGCGCCTCATGGCGGTCAATCTCTTGGCGCCGATACAGCTCATCCGGGAACTGATCGACACGCTGTTGGCCCAGGACGAGGCCCATATCGTCAATATCTGCAGCGCTCTCGGCCTTGTCCCCTTTCGCAATGCCGCGGCCTACCAGACCAGCAAGTTCGGCCTCGTCGGATTCACCCAGGCGTTGCACGGTGAATTCGGCCGGCGGTGGTTCGGCGTAACCGCGATCTGCCCGGGTTTCGTCGATACGGCGATGATAGCGCCCTGGCTGTCGCGCTTTCCGACCTGGGTCAGCTGCACGACGCCCGAGAAGGTCGCGGCGAAGACCGTGCAGGCGATTCGCCGGAACAAGAGACTGGTCGTGATAACCGCGACCGCCCGCTTGGGATGGTGGGTGACAAGGCTGTCGCCGGACCTGGCGGCTTGGGTCAATCGCGTGGTGTCGCGTTGGTGGTGAGGCATGACAAAGTCGCAAGACCTCCGGCCGGCGGCGGCGGGCGTTCCGCGCGGACTCTGTCGCCGCGCGAGGCTGGCCGGTTGCCATTGGCGGATGTCGCCGGCCCGACCGGCTGGTAAGTTTCCGAGGAGCAAGAACATCGATGTGCGGCATTGCCGGGGAGCTGGATTGGCGGGGCGGCCGGCGCGAAGCAAGCGTCATTGCGGCAATGATCGAATCGCTCGCTCACCGCGGGCCCGAGGGTCGAAGCTGCTGGTTCAGTCCCGACGGCAAGCTGGCCTTGGGCCACGCCCGGCTCTCCTTCTTCAAGGGAGCCGAGGCGCAGCCGGTCAGCAATCGTCGCGGCACGATAGTCGCGGTCTGCAATGGGGAGATCTACAATCACCGGGAACTTGCCGGCCTCGTGCGCGAGGCGGGCATCGAATGCGACATCCAATCCGACGTCGAGATCATTCCCTATCTCTTCGAGCTCCGTGGCGTGGATAGCTTTGCGCTGCTGCGCGGCGAGTTCGCCTTTGCCCTCTACGACAGCCGAGACCAGGCTCTCTATCTGGTCAGAGACAGGTTCGGCATCAAGCCGCTCTGCTATCACGCGGCCGGAAACCTCCTGCTGTTCGCCTCCGAGGCCAAGGCGCTGTTCGCCGATCCGCGTGTTCCGCGGATGCTCGACCATGCTTCGCTGGCCACGAAGCTGGTCGGCATAACGCTTCCCGGAACCACCGCGTTCGCCAAGATTCTCGAAGTAAAACCGGGGTGCTATGTCGAGGCGACCGAGGCCAGGTTTTCCGAACGGCCATACTGGTCCGTCAAATGGACGACCCCGGCGCGCCGAACGGACGGGGAAACTCTCGCCCGGGAATTCCGGGACCTGTTCGACGAAGCCGTGCGCGTCCGACTGCACGGCGATTTCCCCGTTGGCGTCTACCTGTCCGGCGGGATCGACTCTTCTGCCGTGCTCGCTTCCATGGTGCATGACGGCGTGCGATCGCCGAAGGCCTTCACGATCGCCTTCGACGACAAGGCCCTCGACGAAAGCCAGGCCGCGCGCGCCACTGCCGCGCGCCTGGGAGTCGAGCATCACGTGCTGCGGGTGCGAAACAGCGACATCGCGGAGAACTTCCGCCAGTCGCTCTGGCACAGCGAGATCCCGGTCATCAATGCCCACGGCACCGCCAAGTTCCTGCTGTCGCGCGCCGCATCCCCCCATGTGAAGGCGATCATGACAGGCGAAGGCGCCGACGAACTGTTCGCCGGCTATCCCTATTTCGGCGCGAGCGTTGGAAGCGGGCAGCGACAGGGCATGGCAAGGCAGCTGGCCGGCTGGTCCCGCCTGCTCTGGTCGCGGCAGTTTGGGACGGGTTTCCTCTCGGTCCCGCGCGCCGGAGACATTGCCGCCCTGAACCGCCTGTTCGGCTCCGCACCTCACCTGGGGCAGCGGGCGCTGTTCTATGCCCGCTTCATCCGCGCCCATCTGAGCCGGGAGTTCCGGCCCTGCTTCTCCCCGGCCAGTGCGCTCAGAACGCTGGCCGAGGATCTGCGGTCGGCTCAGGCCGAGCCGATGACATCGACCAATGCCGACCGGTATCTTGCCTTGCGATACGATCTGCCTGCCTACATCTTGAACTTTCTGGCGGACAGGCAGGAGATGGCCCACTCCATAGAGGGGCGCGTCCCGTTCCTCGACGACAAGGTCTTCGCCTTCGCGAGCGCCCTTGGCGAAGAGTCGCTCGTCGGAGAATGGGGCGGAAAGAGGCTGATCAGGGAAGCCTTCGCCGATCGGCTGCCGCCGGCGACCCTTGCTTCGCGCAAGAAGATCTTTTTCGCGCCGCCGCGGGCCGCGGACGAGATTCTACGATCCGAGTGGGCCCTCCATCTGCTGTCCCGGGAGGTGACCGAAGCGGTCGGGATCTTCAGCTGGAAGCGATTGCTGTCGCTGCGGATGGTCCTGAAACTGTCGTCACCGCGCTGGGGCGGAGGAGCAGCACTGCGCTCCTTGCTGATCTTGATTGTTTCCGTCCACGCGCTGCACGATCTCTTTGTCGTCGGCGGCAGCCGGCGTTAGGGGGGTTCCGATAGAGCACAACCACCCTATTCGTCATCCCCGCAACAGCGGAGGTCCATGGGCCAGATGGATTCTCGCCTGTGCGGGAATGACGAAAGGGCGCGGAGCGCCTGAGGGCCCGAAGGGGGAAATCCGTGACGCCTCATGACGTGGTTCTCATCCACGGCGCTTGGCTCACCTCGGCCTCGTGGGATCCCTTTCGCCGCCGTTACGAGGCCCAGGGATTGCACTGCCTGACGCCCGAATGGCCGCTCCAGGACCGCCCGATCGAAGACCTCCGGCGCTCGCCTCATCCGGCTCTGGGCAGGCTGACGATCCCGGACATCGTCAGACACCATGAACGCTTGATCCGGGCCTTGCCGGCCCCGCCGGTCCTGATCGGCCATTCCTTCGGAGGCCTGTTCGTGCAGCTCTTGCTGGATCGGGGATTGGGAGCAGCGGGCGTCGCCATCGATCCCGCGCCGGCGCGTGGTGTTTTCCCGGGTCTGGCGACCATTTGGGCGGCATTGCCCGTGTTCCTCGCCTGGCAGGCGTGGCGGCGCCCCGCGACCATGAACTTCGGCCATTTCGCCCGGAGTTTCATGCAGCGTTCGTCCGCCGACGAGCAGCGGGCCGCCTATGAGAGCCAGATCGTGCCCACGCCGGGAAGGATCTACTTCGACCTCGCCTTGGGCCTCGGCAACCGGGTCGATTTCACGAACCCACGGCGCGCGCCCTTGCTCCTCATCGCCGGCGATCAGGACCGGACGGTCCAACTCTCGGCGGTTCAGGCTGCCTATCGCAGGCATCACCGGTCCCGGGCCTTGACCGAGATCAAAGTCTTCACCGGCCGCACTCATTGGCTCATCGCAGCGCCCGGATGGGAGGAAGTGGCAGACTACGCGCTTGCCTGGGCCAGCGAGAACGCGCGCAAGAACTGAATGGGGCCCTGTAGCAAGATCGGGTCAGCATCTATCAAGCTGACCCGTGAATCCTGCTCCACATATTCCGAATTGAGCCTGATCGTCTCGAGCCGAACAGGCTTGAGACGATCAGGCTCTGGCGGCCGTTCGGCTGGCCCAAGCAATCATTCTGCTGCTAGATATGGCCCGGCTGCGCTCTATAGCCTGCGATAATAACCGATTGAAATGAGCCGATCTGAGTCTGGAGGCGCACCCGTCGAAGCAAGGCCGCCGCTTGCTTCGGTCGTTATCGGCAATTTCAACCAGGCCTCGTTCATCGAGCAGGCTATCCGATCCGTCGCCGGGCAATCCTTCCGGGATTTCGACTGCGTCGTGGTCGATGACCTGTCGACCGATGGTTCGCCGGAGCGGATTTCAGCCTGCCTCACCGAGCTTGGCGATGCCAGGTTCCGGTTCATCCGCCGCGAGACCAACGGCGGTCAGATGGCGGCCATGCTGACGGGCTTCGATGCGACCTCGGCGCGGTTCGTGGCATTTCTCGACGGCGACGACTACTGGGGCTCCGAGTTCCTCGATCGTCACATCGCTGCCCACCTCAGCCGGGCAGGGGCGGCTGCCATCTCCACGTCGGACATGGCATTTGTCGATGGCGGAGGAAGGATCCTGGCGGGAGGCCTTCCGATCTTCCGGAATGGCGACCCGCGCCGCTCCGGTGCGCCGGCCGGGGTCCTGCGGATCGAGGGCGAGGGCGAGCACATGCTGGTCTTCATCGATTGCGGCTTGGGCGGCTGGCCGTGGTCGGCAACCTCCGGAATGGCCTTCCGCCGTATCGCGATCGAGGCGATGCGGCCGGCGAACCCGGAAGACCTGCGGATCTGTGCCGATGGATATCTGGCACGCGCCGCCCACATGTTGGGAGGCACTGTCCGATTGGAGCGGGCGCTCGGTTTCTACCGTCTGCACGATGGAAACTCCTGGGCCAACAGTCGGTTCTTTGGCGGGGGAACCAGGTCGGGCAACGCGCCGCCGGGCCTCAATAGTGCGATCAGATCGGCATTGCTGAAGCGCTTCTGCGAGGTCGCGCCCAAGCTCGAGTCCGCAATCGCCCGCGACGCCCTGAGACGCGCGCTCATCGCCCAAGCCGGATGGACGGGCGTGCTCGAGCTCCGCGATTCGAACCCTGGCGCCAGGCTCCTCCTCGAGGATTGGGCGACGCCACGTCAAAGGCTGACCTTGCGGTTGGCGGGTCTGCTGTTGCCGGTCCTGCGGCCACGCCGTTTGGGCGACGGACAATAGGGAGATCGCCGGCCGATGGCGCAAGTCGGATCGACAGAGGCAAAATGGAGCGGCCAGGGCGAGGCCATGTTGATGCGAGACCTGGGGTTTCGTCCGCCCTCGGCTGCGGAACTCCTCGGCATTGCATTGCACAATGCAATCGCGAGCCTGCGGCGAGAATCTCGAGCCAAGGGCGAGTTCTGGCTGTCGGCAGCCGTGTTAAGCACCGACCCGCTCATCTCCTATTCCGGCATCGTGCCACGAGCGCCATTGGGTTTGGCCAGCATCGCGCCTGCCGGCATGGGCAAGCGCGGCGCCTGGTTCCTGATCTCTCCCACTTGGTCCATCGAAGAGGCGGCCTGGATCAGGGCGCTCCGTCGGCATGCTGTCGTTCATCGGCTGCGTCATCCCCATCACCGGCTGATCTTCCTCTGCAATACGCCCGAGGAGGTTGCCTTGCTCCGGGAGCGGGGCGAAGCGGCGTCTTTTCTCAACAAGACGTTGACCGTGCCTGAAACCATCTTCCGGCCGATCGAGGGAGCGCCAGTAGAATTCGATGCGATCTACAACGCGCAGCTGGCGCCCTGGAAGCGCCACGAGCTCAGCTTGGGGATCGAGCGCTGTGCGTTCATTTTCTACCGCCAAGACGCCAAACAGGGCAGGCGGGAGTTCGAGGCCGCGCTCTTCGCCCGCC
>DATNJA010000132.1:0-6900 GCA_035604155.1 Candidatus Udaeobacter sp. | reverse complement strand
CATGGGCTCGACGCGGGATTGCCGCTGGCCTGCTCGCCGGAGGCAATACGACGGCCGGAATCGGCAAAGACATCTCTTTCGGCGGCCACTGGATCACCAACCAAGCCAACGAAGACAGGTAGACCGTCACCGGGCGATTCTAGCGCAGACAGGAATTGCGCTGCGCCATCGCCCGCAAGTCCTGCGGCAAGCCTTGCAGAGGATCCTTGCCCATGGGCTTAAGCGATGCGCCAGAGGAGCCGATCTGTGGCCGGATGCTCGGGTGCTGGAAGTCACCGCTTATGCTGATTGGCACGTCCAAGGCAAAGAAGCTCGTCGAGGCAGACTCGGATTGAATGGTCAGGTCGAGGCGCTGACGAAAGAAGTCCACTGACCCGCCTCCGACCAAGGTGCCGCCGGATGTCCGCAGTCTCAACGGCCAAACGCCGCCCACGCCGTTTCTGAGGTCGACCACTCCCAGCAGGCAATTCACCTCCACGGTGCCATGGCTCGTGCGAAACAGGGAGCGCAGATCGGTGGAGATCTGCTCGATCAAATCGCGTGCGATATGTCCCTGGGTCACCGCCAATACGGAGTGACCGCGGCTTGCCTTGAGTGCAGTCCGTGCGGTGCCACCGGTCATGTCCAGGGTTGCGCCGCCATCGAGCCTGCCCGAAATCTGGCCCGCCTTGGCACCGGCCATTTGGGACAGCCGGTCGATATCGACCCCGGAGACTGCCGCGTGCGCGACCATATGGCCGCCACCGACAACGTTCTCGACTTTACCGGACATGTCGAGCGTACCGCCGGCAAACGCAAACTTCAGTTGCTCGAGACTGGCCGCCCCGGAGATGAGACGACCCCGGAATCCCACATCGACCAGGCGCATCGCCCCATAGGTGAGGATTTTGGCGGCGAGATGGGCGGCGATGTTCGTGCCCCGCTTCTCGTCGGATCGGAGCGACAAAGTGCCCCAATCGCCAGTCTTCGCGCCGCCGGCCTTGGTCGCGGAGGCAAACAGCGGGCTCAGGTCGAGTGTGGCAAAAGCGAGGTCGGTGCTTATGCTGTCGGTTTGACCGCGGCCTCCCTCGTCCAACGTGAGCGCCCCGGTGAAGGCATTGCCCACAAGACTTCCGCTGGCATCGGATATCTGCCAATGGTTGCCGTTCCGGTTCAGATTACCACCGAGCTGAAGCGACGGATTGTAGCCGCTCGCTCCGTTGAACGCCCGCAGCAGGTCGTCCAGCTTCTGCGCCTTAATCTTGATCGGTCCCTGCACACCGTCGAAATTCATGGGATCCATGACGGTGCCCTTGAAATCGATGGCGGTCTCGGCATTGGCGATGGAAATGGCCATGCCATACGGCAGCGACGCATCCCGCATGATGTTGAAAGATTGCACTTCGCCCACTAGCTCGGCAGCCAGGTCGTTGAAGGCGCCGTCGAGAGCAATGGCCACGGGCTGATCGGCACCGGCGGAGTGGATCTTGAGGTCACGCAGTTCGAGGCGCAGCCAATTGCCGCTTGACACTCGAACGCCCACCTTGCCGCCGCGGAGGGAAAAATCGATCAGCGTGGGAAACCGGGAACGGATAAAGAAAGGGGCCTTCGGCGGCGGCGATCCGATTTTCCCGATATGCCAGTTGGCAGCGCCATCGCCATTGCGCTCGACGACGATGACCGGGTTTACCACCTCCAATTTCTCGAACCGCAGGGCGCCGCCGAAGAGCGACCAGACGTCGATTTCCGCCGAAACGCTGTCCATCTGCAGCATCTCCGGAGAACTGCCCCAGGGCGCGTTGGCGAGCCGGAAATCGCGGAGTTCAACGGATAGCGGATTGCCCCATCCGATCCACAAGCTGCCGATGGTCATGCGCCGGCCGAGTGACGCGCTCCCATATTCCTCGAGCAAATGGCGCAGATCGACCGAGACCAGCAGCAAGATCGAGCCCACACCGAGCAAGGCTACGGCGCCCAGCAGTCCGGATACCCAAACTATAAGGCGTCTACGGGACAAGCGCCGCCTTGCCGGTCGGAGTCCGTCGAGTCCTCATTTGGCAGGCCGCGGCTCGGAAGCAAAGCCTCGGCGCAGCCGTCGGTCGCTCCCGGCGCGGGCGCCTAGGCAGTGCGCGTGCCCGCATCGCTCATCCTTGAAGGCTCTCAATGCCAGAAGATCAGGATCAGGATGATAATGGGAATGGGGATCCCTACCAACCTCATAAGAATTCCGCGACCCATGATGACCTCGCTTTCAGTTGGACGAGGAATCTGAGCGGCGCGGGATACCTCATGTATCGAGCTCCCCATCCCCGACCACGCTTTTTTTCAGCAGACGGTTCTCCAGAATAAGCTCGGCCAGGGCCTCCTTCAGCTGATGGGCTTCGGCCCTCAGGGTCTTGACCTCCTCGGTCGTCGCCTCCCGGACCGTGTCGCCAGCCAGCCGCTTCTTGCCTGCCTCCAGGAACTCTTTCGACCAGCGGTAATACAGGTTCTGGTGAATGCCTTCCTTGCGGCACAGCTCGGCGATGCTGTCCTCGCCTCGTAGCCCCGCAATCACGATCCGGATCTTGTCCTCGGCGCCGAAATGCCGCCGGGTTGCCCGCTTGATGTCGCGTACCGTCTTCTCCGCAGCGTCCGAAAGTTCGTTGGGTTTCCGTCTCATCTTCGCTCCTCAAAAGGCTACGATGAGCCAGAGACCCACCCTTCCTCAATCCGCCTCTTCCGTCCAACTCTCGCTGACGGTGTACACGTGAGATTGTGTGGTGAAATTGGGCCACGCCCGACAACGCAGCGGCGCTCGCCGGCACAAGAGTCCCGGGGTGGGAATCCGAGGGAGGGGCTAAGGCTGCCCTATCGACGGCGAAGATAGTTTTGGGCGGCCGGGCTCCGCCTCGCTGCCCGTAGCTCGGCCTCTAGCGCCTCGACCTTCTCCGACAACACCTTGATCGCCGCGAGGCACACACCGATGGCGTCGATGGTGCAGATGATCACACCATCGCCGACGCCAGTCGTCGCCCGGAAGACCTCGGAATAGTCGCCACTGCGGATCGGGGATCACAACTCTCGAAGACCTCCGAGCTTCTTCGCGCCATTCGGCGAGTGGTTCGCCAGCGCGAGAAAGGCCATGGCTTCAGCCCCTATCCGGTCGACGATTGTCCGGGTGATTGCAATTGTCGCGTTGCTCCCGACGCGATCCCAGTTTTATCGGCTGCCCACCAGACCCAGGACAAGAGCCCGAGGTTGTTCGGCGCCGAGTGGCATGTCATTGCTTCGCTCTGGTTGCCGGGCGTCGGGGAAATGTACGATCCCCTCGGCACAAGGTGAGGCGCCGGTCAGGATGGACATGGAACTCAGCGGCGAATTGAGAGCGCGCTACCTCGACTTGCTGGAGAAGTCGCTGGGAAACGCCATCTATGGCGAGAGCGAGGTTGAGATGGCGCTCAGAAGCCTGCTCCAGCGCCTGCGTCATCCTTATCTCACCCGCCGGGGCGCCTTTGCCTGGCCGGCAAGGGCCCACTCCATGATCGGTCAAGCGCGCCTCCGGCATCTGCGCGGATTGGTGGAGCGGACGATCCACGAAGACATACCGGGCGACTACATAGAGACCGGGGTATGGCGCGGCGGGGCGTCCATTCTCATGCGCGGCGTCCTCGCCGCCCACGGCATTCGCGATCGGCGCGTATTTTGCGCCGACTCCTTCGAAGGACTGCCGCGGCCCGATGCGGCGCGCTTTCCGGCCGACCGGCGCGATCGTCTCCATGCCTTCGCGGAACTTGCCGTGTCCGAGGAAACCGTGCGCAGGAACTTCGCCGCATACGATCTGCTGGACGACCAGGTGGTCTTCTTGAAGGGCCTCTTCAAGGACACCCTGCCCGGCGTCAGGGCCAACCGCTTCGCCCTGATACGCCTGGACGGCGACATGTACGAATCGACGCTCGACGCGCTTACCAATCTCTATGACTCGGTCTCCGAACGCGGATTCATCGTGATCGACGACTATGGAGCATTGATGAACTGCAAGAGGGCCGTCCACGACTTCATCGATCAACGGCGTCTGAGCGTGCAAATCCAGCCCGTCGATCACAGTTGCGTCTGGTGGACCAAGAGCTAGTGCCGCGAGCCAACAGACCTATGACCACATCGGACAATGGATAAGGCCATGCTCCTCGTGACCGGCGCTGACCACACCCATGGCGCTTCGCTCCGGCAAATGCTGGCCAGCGTCGGACGCCACGAGCCGGACCTGCGCGTGGTCGTCTATGATCTCGGCCTCACGGCCTGGCAAAGGTGGCGGATCGGCAAGCGCCGCCAGCTGGAATGGCGACGGTTCGAGTTCGAACAGTACCCGGCCTACTTCGACATCAAAGTGAATGCCGGCGAATTCGCCTGGAAGCCGGTCATCATAGCCGATCTTCTCGAGGAGGCCGGGGAGCCCGTCCTCTGGCTGGATGCCGGCGCCGTCGTTACGGAGCCGCTGACGGCGCTGCGTGCGGCGGTCCGCAGATGCGGCTTCTATTCGCCCCGGTCTTCGGGGACCATCGTCGATTGGACGCATCCGAAAGTGCTGGCATATTTCGGATTGGACGCAGACTGGGCGCGTGACAAACTCAACCTTCGCGGCGGCTGCGTCGCCTTCGATCCCTCCTTTGAAGCGGCCCGCGAGCTTGCACGGCGCTGGCGGCAAGGAGCGCTTGTGAAGGAATGCATCGCGCCCGAAGGGTCCGACCGCAAGAACCATCGGCAGGACCAGGCCTTGCTGACCGTGCTGGCCCATCTGGCGGGCTTGGCTGACGCGAGTGACCCCAATGTGCTGGGCTTCAAGACCCATCAAGACATAGACGGATGGAAGAATCCGACTCTCCTCCGCGTGAAGGGAATCCTGTTTCCCCGCGGCGTGCCGCCGGTGCTGAAAAAGCTTCGCGACTCTTTGGGCCTAGGCCCCCGCTGAGCCGCTACGGGCCGGCGGCAGGTTCACCTGGCCGCTCTCGACATCGTGCTGCACCCGCACCATGGCCGACTGAATCAAGTCGACGCCCTGCTTCTTGCGGGCGAACTCGACATCCCGGTCGGAGAGCGAGGCAAGCTCTCTCGTGATGGGCTGGCTGCTCTCGAATATGCCGAGATGCCAACTGCCGGAATATTGCGCCGCCCTCACTTCCAACCAGCGGCCGTCATGCGAAAAACGCCGGCGCATCAGCAAACAGTACCCCATGGCTCCTTCCCCCTTCGAGGCTCGGCCGCCAAGGGCTTCCCGCCCAATCGGCCTCCTCGGCCATTTTCCAAGCAAAGCCATCCTCGCCCCAAAAGTACTACAAAAGTGTAAATGCCGGCTGCAGGCCCCGCCGATGCCGTGGCTCCCGAATGAAATGCCGGATAGCATGCCTGCTGTCCTTCAGAACTGTCTCGGACGGTCATGCAGGCAAATGCGCTCCTTCCGCAGGCGCTGGGATCCTTCGTCGCCTCGCTGCTGTTCGTCACCGCGGCCCTGTTCCCCATCGTCAACCCTCTGGGAATGGCGCCGATTTTCCTCAGCTACACGGCCGGCGTGGGTGCGGGTACCCGGGACCAGCTCGCCCGGCGCATCGCCTACAACAGTTTCATTCTGGCCGCGGTCTCGCTCATCGCTGGCTCCCATCTCCTGCACTTCTTCGGATTGAGCCTGCCGGCCGTACAGATCGGCGGCGGCTTGGTGGTGGCGGCCACGGGCTGGCGGATCCTGAACCGCGGGGCCGACGATCCGGAGCGCCGCGCGCCGACACCCTCGCCTGAAGCAGTGCTGGCGAGCGCCTTCTATCCCCTCACCATGCCGCTCACGGTCGGTCCCGGCTCCATCGCCGTCATGCTGGCCATCGGCAGCAATGCGCCGGCGGCCTCGGCCGGCAACGACTATCTGCTGCCGGAAGCCCTGGGCGGCCTCGCCGGTGTCGCCGTCGTCGCCCTCTCCGTCTATGTGAGCTACCGCTATGCCGAGCCGATCCTCAGGCGCCTCGGCGACAGCGGGATCAACGTGCTCCTGCGCCTGTCCGCTTTCATCCTGCTCTGCCTCGGCGTGCAGATCCTGCTGAACGGCTATCGCGCCGTTGGCCTCGCCGGCTGAGGCGAGCCAGCGCTTGCCTAGAGCGGCTTGCGCAGGAGGGCTTCCAGTTGCGCCAAGGCGTCGGCCTCCACATCGGAGATCAGCCAGAAGGACAAGTCGCCCTCCATCCAATGGCGGATGTTGTAGCCCTGGCGCTGGGTTACCGAAGGCAGGCCCTCGCGCTGACTGGGATCGGACCAGACGAAGAGGTTGATCGGATGCTTGCCGTGCCGGTAGACGATTGCCGCCACCGGCCGGTGATCGAGATAGTCGAGCCGGCCGCCGACGAGCTCGAATCCCGCGGCGGCGAAGTCGCGCACCGGCGGCGCGGTGTCGATGCGGCCGTTGAACCAGGGTTTGACCGTATGCTGGTCGGTCGAGAGCACGTCCGTCAGGTGGCCCGCGAGCAGCGAGCGCACATGGTCGTCCACCACCTGCTGGGTAATGCGGTCGCCTTCCGCGGGGAGCGAAGCCAGGTAGCCGGTCCCGCCGCTCACCACTATGGCCAGCAGGAAGGAAGCAGCGAGCGCGATCGGCCGCCAAGCCGCCTCGCGCGAGCGGACGGGGCTGGGCTTGGCAAGCGGCAAGACCTTGCCGCCCTCGGGGAGGCGGGCGGCGAGCGCGCGGGCCAAGCCTTCAGGCGCCTCGTAATAACTGGCTCCGGCCTTCAGCCGGCGCGAGAAGTCCCTGCGTGCCGCAAGCTTGGCCCGGCAGGCGGCGCAGTCCGCGAGATGGGCCTCGATCTCGGCCTTGGCGGCGGGTGTCACCTCGCCGTCCAGATAGGCGCCGGCGAGGCTCAGCAGTTCCTTACAGTCCATGGCGATCCTCTTGCGCCTGTTGGCGGG
>DATNJA010000131.1:0-3657 GCA_035604155.1 Candidatus Udaeobacter sp. | reverse complement strand
ACCGGCCCCATCGCGGTGTCGCCCGACAATCGTCCGTTGGTGGGGCCGGCCTGGGGCCTCGAGAATTTCTGGCTCGCCGAAGGCTTTACCGGCGGCATTGCCATGGGCGGCGGGATCGGCCGATGCCTCGCCCAATGGATCGCCGGCGGCGAGCCGGAGATCGACCTGCATGAGCTGGACCCCCGGCGTTTCGGCAGCTATGCCACCAAGCGCTACATGGTGATCAAGGCCAAGGAAGCCTTCGCCAACAATTTCGGCATCAACTATCCCGACTGGAACTGGCTTGGCGCGCGCCCGATCAAGACGACACCCTGCTACGAGAAGCTGAAGCGCCGGGGCGCCGTCTTCGGCGTCTCCTATGGCTGGGAGGTGCCCAATTGGTTCGCACCCGATGGCGTCGAGGCCAAGGACAAAAACAGTTACCGGCGCAGCAACTACTTCCGGTATGTCGGCGCGGAATGCCGGGCGCTGCGCGAAGGCGTCGGCCTCTACGATCTCACGCCCAGCAGCAAGTTCGAGGTCGCGGGGCCGGGCGCCGCCGGTTGGCTGGACCGCTTGCTCGCGAGCCGCATTCCCGGACGGCCGGGCCGTGCCGCCCTCTGCTATCTGCTGACGGCGGCGGGTCGCGTCGAATGCGAGTTCACCGTCACGCGCTTGGCTGAAGACCGGTTCTACCTCGTCGGCCCGACCGTCGCCGAGCGGCATCACTTCGACGTTCTCTCCAAGGCGCTGCCGGGCGACGGCAGCGTCACGCTCGACAACGTCACGGCCCGCTTCGGCGCCTTCGCCGTCGCCGGCCCCAAGGCGCGGGACCTGCTCGCCGGGTTGGTCGATGGCGATCTGTCGAACGAATCGTTTCCGTGGTTCGCCGCGCGGAGCCTCGCCGTGGGCCTCGCCCCGGACGTACGGATGTTGCGCATCAATTATGTAGGCGAGCTCGGCTGGGAATTGCACCATCCGATCGAGCATCAGAACCCCCTGTTCGATGTCCTCATGGATGCGGGCCAGCGGTTCGGTCTTGCCCTGATCGGCGGGCGTGCCGTCGATACTCTTCGTCTGGAAAAGAGCTATCGCGCCTTTTGGCGCGACCTGACGCTCGATTACAGCGCGCTCGAAGCCGGGCTCGACCGCTTCATCAGTTTGCAGAAGCCGGACTTTCGCGGCCGGGAAGCGCTGCTGGCCGAACAGGCGGCCGGGCCAAAGCACCGCTTTGCCGTGCTGGAGATCGCCGCGGGCGGGACCGAGCCGTACCAGAACGAGACGGTCTACTGGGACGGCAAGCCCGTCGGCCGGATCACCGGCGGCGGCTATGGGCATGTCGTCGCCAAGGCGCTGGCCCATGCCTATATCGATGCGCCATTCCACGCGGAGGGGACCGCGCTCGAAGTATCGGCACTGGGCGAGCGGCGCCCGGCCCGGGTGATCGCTCCTTCGCCCTATGATCCCGGCAATGCCAGGCCGCGACTCTAGCGGTCAGTCCCGGGGAATGGTGGCGATGGCCCCCGCTTTGGCCGAGGCGTAAGCGGTCGCATGGCCCTCCTTGAGGAAGGCTTGATGAAAGGCTTTCACCTTGGTCCGGTCGATCTCGAAGCCGAGGCCGGGCGCGTCGCCGAGCCGCATCTTCCCGCCGCTGTAGTCGACAGGCCGGGTCACATAGTCGTCTGCCAGATAGTCGGGATAGCCCTGAAGCGCCAGGAGACCGCCCTCCCGAGGAGGATCGGTCATGACCACGTCCGCGGCCTCGCGCCAGATGATCTCGAGGATCGCGTGCCGACCCCAGGAAGCCTGGTTCGCCGCCACGGGCACGCCGCTATGCCGGCGCACGTGGGCGAGGCCGGCAATGTCATGCATCAGCACCGGCTGTTCGACACACTCGAAATTGGCCGGGCGCATGCGCGAGAGAATCCGGCTGGCGGTCGAGGGACTCCAGATCTCGTTGGCGTCGACTCTGAGGCGCGGCCCGTTGCCGATCACCTCGCGCGTCTTGAGGACGAGCTCCACGTCGCGCTCCTCCTCGATGCCGACCTTGTAGTAGATCGTGCGGAAGCCTCGGCCGACGGCTTCCTTGGCCTTGGCCGTCATCTCGCTGATGTCGTTGCTTCCGGGGACGAAATACATCGAATCGAATTCCTTCCGCACCGCGCCGCCCATCAGCTTGTAGACGGGCTGCTTCACGTGCTTGCCCACGGCATCCCAGCAGGCCATGTCCAGGCCGCCGATGACCAGGCCCGCCGTTCGCTCGAAGGAGTACCAGCCGGCGCTCATGATCTTTGCGAGGACCCGTTCCGTGTCGAAGGGCGTCTCGCCGATTTAGGCCGCCTTCATCTGGTCGAAGATGGATTGGATGACGCTCGAATCGGGGCCCATGCAGACCACCACCTCGCCGATGCCGGCGATGCCGATGTCCGTGTGCAGCTCGACCGACCCGATCGTATAGTCGTCCCTGAGGCCTCAGGCCCATAGTTCCGGCTGCTTCATGGGCATGTTGAGAAAGGTCAGTTCGGCCACCTCGATGCGCATCAGCTCCATCCCCGATTTGTGGGCTCTGCCTCGAACGAGGCACAGGACGTCGGTTCTGAAACCAATTCTATTATTGCTTGCCGGGATTCCGCAGTTTGGCCGGCCAAGAAAGGTTACAATTGGCCCGACCCGACGGCGACATCATATGATCCGATGTTAAGCGCAGGACCCCGGGTGGCGGCTATGGGCTCGGCCTGCATGAAGCTGGATCAGCTGGATTGCAACCTCGGGTAAAAGTCGGGTAATCCTTCGCCGTTACGGGGCCCGGCATCGCGATTGGAAAGCCAGCAGATGGGACTAGCCACAGTACCAGAGAAGCGACCAAGCCGCGGACGCGGCAACGGGACCGGAAGGTTCCGCCGGCGCGGCCTGCATGACCAAGTCGTGGACGAATTGGGCCTTCGCATTATTCGGGAGGAGTTCGGCAACGAAGGGTTGCTGCCGACGGAACCGGTGCTTGGCGCCGAGCTCGGCGTCAGCCGAAATGCATTGCGCGAGGCGATCAAGGTGCTTGTCGGCAAGGGGCTGCTGGAGGTACGGCCGAAGACCGGCATGCGCGTGCGTCCAAAGTCGGAATGGAACCTGCTCGATCGCTCCGTTCTGGATTGGCATGCCTCGAGCAAGCTGCGTCTGCGTTACGCCTTCGACCTGGTGGAGTTTCGGCTCATCGTAGAGCCTCGCGCCTCCTACCTCGCGGCGAAGCGGGCGACCAAGCAGGAACGCAAGGCAATCCTCGAGGCCTGCGGAAGGCTCGAAGCCTGCGTCGCCCGCCCGGACGACATTCCCCAAACGGACATCGCCTTTCACAGCCTCGTGCACCTCGCCTCCCACAATGTGTTGCTGATCTACCTCGGCAAGTTGGTGGGCTCTCTCATGTCGATGCAGGTCAAGATGACGACGGAGAACCTGGAGTTCTTCAAGAAGGGTTTGCCCTATCATCGGAAACTTGCCGAGGCCATCGATCGGAGAGATGCCGACGATGCCGAAGCTATGTCAGCTTCCCTCGTGCAGATGCCCTATGACGATCTCGCCGGCAGGATGCGCCTCAAGGCGGCACTTCGGCTATGAGCAGCACGTTCGCCAAGTGCGAAACCAGCCAGACGGTGCCGAAACGCCGGTTTGTTGCCCATCGCTGGT
>DATNJA010000130.1:0-5659 GCA_035604155.1 Candidatus Udaeobacter sp. | reverse complement strand
GGCGAGCGGCAGGTACCGGATGGCGAGCCACCCCGTCACAATCACGGCCACATGCAGCCCGGCTGTCGCGAGCTTGTACGGTGCCGGACGAAACGCCGCGTTCGGCAACAGCGGCCGCAATGTCCTGACATAATGCGCTGTCGTAGGCGCCGGCATGCTGCGACTTGACCATCTTTCGAGCCGCAGGTTGCGGTTGCGAAGCGGCCGGGCGACCGCAACGACCCTGCGGGATAAGCTTGGGGTCTCGACTATAATCCGATGGTCTCAGATGCTCAAACCACAGCCCGGCCCCGCGGAACCCGAGACCGAGCCATCAAGCGAGGTCACCGCTCACGATGCGCCATGTAACAATCTGGAAAGATTAGACTTTCGGCATCTGGGCGCGCGCTCAGCCGAAGCGCCGCGGGCGGGCCATTCCGGCAATGGCGGCCCAAGGGCGCTGCCGAGGGCTGGCCGGTGAAGCGCAAGCTCGGCCTGTTCCTGCTCGCGGTCATCGTCGCGGTGACCCTCGGCGCCACGCTCGTCGTTTCCATGACCATGTACCGCCTCGTGTCGGCGAAGCAGGCCCAGGAGATCCACGATATCGAGGCGAGCCTGAGCGCGCGCTTCACCATCTTCGAGGTGATGCTGGAGAGCCAGCATGACCGGATCGCGGCCCATATGGCCCAGGTTCTTCCGCTGATCGCGAGGGAGATCGAAAGCCTGGCGATCCGCCCGGACAGGCTGACCGCCGGCCAGATGGACGAGCTGACCCGGACCTACGACGTCGAGCACATCTACTTCATCGATCGCGCCTACCGGATCTTCCAGACCAACCTTCCGTCAGACCTGGGCCTGCAGTTCCCGATCACGGGCTTCACGAAATTCCTCGATACCGTGTTCGGCGAGGACCGGGTCATGAGCATCGGCATCGATTTCTCGACCAAGACCGGGGCGCTCAACACCTACAGCTACTTCGGCCCCAGGGCCGAGGACTACATCATAGAAACCTCGACCGAGATCGCGCGCAGCCTGGCGGAAGGCGACTTCGGCTGGATGAGCCGATACTTCTTCAAGGATCTCTTCCTCGATGCGATCACCAGCAATGAGTACGTCAAGGACGTCGATCTCTATCTCGTCAACGACACCGCGGCCTGGTCGCTGCTCCACGCCGGCACACGGCTCGCCCCCGACATCGTCGAGCGCGCGGCTTCGGCGGGCCGCTATCGGGTCAACGACCCGGCCGGAAAGCTGGTCACGATCTACAGCATCGACAGCTCGAATGCGACCGCCGAGAGGCAAAGTCCGCTGGTGAAGCGGCTGGTCATCCGCAGGATCACCTATGACGCGAGCCTCGCCCGCGAGGCCGCGATCAACGTCCTCATCGGGTCGCTGGCCGTGCTGGTGCTGGCATTGCCCCTGGTCTTCTGGCTCGCCTCCTATCTGCTGCAGAAGCAGTTGTTGAATCCGCTGTTCAAGCTGCGAACGGAGGCGCACGCGATCGCCGACGGCGACCTGGAGCAAGCCGTGGCCGATACCGGCCGTCGGGACGAGATCGGCAGCCTGGCGACGAGCTTCGCCACCATGCGCGACGCCGTGCGCCGTACCATCCTCGACCTCAAAGAGACCAACGCCGCGATCGAGCGCTTCGTGCCGCGCGCGCTGCTCGCCATCATGGGCAAGCCGTCCATCGTCTCGGTCAGGCTCGGCGACAACCGGCGCCTGACCATGACCGTGCTGTTCTCCGACATCCGCAATTTCACCGGCTTCTCCGAAGGCATGTCGCCGGACGAGAACTTCGCCTTCATCAACGCCTATCTCGAGCGCATGGGCCCGGTCATCCGCGGCCATAACGGATTCATCGACAAGTACATCGGCGACGCCATCATGGGCCTGTTCGAGCAGGCCGACGACGCGCTCCGCGCCGGGCTCGCCATGCTCGACACGCTCGCCGCCTACAACGGCGAGCGCCAGGCGGCCGGCCTGTCGCCCATCCGCATCGGCATCGGCATCAACAGCGGCTCCCTCATGCTGGGCACGATCGGCGAGAAGGACCGCATGGACGGCACTGTGATCTCCGACGCGGTCAATCTCGCCTCGCGGATCGAGAGCCTGACCAAAAGCTACGGGATCGGCTTCCTCATCTCCCAGCACACCTATGGCCAGCTCTCCGGCCGGGAAGCGCGCGACATCCGGCCGATCGACGTGGTGATCGTGAAGGGCAAGACCCAGCCGGTGACGATATTCGAAGTGTTCGAGCGCAACGATCCCGCCGAACGGGAGGCCAAGCGCGGGACCAGGGATCTCCTGCTGGCGGGCGTCGAGGCGCTGTCGCGCGGCGACGGCGCGGCGGCCCGGGATCTCTTCAACCGGTGCCTGGCACTCTGTCCCGGCGACCCGGCAGCGGGCAACCTGCTGAAGCGCTGTGGCTGAGCGGCCGCCATGCTGTCCACGGACGGTAAGAATCTTTGGGTTAAACTCGATGCCGTTTCTGGGCAAAGCCTGGATTTGGCAATGGGCTGGGGCGGACACCTGACGAGGCGATGCTTGTGACAAACTTTGCGTGCTGCCGGCTTGCCTTCCCGATAGCCAGTCATGATCCGGCCGGGGTTGCAGTCCGGTATGGCCGCCTCTTGCGCGCGCCATCAGCAGACCAAAGCAAGCGGTATTGATATCCATGGGCTCTCTATTCCATATGTTGGTCCAGATTGCCGGTGCGCTGCTCGCAGCCATGTCGGCGGTCCTTTGGTTCATGTCGGCGAGGGTGAAGATCCCCAAGATGATGCGGCTTTACAGCCATCGCGCGGACTTTCCGCCAGGCATGCCGTACACCCACGAAGTCATCGGCGACGTGTACAGCCCGGAGTTGGCCGAGGCGCATCTGGCTATGCTTAGGCAAACCCGATTGAATGGCTATGCGGCTAGCTGCGCAGCGGCCGCCGCCGCTTGCCAGATTTGGGTTGTCATGGGCGCCTAGAGCAAGATCCGATCAGGTTGATTCAACCTAATCGGATCTTGCTCTAATTTATAGATGTAGCGACTGATTCACGTCTCAAGCCGATTTGGCTTGAGACGATCAGGCGCTAGCCACGGCGGCGTCAATGCGCTGGCAGACGCTTGACCTGCCATCGGCATGGTATTACTTTTCTCGGATAGTAATGGAGGCAGCATGGAGTCCGCGATCACCAGCAAGGGTCAGGCGACGATCCCGAAAGCCATCCGGGAGCATCTGCGGCTGAAAGCCGGGGACCGGGTCAAGTTCTTCATCCATCCCGACGGGAGCGTAGCGCTCCTGCCGAAACTCGCTGCGCCGGCGCTGCGCGGCATCGTCAGGCCCCGGCACAGGCCCGTGACCATCGAGGAAATGAATGAGGCCGCGGCCGCCGGTGCCGCCGAAGCGGCGCGGCACCGAAGGCGGCGATGATTGGGCTCGATACCAATGTCCTCGTGCGCTACCTGGCGCAGGACGACCCGGTTCAATCGGCGAAGGCGACGAAGCTCATCGAACGACACCTGTCCGAGGACAATCCCGGCTTCGTCGGCGTCGTTGCCATGGTCGAGACGGCATGGGTCCTCGAGCGCGCCTATGGCCTCGATGGGCGCGACATCGCCGCGGCCATCGAGCGCACGCTTCAGGTCGACGTTCTGGTGGTGGAGCGCGAGCAGGACGTCTTTACCGCCATGACCGCGCTCAAGGAGGGCCGCGGATCCTTCGCCGATGCCCTCATCGCGGCGCTCGGCATCAGCGCCGGCTGTTCCTACACGCTCACCTTCGACCGCAGGGCCCTGCGCCTTTCGGGCTTCGCGCTGGCGTAGTTCGTGCGATGCGGGCGGTCCGCCCTCGGGCTGGAGCCACCGTCCGGCTACTCTTCGCTTCGGCGCAGGATGCTTTCGTAGTCCCGGCCGCCGAAGAAGATGCGGACGATCACGACTTCGGTGCGCAACACCTGAAACGCGATGCTGGCTCGACGTTCGAAGCCCATTACGCGTAAGCCCGGACGCAGATCTTCGCGGCGATGCCCCCGATGCGGAAAGATTTCGAGCGCCATGCAGGCCGTCTCGAGCCGATCGATGTAGCCGCCTGCGACTTGATGGCCAGCTTCTTCCGCGATGTAGCGATAGAGGTCGAACAGATCCGCTTCCGCCAGCGGGCGGAAGGTGACCTTACGCCTTGCCACTGCGCGAAGACTTCACCTGCTTGGCGCGATGATCGCGGAGCCGCTCGAAGACCTGCCGGGCCGGCCGGCTGGGCCGTGGATCGAGGAAGGCCTCCTCCACTTGCCGGCGCATCCAGTCGTCCAGGGCGGCTTCTTCCCGAACCAGCGCGCGCATCGCGGCGCGCAAGACCTCGCTCGCCGAGGCATAGGCGCCCGACTTCACGCGCCGCTCGACCGGCTTGCGCAAATCACCCAGGGTGACGGTGATGGGCCGGCTGCTGCGCGGCATGGGATCGGCGCTCCTGCAATCGAGTATATGACAGTGTCATGCTACGCTATGGGCATAGCCGCTTCAACCAGGGCCGCTGGCGGGGCGCAGGCCGGAACCGTAGACTTCCTTGCCGGCGATTGCGCTCCTTGTCCAACGGAGCCCACCGGGATATGCGTCGGTTCCCCAAACCGCCACCCGAGGAACGCCGAAGACACCGATGAAACTCCTCCCCCGCGCATTTTCCGCTGTCATCTTGCCTTGCATGGCACTGGTTTTCGCTGCGGCGAGCCTCGCCGGCAACGCCCCACCCCACGAATTCCAGGACTGCACAGACTGCCCGGGGATGGTGGCCATCCCCGCTGGCCATTTCGTCATGGGCAGCCCGATCCATGAAAAAGGCCGCTTCGATTCGGAGGGGCCGCAGCACCCGGTGTCGGTCCATGGCTTCGCGCTCGGCAAATACGACGTGACCGTCGGGCAGTTCCTGAGCTTCCTGAAGGAGACGGGCTACCAACCGGCGCCCTGCGATCCGATCCTGGACATGACCTGGCGCTCGCCGGGCGAAGGCATCGCCTATGCGCCGAGCGACACCGATGCGCTGGACGAGCCGGCCATCTGCCTCAATTGGTACGACGCCGAGGCCTATATCGCCTGGCTCAATGCCCGGGTCCATGGCCGCGTCTCGGGCCCCGAGGCCGGTCCCTACAGGCTGCCCAGCGAAGCGGAATGGGAATATGCCGCCCGGGCCGGAACCGCGACGGCGCGCTGGTGGGGGGAAGCCATCGGGGTGGGTAACGCCAACTGCAACGGCTGCGGCAGCCGGTGGGACGGCGTTCTCATCGCGCCGTCGGGCAGCTTCGGGCCCAATCCCTTCGGGCTCTACGACATGCTTGGCAATGCCTGGCAGTGGACGGCGGATTGCTGGAACGAGAGCTATGTCGGCGCGCCCGGCGATGGCCGGCCCTGGACCACGGGCGACTGCAGCCGGCGCGTGCTGCGCGGCGGCTCCTGGAGCAACCTGCCGGAGTTCGTCCGCTCCGCCACCCGCAGCAAGGGCGATTCAGCCGGCCGCGATTTCGACTATGCCAGCTATGCCGGCTTCCGGGTCGCCCGCGCGCTCCCCTGACGAACGCTTCCCATAACGCGGCCTCATCCTGATGACTCAGGGGTAGTGACGCGCTATCAGACCGCGGGACTAAACACCTGGTTCACGGACTTGAACTGAAAGCGGCGCCTTCACCTTGAAACCGAT
>DATNJA010000129.1:0-2206 GCA_035604155.1 Candidatus Udaeobacter sp. | reverse complement strand
CACTGCAGCAGAGCCGTCACTACATTCAGGTTCCCGAGCCCAGCCGGGCAAAGCCAAAAGGAGAAAGCCATGACCGACGTGGTCATCGTCGGCGCCGCGCGCACCCCCGTCGGCGCCTTCAACGGTTCGCTTTCCAGCCTGCCCGCTCACCTGCTGGGCAAGGCCGCCGTAACCGCGGCGCTCGCCCGAGCCAAAGTCGAGCCGGGCGAGGTGGACGAGGTCATCCTGGGCCAGATCCTGGCTGCGGGCGAAGGCCAGAACCCGGCCCGCCAGGCGGCGGTCGGGGCCGGCATTCCGGTGGAGAAGACGGCCTTCCTGGTCAATCAGCTCTGCGGCTCCGGCCTGCGCGCAGTCGCGCTGGGATACCAGGCGATCCGCGCCGGCGACAATGCCATCGTCGTCGCCGGCGGCCAGGAGAGCATGAGCCAGGCGCCCCACTGCCTGCACCTGCGCAACGGGACCAAGATGGGCAATGCCGAGATGATCGACACCATGATCAAGGATGGCCTGTGGGATGCCTTCAACGGCTATCACATGGGGAATACCGCCGAGAACGTGGCGCAGAAATGGCAGATCACCCGGGCCGAGCAGGATGCCTTCGCAGCATCTTCCCAGCAGAAGGCCGAAGCCGCCCAGAAGGCGGGCCGCTTCAAGGACGAGATCGTTCCGGTGACGGTGGCGAGCCGCAAGGGCGACGTGGTGGTGGACACCGACGAGCATCCCCGCCATGGCACGACGGTGGAACAACTGGCCAAGCTGCGGGCGTCTTTCTTGCGCGAGGGCGGCACGGTCACGGCCGGCAATGCCTCGGGCATCAACGACGGCGCCGCCGCGGTGGTGCTGATGTCGGCCAAGCAGGCCGCTGAGCGCGGGCTTGCACCCCTTGCCCGCATCGTCTCCTGGGCGACCGCCGGGGTCGATCCGGCCATCATGGGTTCGGGGCCGATCCCCGCCAGCCGTGCGGCGCTGGCCAAGGCCGGCTGGAAGAAGGAGGATCTCGACCTCATCGAGGCCAACGAGGCCTTCGCCGCCCAAGCCTGCGCCGTCAACAAGGAACTCGGCTGGGACACGAGCAAAGTGAACGTCAACGGCGGCGCCATCGCGCTCGGCCATCCTATCGGCGCCTCGGGGGCCCGGGTGCTGGTGACGCTGTTGCACGAAATGGCGCGGCGCAACGCCAAGAAGGGCCTGGCCACTCTTTGCATCGGCGGCGGCATGGGCATTGCCATGTGCGTTGAACGCTGAATCCAAGCCCGGCTCCGACAATTTCTGAGATAGACTGATGCCGAAGCCGCGCAAGCGGCGAGGCGCATTCGATCGACCAGGGAGGATCGCATGACACGGGTGGCAGTGGTCACGGGCGGCACGCGCGGCATCGGCGAGGCGATTTCGGTGGCGCTCGCCGGCGCCGGCTACAAGGTGGCCGCGGCCTATCACGGCAACGACGAGCGGGCGCGCGCCTTTGCCGACAAGACCAAGATTCAGACCTTCAAGTTCGATGTCGCCGATTTCGCCGCCTGCCAATCGGGCGTGAAGGCCATCGAGGCCGCCCTCGGGCCGGTCGAAGTGCTGGTCAACAATGCTGGCATCACCCGCGACACCACGGTCCAGAAAATGACTTTCGAGCAGTGGAACGAGGTGATCCAGACCAATCTCTCCTCCTGTTTCAACATGTGCCGGGCGGTGATCGAGGGCATGCGCGCGCGCAGCTTCGGGCGCATCGTCAACATCGGCTCGATCAACGGCCAGGCCGGCCAGTATGGCCAGGTCAACTATGCCGCCGCCAAGTCCGGCATCCATGGCTTCACCAAAGCGCTGGCTCTGGAAGGGGCGAAGGCGGGGATCACCGTCAATGCGATCGCGCCCGGCTATATCGACACCGACATGGTCCGCGCCGTGCCGCCGCCGGTGCTGGAGAAGATCGTCGCCCGCATCCCCGTCGGGCGCCTCGGCCACGCCCCGGAGATCGCCCGGGGCGTGCTGTTCCTGGTTGCCGAGGATGCCGGCTTCATTACCGGCTCGACGCTCTCCATCAACGGCGGCCAGCACATGTATTAAGTGGCCCGCTCACCGGTCTGCTTGAAGGACAACCGAGGATAGAGACATGGCCCTGGTGAAGTTCATCGAATACGCCGACGCGAGCCCGGAGGTGAGAGCCGTCTATGACGACATCATGGCGACCCGCAAAGTGGACTGGATCACCAAT
>DATNJA010000128.1:0-3566 GCA_035604155.1 Candidatus Udaeobacter sp. | reverse complement strand
CCCCGGCGGCCTCCGCGATGGCGGCCGCCTTGCGAAAGCGGACGACGCCGCAGGTCTCGTGCAAACCCAACACGATCACGTCGGCGGCGCGGTTGCGGCAGATATCGTAGACGTCTTCGGGCGTATATACGCTCTGGTCGGCGGCAATGGGAATGTCGGTCACCGTCCGGAGGCGCGCTAGCATCTCGGATCCAGCCGCGCCTGGGACGGGCTGCTCGATGAATTCGGGGTCATAGGGCTTCAGCTTCTCGAACATCCGGCGGGCTTCCATGCCGTCCCAGACCTCATTGGCATCCAGGCGCAGCCGCGCGCGGCCGATCGCCTTTCGCACCTCGCGGACGATCGCGAGATCCAGGGCCTCGCCCCGGCCGACCTTGACGTAGATGGCATCGAACCCCTGCTTCACCAGCGCCCGGGCATGGGCGGCAAGCTCCTTGGGCTTGTCGCCCTGGACGAAGCCGAAATAGCGGATCTCGTCCCGGACAGCGCCGCCCAGGATCCGGTGCAGAGGCTGCCCGGCGGCCTTGCCGATGGCGTCCCAGAGCGCGAGCTCGATCCCGGCCATTGCCTGGGAGAAATAGCGCGGCGCGCTGCCGGTGCCTCGCGCGTTGAATCCGAACTGGTAGTAGCCGGCGATGGCGCGGTTGCCGTCATAGATGGACTTGCCGATGAAATGCGGAATGGCATCCGTAAGGATTGCGCGGACCGGCTCGATGGTTGGGCTTGCGACGGATTCGGCGATGCCGGTGATGCCTTCGTCGGTCTCGATTTCGACCAGGATGACCGGCGCGCCATAGGTGACGCCTTGGGCCCAGTGATAAGGCTGCTTGAACTTGCAGAAGAGCGGCGTTGTGCGGATCTTGCTGATCTTCATGGCTTCGGCCTGGATGCTTTCTTGCTACGGAAAAATCGGGGGAGTCAGTTCGGGGTTACGGTCTTGCCGGCGTGGGTCGGGAACTCGCCGTGCCTGCGGTAGGCTGCGTCATACTTCTTGAGCTTGGCTTCGTCGACCTCCACGCCGATGCCTGGCCCCTCGATCCGGCCCCAGCGCGGTCCGTCGGCAATGGGCAGACGGTCGGTCAGGATGTCGTCCTCCATCAGCTGCGCCGTCTGCTGATGGCCGAGGCACGCATTGGGCGCCGCCAGCATCAGATGCTGGAAGGCGGCGGCGGTGAGGCCGAATTCGCCATGGGTGTGCTTGCAAAGCTGCCAGCCTTCCATGTGGCCGATCTGGGCCAGCGCCTGGAAGCGGCCGATGGACCCGACCCAGTAGGGGCTGAAGCACAGATAGTCGGCGCAACGGCTCTTGATCAGGCGATAGGCGTCTGCCTCGCGCCACAGGCCCTCGTTGACGCAAAGCGGCACGTCGACCTGCCGGCGCAGATCCAGCATGTTCTCGACCGGGTCGATGCGCACCGGCGCCTCGACGAAGTCGAGCTCGAAGCGCGCGTGCCATCGCTTCAGAAGCCGGACCGCCTGGGGCAGGGACCAGGCCTGGTTCACGTCGATCCGAATGAGGCCTTCGGGCCCGATACCGTGGCGCAGGGCCTCCAGCATGCCCTCCTCGCGTTTCTCGTCGACGCCGGTCTTGATGTAGTAGGCGCGGTAGCCGCGTCTCATCCCGTCGGCGGCCTGTCGGGCAACCTCAGCGGGCGAGGCCCATTCCATGTAATAGAAATAGTCGACCTCCTCGCGCAGCGCTCCGCCGAGCAGCCGATAGAGCGGCTCGCCGCATTGCTTGCCGCAGAGGTCCCAGAGCGCCATGTCGATGCCAGCGTAGGCGAAGTTCCCGGTCATGGGCTGGAATGCCCAGACGGCGTAGATTCCGAGGTCCCGGTGGATCGCCTCCTTGTCCCAGGCGTCGCGGCCGACCACCAGCGGGGCCATCGCCTTGACGGCGCTTTCGATCCCGGCCACGTCGGCCGCGCGCGTGCATTCCCCCCAGCCGACAAGGCCGTTCTCGGCCGTCAACTTGACGATGACGTCGGTGACGCCCCCGCGATTGATGAGCGAGCTCGCCTCGACATGCTTGTAGGCGATGCGGCAGACGAAAGTCTCCAGCTTGACGATCTTCAAGGACCTCGTCGGCATCGGGTCACCGCACTCTCGGGAAAGGCTTTCGTCCTATCATTGGATGCTCGCTGAGGCAAGCCGCGGCTGCAGCGGAGCCATGCGCGCGAGCGCATCTTTCCCGGCTTGAGGCTGACAATGATGGTATGATATGTTTAAAGCTTGAAACTGCGCCGAGGCGCGGGAAAAGCGCCCCAGACGTCGGGGCAAAATACCGGCAACCACGGGAGGCTGCGATGAAGGACTATCAGATCCATCTTATGGATGAATTCCGGGCCGGTCGCATGAGCCGGCGCGAATTGCTTCGCCTCGCGTCGGTCGCGGGCGTTTCGCTCGCTGCCTTCGGCAGTCTCGTCGGTGCGCGCCCCGCGAGGGCCGACACGCCCAAGCGCGGCGGAACGATCCGCCTGGCCGCTCAGTTCCCGGGCAAGGACCCCGAATCGGTGACCGCCTCCAACGCCGGCGAAGTCTTCACCTTCCAGCCGTCGCTCGAATATCTGTGCTACCCGCGGGAGGATTGGACACTCGATCCGCGCCTCGCTACCTCATGGAAGGCCGACCCGGATCCCAAAACCTGGACCTTTAGCATCCGCCAGGGCGTCAAGTGGCACGACGGCTCGCCGCTCACTACGGACGACGTAGTTGCCACCTTCGAGCGCTTGCTCGATCCCAAGGTGGGCTCCTCGGCGGGCTCCGTCTATCACGGCGTTCTCTCGTTCGGGAACGTGGAGAAAGTCAGCGACACGGACGTGCGCTTCCATCTCGACAAGGCGTTCGTGGACTTCCCATATCTCGTCTCGGGGTTCGCCTACCAGTCGGCGATCCTGCCGAAGGGATACCAGATGGGCTCATTCACCAAGGGCGGCATCGGCACGGGGCCGTTCATTCTCAAGGAATATGCCCCGCACCAGTATGCGAACTATGTCGCCAACCCCAACTACTGGGCGAGCGGCATGCCCTATCTCGACGGCCTGAAGGTGGTCTACTATGCCGACGAGTCGGCGACGGTGCTGGCGATGCAGGCGGGCGACGTCGACATCTATCCGGTCGTGCCGCTGAAGGGCGGCGAACCGATCCTGGCCAATCCCAATTTCACCATCCTGCGCCACAACTCAGCCGACTATCGCTCGGTTCACATGCGGGTCGATCAGGCGCCCTTCCAGGACAAGCGCGTGCGCCAGGCGGTCGCTTACTGCATCGACAGGGCGGCCCTGGTGAAGTCCCTGTTCAACGGCGCGGCAAGCGTTGCCAACGACCACAGCTTCGCACCCGTCTACGTCGACACCGAGCTTGCCAACAGCGAGATCCCGCAGCGCACCCAAGACTACGACAAGGCGAAGGCCCTGCTGGCGGCGGCCGGCGTCACCGGCTTCGACATCACGCTGACGACCGGGCAGTATCTCGAGATGCCGCAATATGCGGTGGCGATCCGGGAGTACTGCAAGCCGGTGGGCATCAACGTGAATCTCAACGTCATGCCGACCGACCAGTACTAC
>DATNJA010000127.1:0-2684 GCA_035604155.1 Candidatus Udaeobacter sp. | reverse complement strand
CTGCGCGTTGGTGAGGCGCTCGACGCTGGTCTCGGTCAGCAGCACGGTTTCCTCGAAGTCGCCGCAGTAGCCGTCCTGGAACAGCGTCCGTTCGAAATTGAGCACCATGCCGGGGGCGAGCTTCATCTCCTCTTCCGGCACCAGCCAGGGTGCGTCCCAGCCGAGCCCGATGCCGTGGCCGAGCCCGGAGAACACGCCCTTCAGCGGGTAGCCGAGCGCCTCCTGCTTGCCGAGCCCGGCTCTCGCCACGTCGCCCGCCCGCGCGCCCGCCCGGACGCCGGCTATTCCTTCCTCGACCACGGCGATGGCGGCCTCGAAGGCGTCGATCTGTCGGTTGGTCGGCGGCCCGATGGCGCGCGAGCGGGAAACGTCGAAGTAATAGCCATGCAGCACGCCGGAGATGCCGAGGCGGAGCCACTCGCCGTTCTTCAACGCCGTCGGCGCCGCCCAGGTCGGGAAGGAGGACTTGACGATGGTCGGGCTCTCGCCACCCCGGCCCGAGGCCATGAACGAGTTGTAGAGGATGCCGCCCGCAGGCACGAGAACCTGCATCCCTGCCGCGACGATGTCGCCATGGGTGGCGCCGGGCGCGGCCGCGGCCATCATCGCCTCGATGGTCCGCGAGCCGATTTCGGAGGCTGCCCGCAGACGCGCGATCTCGGCCGGCGACTTCACGGCGCGCAAGGCCGCCACCAGATGGTCCGCATCCTCGAAGGTCATGGCCGGCAAGGCCGCCTGGATCTTGCGGAACATGCTGGCGGGAAGCGCATCGCCGCCCACCAGGCCGATGCGGGCCTTGTCCAGTCCCGCGGCGCGAAGCGCCTCGATTGCCGCCTCGATGGTCAGGTCCGAGACGGCGACCTGCGCCTTCGGCATGGCGACCTCATCGCCGACCGGAACATCCGTCACCAGGAACGGCTCGCCGTTCGCCGGCAGGACCAGGAAGGAATGGGCCCGGCCCGTCCATTTGCCTTCGACATCGGGGATGAAGGGAAACGAGGAGTAGTGGTTGGTGAGGTACATGACGTCGGCATAGCGATCCAGCGTGCCGCCGCCCCGGCTGCAAACCAGGAGCCCGTCGAGCCCCGCTTGTTGCGCTGCTTTCGCAGCGGCGGCCCGGCGGCCGGCGAATTCCTCCGGCGGGATCGGCGCTTTCGCTGCAACCTGGCTCATGGGACCCTCCTTTGCGCGTTCGCGTTCACCGGGCGGATTTCAGTTCTTGCCTTTGACCGGCTCCACGATGCCCAAGCATTGCCGAAGGGGTCGCGGAGCTTGCCCGACCGGCCACGACATCACAGGGCGCGCTTATAGCATGAATCCGGCGAGGCTTTCGCCGACGCGGAATTGACGCCTCGCCGCGGCGATCACCTGAATGACGCTGCTCGAGATGGCCAGAGCCTGGATTCGACGCCCTATGACAGCTCGCATTCCTGCCCCTGGTTCCTGTCCCTGGCCCGGCGATAGGCGAGTTCCGCCACCGCCAGATCCTGCAAGGCGATGCCGGTGCCGTCGAAGAGGGTGATCTCGGCGGCCGAGCCGCGCCCGAACGCGCCGGCCACCACGGCGCCCAGGGTCCAACGAAGATGCTCGCGGGAAATCAGGCCGAGCTTATAGGCGTGCTGGCATTCGCCGATGGAGATGGCCTGCTCGATGTCATCGACGATCACCGTGGCCGCGGCGACCAATTCCGGATCGAGCTCCTGCTTGCCCGCCGTGTCGGCACCCATCGCATTGATGTGGGTGCCGGGGCGGATCCACTCCCGCTGCACCAAGGCGTTTCGCGAAGGGGTGACCGAGATCAGGATATCGGCCCGCCTCGCCACGGCCTCGATGCCGGGGGTTTCGAAGGCGAGGTCGCGCGCGGCGACGGCCTTGCCGAAGGCCATGAGGCCAGCCTCGTTCGGATCCCAGGCCAGCACCCGGGCGATGGGCCTGACCGCGCATGTGGCGAGAAGCTGATAATGGGCCTGGACGCCGGTGCCGATCATGCCGAGGACCCTCGCATCTGGTCTCGCCAGATGGCGCGTCGCCAAAGCGCTCGCGGCCCCGGTGCGGATACCGGTCAGGTAATTGGCCGATACCACGGCAATCGCCCGGCCGGTTTCCGGATCGAACAGCAGGACGACGGATTGATGGTTGCTATGACCCTTTGCGCCATTGCCCGGCCAATAACCGCCGGCCTTCAATCCCAGGACCGGCAGGCTGCCATCGAAGCCCGACTTGACGCCGAAGACGGCGTCGGCATGGCCAACCAGCTCGCGCACCACGGGGTAGGAACGCGCCTTACCGGCATGAGCGGCGGCGAAGGCGCCGCCCACCACAGCGACGGCATCCTCGATCGAGACCAGTTCGCGGGCCAGCTTTTCCGAGACGACGAGCATGGAATTCCCCGAAGCAATGAGCGCGATTTCCGAATCTTAGCTAGCGGCAAGCCGGCGTCGCCAGCCAATGCCGGTTCTGCCTTCACCCATGCCCGCCCGGCATGGACGCCCTTGTTGTACTGTCGCACGGATGCAATGATCGGCTATGGAATTGAAATGGCTTGAGGATTTCTTGAGCCTGGCGGAGACGCGGAATTTCTCGCGCTCGGCGGAGCTGCGATTCACGACCCAGCCGGCCTTCAGCCGGCGCATCAAGGCGCTGGAGGAATGGGTCGGTGCCACCCTGTTCGACCGCTCGGCCCA
>DATNJA010000126.1:0-7073 GCA_035604155.1 Candidatus Udaeobacter sp. | reverse complement strand
GCCAGCGCCGCCACAGCAAGAATTTGAAACAGTCGTATTGGCATGGGTTCCCTCTGGTACCGGCTCAGGCCAGCCTGTGGATGCGCCGCCCGAACCGGGACGGAGCGTGCAGTGAAGCACGAGCGCCGCTAAGCTTCAAATGAGGCACTCATGCATGAGATATTTGCCGCTTGGCGCCCTGGGCAGCTCGGACACCTTTACGCAGTGGACCCTGAAGCCCGGCGCCATGTATTTGTCGACCATGTTTTGGCCTACGTCCTGGGCGATCTCCATTCCGGGGTCGCGCGGAATATAGCGCAGCTCTATATCGCTGACGGTCGTTTGAACGAACTTGAATTGCCGCAGGCCAAGATCCTGGGCCGTCTGGTGAGGGATTCTGGGTACGACCTTGCGCCCATCCGGCAGCTTGAACAGGTTGCGCTCGCGCCCGATGATCCGCCTGATAGCGCAGGGCGAGCGCGGACAACTGCCGCCTTCCGCCAGCTGGGCATAGTCGCCAGTGTCGTAGCGGATGAGGGGCGTAGCCAGGTTGAAGAGCGGCGTGACGACGACCCGCCCCATCTCTCCCGGCTCGGCCGGCCGACCTTCCTCGGTGACGATCTCGAAAATCAGGTGCCGGTCCGCCGGATGGTAGGCATGGCATAGCGGACATTGAACCGCGATCAAGCCCGTTTCTACGGTGCCGTACAAATCCACCAGGCGGCAACCCGGGATGCCGCGGACCAGCTTCGGCAGCCCTTCGGACATCACTTCCGACACCGTCGAGATCAGCTGCAAGCCAAGAGACTGCGAAGTCTCCAAACTCCGCTGCAGGACCTCCAGCATGATCGAGGGCGAACTACGGACATGCGATGCGGCGGTACGGCGCAGCAGATCGAGTGCCGCCTCGGTATCTCCGCTATAGAGCGTCCACTCCCGCCGTCCGCCGGGCCCGTCTTTCTGTTCGACCAGACCGTTCGGATGATCGTCGTTCGGTGCCGATGTTTGGACGACGCGCCGATGCTGCCCGAAGCCCCAGCCGTTCTTGAGTCGCAGGTTTTCCGCTATTTGGATTTCAAATTGACGCTGCGTCTTGCGGATGAGCATCGGCTCCCCCGTCGACCCCGACGTGGCCCTGGTAAGGACCTCGCCCTGGGAAGGAGGGACGAAGGAGCAGAAGAACTGAGCCGTCTGGTTCCGCACCAGGGCCTTGGGCGTGATCGGAATATCGCGAAGGGCGATCCCACCTTGCCTGCGCATGCGCAAGGCCCATTCTTGCTCGCTGTAGTAAGGCGAGTGGACCGCCGCATGAGTTAACATGGCGCCGAGCGCCTGTTGCCGATTCCATTTTGAGTCAGACATGGTCAGCGCGAAGTCTCTGCGTAAATGCCTCCATCCTGTTCGATCCGCGCACGCGCGCCGGTCTTCAACGCTGACTGCGCCTCGCGCGGCAGGATGAGCACCGGGATGGAGCCGTAGTCCATCTCGCGCGCCACCACGACGCCGAGGCCGAGGATGGCGTCCGGTTCGGCGAGTACGAGGGCGGCGGGCGCCCGGCCGATGGCCATCAGCTCTAGCATGATGTAGCTGGACGAGCTGGAGCCGATCATGCCCGGCAGGACCAGGATGCGCCCGGCGATCTCCCGGTCGTGGTCGGGATGGCGCGGATCGCTGATCCGACCAGATTTCGGATCGACCCCGCCCCAGAAGCTGATGGGCTGTTCGAGCTTCAGAACCTCGCCCTCGGCCCGGCCGGCGATCTGGGGGACTGCGGCGAGCTTCACTGCCAGACCGTCTCGTCGCGCATTACCCGGCCGGTCGCGGCCGAAGCGACGCAATCGGCGAGGCTGCCATAGACCACGGCATAACCTGTGTTGGCCGGGGTGTAGTGGGCGAACTTGCCCGAATTGGTCATCAGCACGCCGGCCTTGGCCGGAAGGATCGGCGCCACCACGACGCAGGTGTCGGCCACCACGGTGACGCCGGCCTGTTTCAGCGGCGCGAGGCGCCCGCGGCGCTCCAGCTCGGCCACCACGTTGCGTCCGGTGCAGACGAAGAAGGGGATGCGGATCCGCTTGCCCGGCAGCAATGCTTCGAGAGCGTCGAACTCGCCCAAGGAAAAATGCGGGCTGCCGAGGGCGACCGCGTCGATGGTCTCGCCCGTCACCGTCGACAGGCGATCGCGGGCGGCGCGCAGCATCTCGGGCGTGAGGCGTATGGTTCGTGCCGGCACGTCGCCGCCGCAGGCGGCCGTTACAGTTGGCGCCTCGGGCGTGCGGCCCGCGACGTGGAACAGCCCGACCGCGCCGCTGGAAGCGACCGCGGCGGAAAGCGCCTTCAGCTGGTCCTCGCTGCAATCGGCCGGGAGCCCGTCGATGACGCCGATTTCGCCGCCGATCTCGGCCCCGTACCAGCAGCCGAGCACGGGATAGAACACGTCGAGCCGCTTCAGGGCCGGCGAGATGGCCGAGCTGTCGATAAGCACCGTGGCCCGGCGCTTCTCCGGCAGATGCAGGCCATAGCGCGGCGCCCGGCCGGCGATGGCGCAGCAGATGTCGAGGAAGTCGCCGTACCGGTTGGTCCTGGCACCCAGCACCGAGTTGCAGAAGGCCACCGCGTTGCTCTCGCCCCAGGCCACGTCCTGGCCGAAGGCGGGCCTGTGGCCGGCGTGGTAGGGCGAGCAGGTCCAGGTCGCCCGGCAGCCCATGGTTTCATAGGCACGCATCAGGCGTAGCGCCATGTCGTGCCGGTGCGCGTCGGCTTTCACATTGTCCGGATCGAGAAGATCGAGCCCGCCGACGTTGAGCGTGGACGGCACCGCGACCTTGGCCCCGCCCGCCACTAGGCGCTCGGCGAAATGCACGCCGCTGTCGCCGTGATACAGCGCGCCGTCGATATGGGCCGAGGCCACGGGGATCAGCCGATCGGCGCCCAGCATCCGCCCCATCTCGGCCAGGATCCGCATGGCCATGGCCGCGGCCTCGCCCGAAGCGCCTTGGGCGAGTGCCCGTTCCTGGTCAGTCAGGTGAAGTGGCATCGATGCAATCTGCCATGCCGGCGCGAAACGAAGCCAGGGGCTGCGCGCGATGGACGGCCATCATACATTGAACCGGAGATGGACGGCCATCATACATTGAACCGGAAATGCATCACGTCGCCGTCCTGGACGACGTAGTCCTTGCCTTCCGAGCGCATCTTGCCGGCTTCCTTGGCGCCCTGCTCGCCGCCACAGGCGACGAAGTCGTCATAGGCGATGGTCTCGGCCCGGATGAATCCGCGCTCGAAATCAGTGTGGATGACGCCGGCGGCCTCGGGGGCCTTGGCCCCGCGCCGGACGGTCCAGGCCTTGGCTTCCTTGGGGCCGGCGGTGAAGAAGGTGATGAGGTCGAGCAGCTTGTAGCCGGCGCGGATGACCTGGGCGAGGCCGGGCTCCTTCAGGCCGATGGTGGCGAGGAATTCGGCCTTCTCCTCCTCCGCCGCGATCTGGGCGATCTCGGCCTCGATGGCGGCCGAGATGACGACCGAGGCTGAGCCCTCGGCCTTGGCCCTCTCCGCGACCTTGACCGACCAGGCGTTGCCGCTGGCCGCGGCCTGCTCCTCGACGTTGCAGACGTAGAGCACGGGCTTGGCAGTCAGGAGCTGAAGCTGGCGGAAGCTTTCATGTTCGGCCTCGCCGATCTTCGCGCGGCGCGCCGGGCGGCCTGCCTCGAGTTCGGCCAGCGCCGCCTCGATGGCCGTCTGCTGGAGCTTCGCCTCCTTGTCGCCGCCCTTGGCCTTCTTGGCCGTCGCATCGGCGCGGCGTTGCAGGCTTTCCATGTCGGCCAGCATCAATTCGGTTTCCACCGTGTCGGCGTCGCGCAGCGGATCGACCGAGCCCTCCACATGGGTCACCTCGCCGGCGAAGCAGCGCAACACATGGGCGATGGCATCGGCCTCGCGGATATTGGCCAGAAACTGGTTGCCCAGACCCTCGCCCTTGCTGGCACCCCGAACCAGCCCGGCGATGTCGACGAAGGCAAGCTGGGTGGCCACGATCTTGGCCGATTTCGCGAGCGCGGCCAGCTTGTCGAGGCGCGGATCGGGCACGGCGACTTTGCCCACATTGGGCTCGATGGTGCAGAAGGGATAGTTCGCCGCCTCCGCGGCCTGGGTAGCGGTCAGCGCGTTGAACAGGGTCGATTTGCCGACATTCGGCAGCCCGACGATGCCGCAGGAGAAACCCATGCAACCCATCCCGTAGGTGAAAGAGGCCGGACCTGGCCGGGCGCAGTTCTATCGCAAGGCGCGCCCGCTTGTCGCGATGATCTAGGCGTCCCCGGCTTCGTCCTTGCCCTCGGGCTTGGTCTTCGGTTTTGGTGGGCTCATCGCGACGACCACCTTGTTCATGAACCCGTTGGCGTCGCCCGCGAGCAGGAGAGGCAAGGCCTCGACCGCGGCAACGACGACCTTGGACATGAGAGGCCGCTCTTCCTTGGCAAAATCCTGGAGCACATAGGGGCGCACCAGATCGGCATGGCCCGGATGGCCGACGCCGATGCGCACCCGCCAATAGTCGGGCCCGAGATGGGCGTCGATGCTGCGCAGGCCGTTGTGGCCGCCGGCCCCGCCGCCCTGCTTGACGCGGATCCTGCCCGCCGCGAGGTCGACCTCGTCATGGATGACGATGATCGCGGGAGGTGCCAGCTTGTAGAAGCGCGCCGCCGCGGCGACGCTGCGCCCGGATTCGTTCATGTAGGTCTCGGGCTTCAGCACCACCACGCGTTCGGGCCCGATCTCACCCTCTGAAACCAGGCCCTGGAAACGGGCGCGCCAGGGCCCCAGGCGGTAGTGGCGGTGGATCTCGTCCGCCGCCAGGAAGCCGATATTGTGCCGGTTGTGGGCATAGCCCCGGCCGGGATTGCCGAGGCCGGCCAGGAGGCGCAAGACGGAAAATTCCTTGAGGCTCCGGTATCGACTATCCCAAATCGGAGACGCGCACGGCCTTCACCCTTCCCATCGTCAGCGCGAAGGGCCTCTTCCCTCTCCCGCCTTCGCGGGAGAGGGTGCCGAGCGCTGCGAGGCGGGTGAGGGAGCCGGTCACCGATCTGGGATTCCCGATACCGGGCTACTTCCTGTCGCCGCCCTTCTTGTCGCCGCCGGCAGGTTTGGCGGCCGCGGGTTTGCCGGCTGCCGGCTTGGCAGCAGCACCCTTCTTGTCGCCGCCAGCCGCCGCCGCGGCAGCACCCGCGGCCGGTGCGGCGCCGGGCGCTCCAGCGGGCGCGCCCGCCGCCCCTGGGGTTCCGGTCGCGGCAGCCGCTGCGGCTGCGGCCTCTTCCTCCGTGGGGGCTTTGACCTCTTCCTCCACCTTCTGGATCGTCGGTACCGCGATGGTCGCGATGGTGAAGTCGCGGTCCGAGATGGTGGGCCTGACGCCTTCGGGCAGCTTCACCATGCTGATATGGACCGAATCGCCGATGTCGAGGCCGTCCAGGTCGATCTCGATCTGGCGCGGGATATTGTCGACGCTGCAGATCAGGTCGACCTCGTGGCGCACGACGTTAAGCACGCCGCCGCGCTTCAGCCCGGGCGAGGCCGCTTCGTTGCGGAAGGCGACCGGCACCGCGACATGGACGCGGGTGTGCTCGCCCACCCGCATGAAATCGACATGGATCGGATGGTCGCTGACCGGATCGAACTGGACGTCCCGGGGCAGCACGCGCTCCTTATGGCCGTCGAGGGCGATGTCGAACAACGTGACGTGGAAGGCCTTCTTGCGCAGCTCCTTCATCAGCTCGCGCGGCGCGACGGAGATCAGGGTCGGCGGCTTCTTGTCGCCATAGATCACTCCGGGGACGCGGCCATCGCGGCGGGATTGGCGTGCGGCCCCCTTCCCGGCGCGGCTACGCAATTCCGCGCTCAAGTTTTGGACTTCGGACATCGGTTTGCTCCTTTCATGTCCTTGTGCGGGGGCCTCCAGGGGTGCCGTCCCGCGTCCTCGGAATGCCGCCCCACGTGGGGCGGCGGCTAAGATCCGCCCGCGAGGGCGGCAGACTCACCGATCCGCCCGCAAGGGCGGCAGGCTTAGTCGAACAGGCTGGAGACCGACCGCTCCATGCTGATGCGGCTGATCGCCTCGGCCAGCAGCGGAGCGATGGTCAGCTGGCGCACCGTTTGCGAGACGCGCACCGCCTCCGTCGCCATGATGCTGTCGGTGGTGACCAGCATCTCGATGGGCGAAGCCGAAACCCGCGCCACCGCGCCACCCGACAGCACCCCGTGGGTGACATAGGCGCTGACCGCCTTGGCCCCCGCCTCCATCAACGCGATCGCTGCGTTGCAGAGCGTGCCGGCGCTATCGACGATGTCGTCCACCAGGATGCAAGTCTGGCCCTTCACGTCGCCGATGATGTTCATGACTTCGGAGACGCCGGCCCGTTCGCGGCGCTTATCGATGATGGCGAGGTCCGCGTCAAGCCGCTTGGCGACGGCGCGCGCCCGGACCACGCCGCCCACGTCGGGGGAGACCACGCAAAGCTCCTTGCCGCCCAGGCGCTGCTGGATGTCCTTGGTCAGCACCGGGCTGGCATAGAGGTTGTCGGTCGGAATGTCGAAAAAGCCCTGGATCTGCCCGGCATGGAGATCGAGGGTCAGCACCCGGTGGGCGCCGGCGACCGTGATCAGGTTGGCCACCAGCTTGGCCGAGATCGGCGTGCGGGAGCCCGATTTCCGGTCCTGCCGGGCATAGCCGTAATAGGGGATGACCGCCGTGATGCGCCGGGCCGAGGCGCGGCGAAGCGCGTCAATGGCGACCAGCAGCTCCATCAGGTTGTCGTTGGCCGGGTAGGAGGTGGACTGGACCACGAAGACGTCCTCGCCGCGGACGTTCTCGTTGATCTCGACGAAAACCTCCATGTCGGAAAAACGGCGGATGCTGGCCTGGGTCAGCGGCAGGTTGAGATAGGGGGAGATGGCCTCGGCCAGCGGCCGATTGCTGTTGCCGGCAATGATCTTCATCTCGCAACCCGTCGTCGGATAAGGGAGCGGTCCGGCCCCGCTGCCCGCACCACCCCAGCGCGGCGCGCGGAATATATCGGGGCGTCACGGTTCTGTAAACC
>DATNJA010000125.1:0-11627 GCA_035604155.1 Candidatus Udaeobacter sp. | reverse complement strand
TCATCGAGCCAAACCAACGGGCCGCGTGACACGCTTCCACGCCGGCCGCTTTGGGCCGGGGCATGCCCCGGCCCAAAGCCTAAACGAAGCGGACAACTCGCGAGCTACATAAACCGGCCAACTTGACGAGCTAGCTACACGACAGTGCCTTCGAAATCGTTGGATGACGCCATTCCCCTCGGGAGCAGCGAAAGCAGCGGTCGACATGAGACATTCCTGGGGACATCCCTGGCGGAAAGCCCGCCAGGTCCATGTCCACCCCTCTTTAGAGCGACTCTAGTACCGGACAGATCACGAGCTACAAACACCGGACAGATCGCGAGCTAACTACAGACGCGATGAAGCCAATTGACGTCGCTTGGCGCGAGAAGCAGATTGCGATGGGACACGACTCAGATCCTCGTATAGAGAGGGAGCTGGGGAAGGCGGGTCTCACGCCGGCCAAGTCGAGCGGGGTACCGAAGTCGGATCGCTGAGGGAACCGGCGGCGAGACGCGCCCGGTCGACGCGATCAGCGGGGCCAACATTGCAGCGCGGCGGGTGCTGTTCGGCCGGAGGTCATTATGCGGGTATCGGTGAGATCGATTTTGGCGGTTGTCGCCATTGCCGGCGCGGCCATGATCGGGTCTCTCTCCCGAACCGACGCGGCCGATGCGATCTCGGTGCGCGACCTTCTTTCTGCCTGCCGCAAGAGCGCGGATCTATGCGGCCAGGTCCTGGCCAACAACTCGGTCAGCATGGCTTTCATGTGGAACAATTGCATTCCCAAGGACCTTACGACGTTGCAGCGGGATAGGGCCGTGCTCCGTTGGTTGGCGGCTCACCCCGACCTCTCTCTCGAAGATGCGGGAGATGGCGTCGCGGACGCGGCTGACGCGCTGTGGCCCTGCGCTACCGGACAGTAGTGCGGCAATCCCGTTAGCCCAGAATGCCGGCTGCGGCCGCCGGCCAGCATAGATCGAGTCGGGTAGCAAGGCCGCAGCGTCGGGAGCCGTCTGACGCCGGCCACTATGTCGGGCCGCGTCAATCCGGTACAGTCCCACTGCCGTTTCTCCTGCTGACCCTCCATGTCCCTTGCCGCCACGACCTCCAACCACCGGCGCCTCGGTCTTATCGCCGCGACGATCTGCACCTCGGCGGTGGGCACCACCATGGGCCTCGTCTGGCCCTTGCTCTCGCTGCTGCTCGCCCGAGCGCAGGCCGACGGCACGCTGATCGGCTTCAATTCGGCGGCCCAGACCGCGGCAAGCCTCGCGATCGCACCCTTCGCGCCGCGGCTGTTCGCGCGCTGGGGCATGAAGCGCGTCATCGCCGCTTGCATCCTCGCCATCCTGGGAGCTCTCTTCCTGCTGAAAGTCTTCGAGGATCCGCGCGCCTGGCTCGCGATCCGTTTCGTGCTCGGCGGCGGGGTCGTGGTTCTCTTCATCGGGACCCAGACCTGGGTCAACCGCCTGGCGCCCGATCATGCCAGAGGCAGGATCATCGGCCTGTTCGGGTTTCTCTGGGCTGCCGCCTACGCGCTCGGGCCTCTCACCCTCCGGGTCACGGGGATCGAGGGCTGGCTGCCATTCGCAATTGCGATCGGGCTCGTGGGCCTGGCGGGCCTGCCGCTTCTCTTCGTTGCCGATGTGATTCCCGACCTGTCCCTCGCTGGCGGGAAGCGGGACCTCGTGGCGGCTCTCCTCTCCTTCGCATCGCCGGCTTTCGTCGCTTCCATGGCGCTCGGCTGCTTCGATTCCGTCAATGTCTCGTTCTTGCCGCTCTATGGCCTGCGTGCCGGGTTGAACCAGGTGGAGGCCGTGTCGCTGCTGTTCGTGCTGGAAGTCGGGGTGCTGGCGAGCCAATTGCCGGCCGGCTGGGCTTCCGACCGGATGGATCGCGACCGTCTGCTCACGGTCCTGGCGGCGCTGGCCCTGCTCGCGAGCTTGATGCTCCCCTTCGGCTTCGAGCGGAAGGTCCTGCTCTGGCCCGTCCTGTTCCTGCTCGGCGCCGCCGCGGGAGCGGTGTGGACCGTGAGCCTGGTCTTGGTGGGCCAGCTGTTCCAGAACGACGATCTCAGCACCGCCAGCGCATCGCGAAGCGTGCTCTACGGCATCGGCAGCGTGATCGGCCCGCCCGTGGCCGGGCTTGCCTTCGACCATTGGGGCAGGCTCTCGCTGCCGGTCGTGCTGTCGACGGTATGCGCCGGGCTCCTGGTGTCATGCCTTCTGCTTCGCCAGCAAGGACGCCCGGGCAAGACGTGAGACGGCTCGGCAGAGCCACGCCTTGGAAACGCTGGCCGTGCGGCCGTGGATCGCCCATGCTCTAGATTCTTTGGTCTGGTCGTATTTTCTGCGCCGAACCGGTGCCCACTTCGGCGGAAAATGCTTTAGGCTTTGTCGGCGGCCGGATCGGACAACCGTTCGGTCGGAGGGATCCAGACAACAAGCGGCCATCAGGGAGACAACGTCATGGGCATGATCGTGGTTCACCACAAGGTCAAGGATTTTGCCGCCTGGAAATTGTCTTTCGACGGGCATGCGCCCGTTCGGAAGGCGGCCGGTCTCAGCAAGGCCCATGTGCTTCAGGCCGTGGACGACCCCAACGCGGTGACCGTGTTGCTGGATTTCGCCGATGCCGGCAAGGCGAAGGCCTTCGGCGCGTCGGACGAGCTCAAGGCCCGGATGAAGTCGGCGGGCGTGATCGGGAAGCCCGAGATCCACATTCTGAACAAAGTGACGTAGAGGGGCGTCTCGTTAACCAACTACATGGCCAGACTTTGGGGACGGGGCCTGTGATCAGCTTTTCAGCACGTGGTTCGGCGGCAGTTTACCGGTCGCCACGGCTGTTCGCCCGCGGGCGACCGCGAGGGTGAGCGCGATCAGCGCCAAGGCGACGTAGGTCGCGAGGCCGAAGTCGACCGCCTCGTGCTGATTGAGGGCGTCGAGCAGGCCGGTGGCGACGAATGCAATCGACACCAGCGTCACCGGCCAGCCTGGCCAAAGCCCCTTCCGCCGCGGCCATTCGGCGGCATAGAGACCCGCGAAGGCAAGGGCCGCCAGGGCATAATAGTGCGGCCGCGCGACTGGCAGGATGGGCACGACCAGAACGGCGAGGGCGGCGAAGAGCAGAAACTCCGCGAGCGGATCGCCGCGCCGCCGCAGTGCCCAAAGCACGGCAAGGGTCAGCACTCCCGACACGGCAATATGGGCAATGAAATAGCCGGTCGACGGGAAGTTGGGGCGATGCGAGGCGTCCGGGTTCAGACTGTCGTAAATCATGTATTCGAAGGATTGGATTCGCGCATGGGATCCGTGCATCTCGTTCATGATCAGCGGATCTCCTTGGCCGTTGACCTCGCCCAACAATCGGCCGGTGACGAAGCCGCGATAAGCCTCGAAGCTCGCTGCGGGTCCCATCAGCACCACCGGCAGCAAGAGACCTAGGAGAATTCCCGCGGCCGCTCCGACAAGCATGGGCCGATCGCGCCGCACGAGCGGATAGATCAGCAGATAGAGGGGGAACAGCTTCAAGATCCCCGCGAAACCGAGGAAGGCGCCGGCGAGGCCGCGTCGGTCGCTGAGCATCGCGGCGGCGGCACTGGCCAGAAGCAGCAGGACCGGGGTCGTCACCTGACCGGCGCCGAGCGCATCGCCCGCGGGGAACAGGATCAGCAGGAAGGGCCACAGGCGCAGCGCCCACCAGGCGGTGGAATAGCGAGGGTAGCTGGGCCGGCCGGCCCTCGCCGCCAAGCTCTCCAGAGCCGAGGCGAGGATATGCAAGCCGGCGAACAGGCAGGCGACATTGATGCAGTACCAGATCGCCGCAAGCATCCAATACGGCAGGTATGCGCCCGCGACGCCGGGCGGCGGGTCGGCCAGCGGCATCATCAGGCTCGCCAGAAGCGGGAGATAGTGATAGTGCCAACCGTGGCTGTCGGTGACCCGGTAAAGGTCGGCGCCGGCCCGCGCGGCCCATCCGGCCCGGAAAAAGACGCCCAGATCGCCTTTAGGGGTATGGCTGAAGGCCTGACGGTGCACGGTGATCACGCCGAAGATCGGGATCGCCGCCGCCAGCGACCAGAGACCCAGCAGGCCCAAGCGGCCAGGCCTGCCCTCGGGGCGGAATCCCTCATACCAACACTGAATGCTGCGTAGAATTCGCGCCAAGAGCCGGTGCACCCAAACTTTCAAGCCAGAGGTTGTCACGCAATTCCCAGCCGTGGCCGCCGGGTGCCGCTGCGGCACCGTTTCGGAACCCGCTGATGGAACCGGGCGAGCCCGAGCCGGTCAAAACTAAAGCATGTTCCGATCCAATTGAATCGGAACATGCTCGAAATTCCTCGGTTCGTCGCATTTTCCGCGCCGAACCGGTGCCCGGGTCGGCGGAAAATGCTCCCGGTTCAGTGCTTCAGAAGCCGGAAGAGGTAGTGCAGCAAAGCGCGCGGCGGTCCTGAAAGCCATCTGATGAATGGTCGACTGGAGATTCTCCCAAAGGCAGAGAGTCCGTCAGCCATTCCTCGGCCGGTCGCCGTGCCGTCCCCTATAACGCCGCAGAGCCGGTACATGCTCCAGGTACGCACCGATTCCGCCATTGCCAGGAACTGCGGCCGCAATGGCTGTGCTTTCCACGCGAGAAGTTTGCCGTATTCGGCCTCGTCCGCGCCTATGCGTTCCAGGTAGGCGGCCAAGCTTGCGGGGCTATCGAAATCGGCGACATTGATGAAACAGTTCTTGCCGGGCGCAAATTCGGCGATGTTGGGGGCGCCCAAATAGACCGGGACCGAGCCGGCGATCAGCGGCTCGAAAAACTTCTCCGTTACATAGTCCTTCGTGATCGAGTTTTCGAAGGCCAGGGTAAATTTGTAGCGCGCGATGGTTCTGAGCTTGGATTGCCCTCCTCTGTCCGGTCCCGGGAGCCGCCGGTTATTGAGGACCCTGCCATAGGAGTCCACCGGCATGTGCTTCATGAGCGCGCGGACATATCCGGTGCGGCCGCTGGCGTCGAAATGGCTGGATTGAAAATAAACCAGCGGCACGGCCTCCGTCTTTTCCACCGGAGGCGAGCGCAGGAGCTTCGCCGTGCCGAGGTTGAAATAGGGCGTCCACACCGCGGCATCGCGCCAGTAACCCATGGTGATATCGAATTGGCGCATGAACTCCCGGTCGGCAAGAGCGGGGAAATTAATGCTGCTCTCCATGCTGAACACCGCCCAGAGCTGGCCCGGATAGCGCATCGGGAATTCTTGTCCCCGCATGGTCGGCAGATGGAAGAGTACGACTTTCGCCTCGGGCAAGCGCCGGCGGTCGATCGTGAAACGGCAGGCAGTCTCGCAGTTGAGCCTGAGCAGATTGGGCCACCTTCCGAAGAAGGTGCTGTAGAGCAAGATCAGCGGCCCGGTGCGAAACGACATATGCCCAATGAAATCATAGTCCGGGAGGCCGATGCGAGCGGATTGATGAAGGCCCTCGTTCAGCGCAAGCGTCGCTCGCGGCCATAGAGGAGCAGCATGCCGATGATGACGAAGCCGTAGATCACCTGGCGGCCGAATTCCTCCATCTGCATGACCGAGAGGATGGACTGGAGCAGGGTGATCAGGATCACGCCGGCAATGGTGCCGATATAGGAGCCGCGTCCGCCCAGGATCGAGGTGCCGCCGAGGACGACGGCGGCGATGGACGGCAGGAGATAGGCATCGCCCATGGCCTGGGCTGCTTTGCTGGCATATCCGGCGAGCAGTTCGCCGGCGAAGGCCGAAAGCCCGCCGGAGATCGCGAACGCGATCATCACCACGCGCTGGGTGTTGATCCCCGAGAGATAGGCCGCGCGCTCCCGGTTGCCGATCGCGTAGATCGCGCGGCCGAAGCTGGTGCGGGTGAACATGAACACCGTTCCCGCGCCCAGCAGGGCCCAGACTATCAAGGCGTTCGGCAGGCCGAACACGATGTCGCCGGTGGCGATGAAGCGCATGGCGTGGGAGGCCGAATCCTGGGGCGAGAAGCCGCCGGTATAGGCGACCATCAGGCCCTGGGCGACGGCGTTGACGGCGAGCGTGATGATCATCGAGGGGATGCGCAGATACGCGACACCGAACCCGTTGACGAGGCCAAGCACGATACCGCACAGCAAGCCGAACGGGATGGCCAGTATGGTACCCCATAGGCCGTGGGCCGTCGCCGCGCAGGCCATCATTCCGCCGACAGCCACCACCCAGGGGACGGACAGGTCGATCTGGCCCAGCAGGATCACGACCATCATGCCGGTGGCGATGACGCCGAGGAAGGAAGCCACCTTCAATTGCTGCAGGAGATAGGCCGGCGAAAGGAACTCGCGCGAATACAGGCTGCCCAGCAGGAGCAGCAGGACGATGCAGGCGAACGCGGTGGCGACCGCAGGGTCGACCCTCCTAAGCGGCGCGGGCAGGCGGATGGTCATCGGCAAACCCTAGGGAAGACCATCGTACGGGGTCACGCGAAGAGGTCGAGGCGATTGCGGATCTGGAACAGGCGCGCCGCGCCCACGCAGACCGCCAGCAACAGAACGACCCCCTGGAACAACGGCTGCCACAGAGGGTCGAGATCGAACACGAAGAGCAGGTCGCCGATGGTGCGAAAGGCGAGCGCGCCGAAGATGGCGCCGACCGCGCTGCCGACACCGCCGAACAGGGACACGCCTCCCAACACCACGGCGGCAATGGAATAGAGGGTATAGGTACCGCCGCTGGCAAAGGATGCATCGCCCGAATAGGTGATGAAGGTGAGGTAGAGGCCACCGATGGCGGAGAGCAGGCCCGAGAGGGTATAGGCCCAGAATTTCGCCCGGGCGATGGGCACGCCGGACATATAGGCCGCCACCTCCGAAGATCCCGTGGCATAGACGGCACGGCCTATGGCAGAGCGCCGGAAAGGCAGCCAGACGACGAGGACGACGACGAAGAGTGCCACGAGGCTGACCGGAATGCCGCCCGGCAGCCGGCCGGTCATGAAGTCGGCGATGTCCGAATTGAAGTTGTCGGAATTGCCCGGCTGGGGCCTGAGCCAGAGCGCGACGCCGTAGTAGATGGAGCCGGTGGCGATCGTGGTGACGATAGGCTGCAGCCGGCCGTAGATGACGATGAGACCGTTGAGGGCGCCGCAGACAAGCCCGGCGAGGAGTACGCCGACCACGCCGAGCAAGGCCATGGGGGTCGATCCGGCAATAATGTAGGAGCCGAGGCAATTGGTGAAAATGAATATCATGCCGGCCGACAGATCGATGCCGGCGCTCAGCACCACCATGGTCTGGCCCATGGCCACCAGGGCGAGGAGCACGCCCTTGTTGGCGGCCGTCTGCACCACATTTGCCGTGAACCCGGCCGGATGCTTGCTGACATAGACGACGAACATGAACAGGAAGATGGCAAGGGCGAGCAGCGTGCCGCGCTGCTCGGCCAATCGGTAACGCCAGTCCTTCACGCGTTGGCCGCCGGACTGATGCCGGCCTCCCCCTGGTCGGTTGCGATGTTGAGGGCGCTGGCGACCAGCGCTCGCTCCGTGATCTCGTCCTCGACGAGCGTGCGCTTGACGGTGCCGTCATAAAGGACCAGCACACGGTTGCAACAGCCGATCAGCTCGTCGTAGTCGGTCGAATAGAAGATGATCGCGGCACCGGATTCGGCAAGCTTGCGCAGGAGCTGGTAGATCTCCTGCTTGGTGCCGACGTCGATGCCGCGGGTCGGATCGTTGAGGAGGATGATGCGGGGGCTCACCATCAGCCATTTGGCGATGACCACCTTCTGCTGATTGCCCCCGGAGAGCGAACCGACCGGTACGTCGAGGCCGTCGGTGCGGATGGCAAGAAGCCGGATCATGTCCTCGACGGCCTTGCGCTCGGCCTCGCGGTCGATGACTCCCCAGTGACACAGACGATCCATGGCGGCGAAGGAAAGATTGGCCTTGACCGCCATGGGGAGCATCAGGCCTTCGGTCTTGCGATCCTCCGGGATCAGCGCCATGCCGATCTTGCGGGACTTCGCGACCCTGGGACTCTTCACCTGCGTCGGCTTTCCGTCGATCAGGATTTCGCCGCTGACCCCCATAAGCACGCCGAACAGCGCCAGCAGCAGTTCGCGCTGACCCTGGCCGTCGAGGCCGCCGAGGCCGACGACCTCGCCGGCGCGCGCGGTGAGGGAGATATCCCGCAGGCGATGGCCCCAGGACAGCTTCCGTACTTCGAGGACCGGCGGCTTGTCGCTGAGCTTCGCCGGCGATTTCGGTGGAAAGACATGACTGTATTCCCGCCCGATCATCATCTCGACCACCTCGTTGTCGGTTTTGCTGCCGGCGAGATATGTCGCGACATTGCGCCCGTTTCGGAAAACCGTGCACTCGTCGGCGAGCTCGGCGATCTCATGCATCCGGTGCGAGATGTAGAGCAGGGCCAACCCCTCGGACCTGAGGCGCTTCAGCACGGCGAAGACCCGGGTCACGTCGGCCGCGGTCAGCGCCGAGGTGGCTTCGTCGAGGATCAAAATACGCGGATCGCGCGCGAGGGCCTTGGCGATCTCGACGATCTGGCGCCGCGACAGGGGCAGGTCTTTGACCGGCGCCAGGGGATGGATGTCCTCGCCCCCGGCCCTGGCCAGCGCCTGCTCGGCGATCCGCCGCTGGGCACGCCGGTCGATCAGTCCAAAGCGCTTGGGCGGATTGCTGATGACGATGTTGTCGGCAACGGAAAGATCCGGGATCAGGGACAGTTCCTGGAAGATGCAAACCACGCCGGCCGCGATCGCGGAGGCCGGATCGGGGAAGACGACCTCGCGTCCCTCGAGGGTCATGCGGCCCTTGTCCGGCGCGACCACGCCGGCCATCACCTTGATAAGCGTGGATTTGCCGGCCCCGTTTTCGCCCAGCACCGCGTGAACGCGGCCGGCATGGACGGTCAACTCCGCTTCTTCCAACGCCCGCACGCCGCCGTAGCGCTTGGACACAGCTTCCATGCGGAACAGCGGAGTCGCGACGTCCATCCTCCCCACCCTAGAGTCCTCTGGTCTCAAGCCAGCGCGGCATGAGACGTGAACGAAGCCCCCGTAGAGAAAGAATCAAGGGGCCAGCTCAATTGATGGCTGACCCGATCCCGCTCCGGACCAACCCAAAGCGCCGGGAATAATTCCCCGGCGCTCGAGGCTGTCGGTCCCTCGGATATTACTGGTTGGCTTGCGTCTGACCCATGATTTCTTGCGCGGTGAAGTTGATCCCGCAGGTCGGGAAGGCGTTGCCCACAAAGAAGTTGTCCGACTGGGTGGAGTAATAGTTCACGCCGTCCTTGAAATCGGGATCTTCGACGATGGCGAGCGGCAGTTTCACCGACTGGGGCACGACATTGCCCTGGAGGGCATCGAGGGCGGTCTTCATGGCAACGGCCACCTGGGCCGGGCCTGTCCCCGCCGACGAGCAGACGAGACCGTCCTTGGAGTGGGCGCCGCAGAACTTGCGGAAGCCGTTCTCGGTCTCGCCCCCGAAAGGCACGAAAGGATGCCCGGCGTCGATCAGGGCCTGGACCACGCCGGTGTCCCCGCCTTGAGCGGTGATTCCGTCGAAGTGCTTCTGGACCGCAATCGCGTCGGCCGTCGCCTTCTGGGCCGTGGGGTCGTCCCACTTGCCGACGACTTCCACCACGTTCCATGGCTTGCCCGAGGCATCGAGGGTCTCGTGAATGCCATTGTGCCGGTCGGTATCGACCGAAGTCCCGGCCACGCCGCGCACCTCGAGGATCTTGCCGCCATTCGGCAGATGCTTGATCAGCCAATTGGCCCACAGCACGCCCAAGCCCTTCTGGTCGACGTCCACGTCGATGGCATCTTCCGTGTCGAGGATATTGTCGAAGGCGACCAGAATGATGCCGGCGTCCTTGGCGCGCTTGATCACCGGCGCGAAGGCCTTCGGGTTCTGGGCGTTGACGATGATGGCGTCATAGCCGGAATCGATGAAGTTGTTGATCGCGGCGATCTGGGCGGCGACGTCCTCGCCGGTCGACACGACCTTGAACTCCTTGATCATCGCCGCGACCGCGGGTTGGGCGGCATAGGCCTTGGCCGTCTTGATCATTTGGATGCGCCACGTGTTGGCAATGAAGCCATTGGCGAGCGCGATGCGGTACGGGCCGGGCTTGGCCGGGTATTTGAAGAACTTGGTCTGAGCCGACCACGGCACGTAGCAGGTCGGATCGTTGGACGGGCCGGCGACGATATCGGGGCCGCCGGCCAATGCCGTCGTAGTGACGCCGAAGAGAAGTGAAAGTGCGCCAACCATGGTCAGCGCGCCATTCGCGGAGACGGAACGCTTCATTGGAATCCTCCCTATGTTGATTGCTGTCTGTACCCGTTGCGGGCGACCCGAAGCCCGACGACTTGTGGCCGACGAACAGACGCACTAGGCAGTCGCAGCTTCGCTTGCAATCCTTTTTTCCTGGCAAGCTTGTCATACCATATGGGTAGGAATACCGTCAACATTGCCAGAAGATGCTGGCTCTTCGACCGGCCCTCCGGGCTTAGTCGCCTTGGGTCGGCAAGATCTCGGCGCCGGAAAGATCGGTGCCGGTAATCTTGGTTATGTCGGCGGCGGCATTGCGCAGCAGCGTCATGGCTGCCGTATGGGCCAGCTCCGGCTTTCCTTCCACGATGCCGTTCAACAGGTCGCGATGTTCCTCGATTGCCCGCGGGCGATGCGGTCCACGCGCGGCGATGCGAAACATTTCCCCGAGGGCGAGGCTGAACAATTGGCCGATGGGCCAGAAGAACTCATTATGCGTGGCGAAATATATCGCCTTGTGAAACTGCAGATCGGCTTGGACCCAGCCCTCTTCGTCATCACGTGCCGCGACCATGTCGGCAAACAGTTCGCGCAGCCGGCTCTGGTCGGAGGCATCTGCCGCTTGCGCGGCCAGCGCCGCAGCCGCTGGCTCGGTCGCGTTGCGCAATTGCAGCATCTTGCGTAGATATGCGTCCGTATCAGTGACTTCTAGCCGCCATCGCAGCACGTCGGGATCGAGATGATTCCAGCGCACCGGCTCGCACACCCGGGTGCCGACCTTCGGTCGGGACTCCACCAGACCCTTGGCGATGAGGCCGCGGATGGCCTCGCGCATCGAAGTCCGGCTGACGCCCATCATCTGGCACAGGCCCGCCTCCGAAGGAAGCGTTTGGCCGGGTGCAAAATCGCCGCGCAATATCGCCACGCCGATCTCATCCGCGAGACGCAAATGAACCCTTCGGATCAGCGGCCGGAGCGACCCGGTCTTGTCGGGCTCACTCACGGGCGAATTCCTGGGAGCAGAATGTGGCGATCCGCGCTGCATTTTCGGCCCGGGTTCACGGTGCTGTACCGGCCTGTCCGCTGCGAAAGAGGAGCATCCCTATGCCATTTCCGCCCCTCATCCGGCGCTCGGGAGCGAGTCCTTGGGGTGGCGGGGGACGATGGCAGAATCCTTGCTGACGCCTTCACCAGCTTCGACAGGATCAAACAGAGGCAGGTTCATATCATACAATATGATAAATGAAAAACGAAAACAGCCGCTCGGACCTGGGCTTGGCTCAACTGCGCGCGCGCAAAACCATGCGAATGGCATGTGCCTTTCACGGCTTGTTCAGAAGGGCTTGTCCCCTTTGATGG
>DATNJA010000124.1:0-29809 GCA_035604155.1 Candidatus Udaeobacter sp. | reverse complement strand
TCATCGAGCCAAACCAACGGGCCGCGTGACACGCTTCCACGCCGGCCGCTTTGGGCCGGGGCATGCCCCGGCCCAAAGCCTAAACGAAGCGGACAACTCGCGAGCTACATAAACCGGCCAACTTGACGAGCTAGCTACACGCGGCTGTTGTCCCCCGGCTGTCGTCCCTGGCCCCCGCCGGCTTATTTCTTCGCCGGCGGCAGATCGAGGCGGATCGAGAGTTCCTTCAGGCGCTCGGGCGGTACGCTCGACGGCGCCTGCATCATCAGGTCCATGGCCTGCTGATTCAAAGGAAAGGCGATGACCTCGCGTATATTGCGCTCCTCGGCCAGGAGCATGACGATGCGGTCGATGCCGGGCGCCGAGCCGCCATGGGGCGGGGCGCCGAACTTGAGGGCGTTCAGCATGCCGCCGAACCGGCCCTCCACCTCTTCGCGCCCGTAGCCGGCGATGGCGAAGGCCTTGTACATGATTTCCGGCAGGTGGTTCCGGATGGCGCCGCTGGAGAGCTCGATTCCATTGCACACGATGTCGTACTGATAGGCCTTGACCGCAAGCGGGTCCTTCGTCTGCAGCGCCTCCAGGCCGCCCTGAGGCATGGAAAAGGGATTGTGGCTGAACTCGATCCTGTTGGTGAGTTCATCGCGCTCGAACATGGGGAAATCGACGATCCAGCAGAACTCGAATCGATTTTCGTCGATGAGCCCCAGCTCCTGGCCTAGCTTGCTGCGCACGGTGCCGGCGAATTTCTCCGCCGAAGCCTTTTTGTCGCAGACGAAGAACAGGCTATCGCCGTCCTTCGCCCCGGCCGCCGCGGCGAGGCGCTGGATACGCTCGGCGTCGAGATTCTTGGCGATGGGCCCCCTGCCGCCGCCCTCGGCGAGGATGACATAGCCGAGGCCGGCCGCACCCTGTTCTCGTGCCCAGTCGTTCAGCTTGTCGAAGAAGCTGCGCGGGCGGATCGCGGTTTCCGGCGCGGGAATGGCCCGCACGACCGCGCCGGCGGCCACCGCCTTGGCGAAAATGCCGAAGCCCGAATCCCGGAAGATCTCGGTGACGTCGGCGATCTCGATGGGATTGCGCAGATCGGGCTTGTCGGAGCCGTATTTCAGCATCGCATCATCGTAGGCAATGCGCGGGAACGGCATGGGGCTCAAGCGCCGGTCGCCTTTGAACTCGTCGAACACGCCGTGGAGGACCGGCTCCAGGGCGGCAAACACGTCCTCCTGGGTCACGAAGGACATCTCGAAGTCGAGCTGGTAGAACTCGCCCGGCGACCGGTCGGCACGGCTGTCCTCATCGCGAAAGCAGGGCGCGATCTGGAAATACCGGTCGAAGCCGGCGATCATCAGCAGCTGCTTGAACTGCTGGGGAGCCTGGGGCAAGGCATAGAACTTGCCCGGATGGAGCCGGCTCGGCACCAGGAAGTCGCGCGCGCCCTCGGGCGAGCTGGAGGTCAGGATCGGCGTCTGGAACTCGGTGAACCCTTGCCCGATCATGCGCCGGCGGATGCTGGCGATGACCTGGGATCGCAGCATGATATTGCGGTGGACGCGCTCGCGCCGGAGGTCGAGGAAGCGATAGGCGAGGCGCAGATCCTCGCCCGCGTCCTCGTCGCTTGCGACCTGGATCGGCAGCAATTCGGCCGCTGCCTGGAGAGTGAATTCCGCGATCCGGATTTCGATGCCGCCGGTGGGAAGCTTGGGATTGACCGTCTCGGGCGTGCGCTCGACGACCTCGCCCGTCACCGTGACGACGCTTTCGGGGCGCAGCTGCTCGATCGCCGCGAACAGCGGGCTCGAGGTATCGACCACGCATTGGGTGAGGCCGTAATGGTCGCGCAGGTCGAGAAACAACAGGTTGCCGTGGTCGCGCTTGCGGTGGACCCAGCCCGAAAGCCGCACGGTCTCTCCGGCGTCGGCGCGGCGCAGCTCGCCACAGCTGTGGGTGCGGTAGGCATGCATGGGACGGTCCCCGAAAATCCGCCGCAAAAGGCATTTTTGCCTCGGATTTGTCAACCCTGGCCCGCGTTCCCGCCTGGCGGCGACAGCGGGTTGGATGCCTTGCGAATCCCGTGTATAGCAGGCGCCAATGACCCTGATCGCCGACAATGCCACCCTGGCCGCATTTTGCCGGCGCCAGCGCGAGGCCGAGTTCATCGCCATCGACACCGAGTTCATGCGCGACCGGACCTATTGGCCGCAGCTCTGCCTGGTCCAGATCGCCGGCCCGGAGGAGGCGGCGGCGATCGATACGCTCGCTCCGGGCATCGAGCTTTCGCCCCTTTACGCGCTGATGGACGAACCCAAACTGGTGAAGGTGTTCCATGCCGCGCGCCAGGACGTGGAGATCTTCCATCACCAGACCGGCCGCATTCCCGCACCCCTCGTCGACACCCAGGTCGCGGCCATGGTCTGCGGCTTCGGCGATTCGGTCAGTTACGAGACGCTGGCCGGCAAGCTGACCGGGGCGCGGATCGACAAGAGTTCCCGCTTCACCGATTGGGCCCAGCGCCCGCTGACCGACCGCCAGCTCCTTTACGCGCTCTCCGACGTCACCCATCTGCGCCCTGCCTATGAGCATCTGAAGCGCCGGCTCGACAAGACCGGGCGCGGCGGCTGGGTCGCCGAGGAGATGGCGGTACTGACCAGCCCGGCGACTTACGATCTCGATCCGCAGGAGGCCTGGCGCCGGATCAAGTTCCGCAGCGACAAGCCCCGCGCCTTCGCCATCCTGCGCGAGGTCGCGGCCTGGCGGGAGGAGGAGGCGCGCCGGCGCGACCTGCCTCGCGGGCGCATCGTCAAGGACGAGACCCTGGCCGAGATCGCCGGCCACGGGCCGACGGACATCGAACATCTGTCCCGCTGCCGCGGTTTCTCCCGCTCCCAGGCAGAAGGCAAGCAGGGGTCTGCCATCCTCGACGCGGTCGGCCGGGCGCTCGCGCTGCCCATCGAGGAATGCCCGGTGCCCCCGCCCCGGCGCGACCTGCCGGCAGGGCTGGGGCCGATCACCGATCTCTTGCGCGTGCTCCTGAAGATGCGCTCCGAGGATCATGACGTGGCCCCGAAGCTCCTGGCGAGCGCCGACGACCTGGACCTCATCGCCGCCGACGACGAGGCCGAGGTGCCCGCCCTTTCCGGCTGGCGCCGCGAGATATTCGGGGCTGATGCGCTGGCCCTGAAGCATGGGCGGCTCGCGCTCACGTCCAATGGCCGACGGGTAAGTGTGGTGCCCATCGGCGGCTGATGCCGAGGGCCCGGACAGCGCCGTCGCCTGATCCTAACTCCGCCCGCGCTTGCCGGAACTTCCCCGCTCGACGCGCCGGCCGAGCGCGCGGCCGAGAGCGTCGAGGCGCCTGTCCACCGCCTCGCCGTACATGACCGCGCCGTCCTTGGGCAGCATCAGGGTCAGGCGATCTCCGTTGAGGCGCAGCTCGGTCTCGTTCAACAAGCGCAGCGTCGCCCCGGAAAGGGAATAGGCGAGCCTGAGGGCGAGACCGAGCGTAAGCGCTCGGTTCGTCGTCGTTTCGTCGATCAGCCGCAGCACAGGCTCATTGGCGACCGGCTCCAGGCTTCCGACATAGCGGGCGGCGACGGCCGCGGCGGCGAAGACGCGCTCGCCGTGCTCGATACCGCCGATCGGCAGCCTGAGGATGCGCCGGAAGGCCTGTTCGGCCCGGTAGTCCGGATGGTCGCGCCAGGCGACGTCGCTCAGCAGGCAGACCGCCAAGCGCATCCGGCCCTCGGACTCGCTCTCGCCGGCGAAGAGCGGCGCGGTCCATTTCGCGAGACCCGGACCCAGCGCCCCGAAGCGGCCATTTTCCCGGGCGATCTCCCGGGCCGCCGCCAGCAGAGGTTCCTGACGCCGGAGCGCTGCCGGCAGCTGGCTGAAAAGAAAGCCCTCGCGCAGGCCGAAGGCCGAGAAGACGATGTTGGCGGGCCGCGCCAGGCGCAGCAGCCGCTCCAGCACCAGGGCCGCGAAGGGCAGGCTGTCCACCCGCCGGCGGGAGAGCCCGGCGATGGCCGCCAAGGACCGGCGTCCCAGCCGGCTCATGATCCGCAGGAGATCCTCGGCCTGCCGGCGCTCGATGCGGTATTGCTGGATGATGTGCAGGGGGTGGCCCGTCTGCTCCATGTGGATGCGGGCGAGCGAGCGCCAGGCACCGCCCACGGCATAGAAATCGCGCCCGCGCAGGTCGCCCAGCCAGGGCACGGTTTCCAGATGCTGGTCCACGAGCTGGCGCGCCTCCTCGCGCTCGCCGAAGGCAACTTCGCCGACGCGCAACGGGCCCAGCGGCAGTGTCGCGTGAGCGCCGAGCTTGCCCTTGTCCAGCCCCACCAGCTCTAGGCTGCCGCCGCCGAGATCGCCCATCATGCCGTCGGCCGCCATGCAACCCGAGATGACGCCGAGAGCCGAAAACCGCGCCTCCTCGGCGCCCGAAAGAACCCGCACCGGCACCCCGCAGCGCCGTCTGAGCGCCGTCACGAACGCCTCCCCGTCCGAGGCATCGCGCACCGCCGCGGTCGCCAGCATGTCCAGTTTGGTGACGCCCATGGCCCTGGCCAGGCGCACGAAGCGGACCAGATTGATCATGGCCGATTCGACGCCCGCCTCGTTAAGCCGCCCCGCCTCGTCGAGCCCCCGCCCCAGTCCGCACAGGACCTTCTCGTTGAACAGCAGCAAGGGCGCGCGCGCCAGCCGGTCGAAGACCACGAGGCGGATGGAGTTGGAGCCGATGTCGACGACCGCCCTGCGGCCTTGGCGCAACACGGCGGGTGCCGCGCGCAGTAAGCGTCGTACGGGCATCCGCCTCACGATTTCTTGAGCTCGAGCTGCGGGGCTTTCTTGGATTTCTTGAGCGCGCTGCCGCGCCCCGACAGGCTGGGATTGGTCATGAAAAAGGTATGGGCGCTGAAGGCGCCCGGTCCGGCGGCGACGCGCGTGTAGCGACCGTCGGGTCCCAGCGTCCAGCTTTGGGCGTTGTCCTTGAAATTGGCAATCATGATCTGGTCGAGAACTTGCTGATGGACGGTCGGATTCTCGATCGGGACCAGAGTCTCCAACCGCCGGTCGAAATTGCGGGGCATCCAGTCGGCCGAGGAGATGAAGACCTTGGCCGCCCGCGAGGGCAGTTTTTGGCCGGCGCCGAAGCAAAGGATCCGGCTGTGCTCGAGGAAGCGCCCGATGATGCTCTTGACCCTGATGTTTTCCGACATCCCCGGCACGCCCGGCCTGAGGCAGCAAATGCCGCGGATCACCATCTCGATCTGCACCCCGGCCTGGGAGGCCCGGTAGAGCGCATCGATGAGTTCGGCATCGACCAACGAGTTGAGCTTCACCCAGATCGTCGCCGGCCGGCCCGCGGCGGCATGGTCGATTTCCTCGCCGACCAGCTGCAGCACGGTCTTGCGCAGGTTGACCGGTGCCACGGCCACCTTTTCCAGCCGATCGGGCCTCGCCGATCCGGTCATGAAATTGAACAGGCGCGCCGCGTCGTGACAAAGCGCCGTATCGCAAGTAAAGAACGAGAGGTCGGTGTAGATTTTTGCCGTCACCGGATGGTAGTTGCCGGTGCCGAAATGCACATAGCTGCGGAGCGTTCCGCCCTCGCGACGCATGACCATGGAAACCTTGGCATGGGTCTTCAGCTCCAGGAAGCCGTAGACCACCTGCACCCCGGCCCGCTCCATGTCGCGAGCCCAGCGGATATTCGCCTCTTCGTCGAAGCGGGCCTTGAGCTCGATCAGCGCCGTCACCGACTTGCCCGCGTCGGCGGCCTCGATCAGCGCCTTCACCACCGGCGAATCCTCGCTGGTGCGATAGAGCGCCTGCTTGATCGCCACCACCGAAGGGTCGCGCGCGGCCTGGCGCAGGAACTGCACCACCACGTCGAAGCTCTCATAGGGGTGGTGGACGACGATGTCCTTCTGGCGGATGGCGGCGAAGCAGTCGCCGCCGAAATCGCGGATGCGCTCGGGGAAACGGGCGTTGTAGGGCGGGAACAGCAGTTCCGTGCGTTCGTTGACGATCAGCTTGCTGGTCGAGGCGAGCCCGAGCAGGCCATCCTGAAGGAACACGTCTTCGGGCTTTACGTCGAGCTGATCGATGACGAAGGCGCGCAGATCCTCCGGCATCGCGGCGTTCACCTTGAGACGGATGACGACGCCGCGGCGCCGGCGCTTCAGCGCCGATTCGAACAGCCGGACCAGATCCTCGGCTTCTTCCTCGATTTCGATTTCGCTGTCGCGGATCATGCGGAAATAGCCGAGGCCGACGACGGTGAAGCCGGGGAAAAGGCGGTCGAGATAGAGCCCGACCAAAGTCTCCAGAGGCAGGAACCGAATCGCCTTGCCGGGCAGGCGGACGAAGCGGGCGATCTGGGGCGGCAGCACGATGAGGGCGCGCAATTGCCGCCCGTCCTCGGCCCGGCGTAGGTCGAGGACGATGGCGAAGCCCAGATTCGGGATGAAGGGGAAGGGATGAGCCGGGTCCATGGCCATCGGCGTCAGGACCGGGAAGATCTGATCGAGGAAGAAGCCGTCCAGCCACTGCTTCTCCTCGGCCATCAGCTCGGACCCCTCGATCACGGCCAGACCGTTGGTCCTGAGTTCTTCGCGCAGCCGGCGCCAGCAGGCCTGCTGGTTGCGCATCAGCTCGCCCGTCCGGGCATTGATGGCGGCTAGCTGCTGGGCGGGCGTGAGCCCGTCCTGGCTTGGCGTGACGATGCCTTCGGCCTGCTGGCCCTTGAGGCCGGCCACCCGCACCATGTAGAACTCGTCCAGATTGTTGGCCGAGATCGACAGGAAGCGTAAGCGTTCCAACAAGGGGTGATTGGGATTGTCGGCTTCCTCCAGGACGCGCTCATTGAAGGCGAGCCAGGAGAGCTCGCGGTTGATGAAGCGCGATTCCGGCGGTTCGGGCAGCTGCAGAGCCCCGGAGGGTCGCTCCGTCGTCGCTGTATCGGATTTAAGCGCTTCGTCCATGCTCGCCTCTTGTCCATCCGAGTGTAGAGTGGCGACGTGAAAATGTCATGACACCGTCCTGATCCGTAAGTTTGGTTGCCTGCCCTTGAAACGCCTTTACCTGCTTCGCCACGCCAAGTCCGAATGGGCCGATCCGTCCCTGGACGATTTCGACCGGCCGCTCAATGGTCGGGGCCGGAAGAGCGCTCCGGCCATGGGACGCTACATGCGCCGGGAGGGCCTGATTCCGGCTCTTGTCCTCTGCTCGCCTGCCCGCCGGACGCGCCAGAGCTGGGAGCTGTTGGTTGGGAGCCTCAAGGCCGAGCCGCCGGTCGAATTCATCGACGACCTCTACCTTGCCGAGCCTGCCCGGCTGCTGATGCGAATCGGTCAGGCGCCGGAGGAACTTCCCTCCCTGCTGGTGATAGCTCACAACCCGGGGCTCCAGGCCCTCGCCCATAAGCTCGCCAGCGGCGGCGACAGGGCGGGCCGCCGGCGTCTGGCGACGAAGTACCCAACCGGTGCGCTCGCCGTCCTCGATTGCGATGTGGCAGCCTGGGATCAGCTCGCCTCCGGGCTATGCGTGCTCGAGCGCTTCGTGGCGCCCCGCGATCTACCATAGGAACGGGCTAGGTGATCGGCCGCGGCCAGAAGGTCTTGCGGCCGACAAAGGCCTTCCACACGCCGGTGACGCGGCCCAGATCGCCGGCGATGCTCGCCGCCTGCCAGCCCAGGACCACGCCGGCGCCGCGCGCCGCCGCCGTGGGGCCGAGGGTCGGCGCCTCGGCCAGGAATCGCTCCAGCTCCTCGACCAGGTGCCGGCTGACCAGAGCGTCGTTAAGGGAACCCAGCACGTCCTGGATGGCGCTCAGCGCCATGATGTACTTGGCGGTCGCCTTGCGCGGGAACAGCTCGCGGAAGAACTCGGCGACGTAGCGCTGCTTCTTGGCCATCAGGCGCAGCCGATGCAGCTCGGATTCCGAGAGCGCGGCCCGCTTGCCGCCGAACTTCCTGAGGCGCCGGTGGCGTTTCTGGAGAATGCCGGCGGCAAACTCCGTCACCGGCCGATCGAGCAGGCTGGCCTCGGCGGCGGCCCAGCCGCCGGTTTCGAGCCACAGATAGCAGCGCAGCAGCATGGCGGTATAGCGCGGCGAATCGAGCGTCGCACGGGCGCGGGTCTGGGCCATGCTCTTGAGCTCATGGGCAGCCTCCACCGCGGGCTTAAGTTCCTGTACCCGCTCGACGATGGGCGTCAGCGTGGTGGCGATGAAGACGTCCCAATCGCGGGCCGGATTCAATTCCTGCTGCAGCCAGCGCAGCTCTCGTGACAGGAACTCATGGGTCTCGGCGCCGAGGGTGTTGCGGTAGGCGGTCACCAGAGCCCGAAACCGGCGCAGGCCCACGCGAAGCTGGTGGATCCCCTCCGGATCGGCGCCGAGGCGGGCCGGCAGCTCGTTGCTTTGCATCTGCGCCAGACAGCTTCGCGCGGCGGCGGCGAAGGCATCGCGCGCGCTCATGGTGCCGCGCAAGCCTGCCGCCGTCGCTTTGACCGCCGCCGGCTGCTTTCCGGACATGAGCGCGAAGCCGCGGGCCGCCTTGGTGGCCGTGCCAAGGGTCAGCGGCATATCCTCGTGCAGCGCCAGGGCCAGCTCGAAGAGATGCTGAGGCTCGCCCTGGCGAAGCTCGAGCTCGATCTCCGACAGCGGCATGCACCCCGATTCGCAGCGGATTTCGCCTCGATCGAGGGCCATCTCGATCTGGCTTCCGGCATAGGCGAGCGGCCAGGTGGTCCGCTGGAATTCGGTGACGAACAGTGGGGTCAGGCGCTCGGCCACCGCCTTGTCAGCCAGAAGCCGGCGCAGACGGAGATCGGCGATCTTGTCCAGTTCCGGCAGATCGCCTTCGACCGGGGTCTCGATTTCGCGCAAGACCTGAAGCCCGCCCGGCCCGTCGGCCGGCAGCTTCAAGGTCTGGATGCGCCGCTTGCCGACGCTGCGGATGCGCAGTGCGATGCCCCGTTTGGCCAGGGCCTGATCCGGGGTGTCGAAATAAATGGTGCTGAGCCGGCGCGTCACCGCGCGCTTTTCCGCGAGGCGCCGGATCAAAGGCAGCTGGCGCACGGCGGGTACGAGTTCGGGCGGAACGACCAGCTTCAGCTCGATCTCGTCTGCCATTCGGCCCCCCAAAGGCCTGCCAAGAGTGCGGCGTTGCCGCGTTCAACAAAAGCCGCTGGCGGCGGCCCCTCCCCAAGAGGCCCGACCCCAGCGGTGTGCCGTCCTATAGCGAAGGCATGTGTGTCGTAAAAGTGACAGTTCAGTGACACTATGGGGTAATTTTCGTTACGACAGTCTATAGCTTCAGTTTCTTGAAGACGCGTTCGGGAATGGCCTTGATGATCGTCATGATCAACCACCAAAAGGCAGGAAAATACGCGACCTCGCGACCATTGGCCGCATAGGCGAGACAAGCCCGCGCGCAGGCTTCGGGGCTGGCCACCAGGAACATCCCGGGCAGGCCGAAGGTCATGGCGGTGTCGAGGAAACCCGGCTTTACCGTGGTGACGCTCACCCCATGGGGGGCCAGCTTGGCTCTGAAGCCCTGCAGATAGGCGTTGAGGCCTGCCTTGCTGGATCCATAGACGTAGTTGGAGGGCCGCCCTCGATCACCGGCAACGGAACTGAGGACCACGACAGCACCCGCGCTTGCCCCGGCAAGGCGCGGGGCGAAATGGGAGAGTATGGAGACCGCGCCCAGATAATTGACCGCGATCACCGGCTCGGCCAGCAAAGGGTCGCGCTCGATTGCTTCTTGCGGGTACAGCAGTCCGAAACAGAGGAAGACATTGAGTTGCCCTTGAGGCAAGGCTTCGACGAAGGCCGGATGGCTCGCCCGATCCGCGGCATCGAACCGGCGCACTTCGACCCGGCCGCCGCCGCGGATGCGGATGTCGGCGGCGCTGCGTTTCATGTCCTGCAAGTCGCGACCGGCCAGGATGATATCGGCGCCTTGCTCGGCCGCCAGGCGGGCGAAGGCGCGTGCGATGGACGAACTCGCGCCGAGGACGACCCAGATCGGCCGGCTCATGGCGGCCCGGCCTTGATCGCGAGACGGCGGGCGAGGTCCGAAGCCATACGGCCCGTCGGATCGACCTCGGCAAGAATGGCTCGAAATTCCGCCAGCCCGGGATACATGCGCGCGAAGCTTTGCGCCGAGAGCCTGGCATCCTTCGCCAGGTAGATCTTCCCGCCATGATCCAGCACGGGTCGCTCCAACCGGACCAAGAGATCGCCGACGCCGGAGGCTGCCGGGAAGTCGAGGGCGAGCGTGTGGCCGCGCCCGCCGAAGGAAAGCAGACCGGCCCCGTCGCGGCCCATGGTCTTCAGTACCGCGAGGAAGGAAGCCGCGCGGGAGTTGGCGCAAGTTTCCAGGATCGCACGCAGCGCCTGGTGGCTCGTTTCTTCGGGCAGCAGGCATTGGAACTGGTGGAAGCCGCGCCGGCCATAGAGCCGGTTCCAGCCGGTGATCGAATCGAGCGGGTAGAGGAACTTGTCCAGGGTCACCCGGCGCCGGCGCCCGGCAGCAGGCACCCGGCGCCAGTAGAGAGCATTGAAGAGACCGACACTCAATGGATTGAGGACAAAACCCGGCAGGTCGAGGGGAAGGCTGCGGCGCCTGAGCTCCTTGAAGCTATCGCCATCCTCGAGCGCCGCGGGATCGGCGCTCTCGACGATGCCTCGGCCGAGCGCCCGCCCCCTGGCGAGAGCATCCACCCAGCCAACCGAGTAATGGGACTTGTTGCGCGCTGCCTCCAGCACAGCGAGGAACTCGTCGAGATCGGCCACCCGCCGTTCTTGCAGCTCGACGAACCGCGAGGGTACGCGAGCCATTCTGAGCGACAGGGCGACGATGATTCCAGTCAGGCCCAACCCGCCCACCGTGGCGCGGAAGAGACGGTCCTCCGGGCTGATGCGGCGAAGCTCGCCCGAGGGAAGCATGAGATCGACCCAGGCGACGTGGGCGCCAAAATTGCCGGCCTGATCCTGGTTCTTGCCATGCACGTCGTTGGCGAGCGCACCGCCGAGGGTGGCGAAGGCCGTGCCCGGCGTCACCGGTGCAAGAAATCCCCGTGGCAGAAAGACCCGTCTCAGATCGTCGAAGGTAACCCCCGCCTCGGCCGCCAGCAGGCCGCTGGCGGGATCGAAATCCAGCAGCCGATCGAGGCGGCTGGTCAGGATGGCCCGCCCGCCGGCGTTGAGCGCCGCGTCGCCATAGCTGCGCCCGCCCGCGTAGGCAATGATGCCCTCGGGCCCGGCGGCGGCCAGCGCGCGGGCGACATCGGCCACCCGTTCGGGCCGGGCCGCGTTCATCTCGGCCCGGGCGACCCGTCCCCAGCCGGTAAAGGCCTGATGGCGCCAGCCGGCTTCAGCCATAGATGAGCCAGGCAAAGGTGGCGAGCCAGCCGAAGATGCTGATCAGCAGGAACGGATCGGAGATCGCGAGCCGCGTCGGCGAGCCGGAGCGATGCTCGACCAAAGTAATCTGCAAATAGCGCAGGACCCCGGCGATCACGAAGGGCGCGGTTAGAAAGAGCTTGTCGCTGCCAAGCCGCGCCATGTTGCCGGGCTGGGTCGTGTAGAGCAGGTAGCAGACGACGAGGGCCGCCAGCACGACGCCGAGCGAGGTGTCGAGGAACGGCAGGTTGTAGCCTGCCAGGCTTTCCCGATGGTCATCGTCGAGACCGCGCACGAGATCGTCGCGCCGCTTGGCCAGCGCCAGGAACAGCGCCAGCAGCAAGGTGCAGGCTACGATCCAGACCGTGGGCGTGACGTGGATCAGCACGCCGCCGGCATAAATCCTGAGCACGAAGCCGATGGCAATGACCAGCACGTCGACGATGGAGATGCGCTTCAGGAAGAAGGTATAGGCGAGGTTGAGCGCGCCATAGGCGAGCAGCACCTCGAGGAACCCGCGCGGCAGCCAGATCACGCTGGCCATGATCGCGCCGAGCGCGAGGCAGAACGCCAGCAGGGCGGCCGTACCCAGCTTCACTTGGCCGCTGGCCAACGGCCGCTTCTGCTTGACGGGATGGCGCCGGTCGGCTTCCCGGTCGCGCCAGTCATTGACGACATAGACCGCCGAAGCCAGCGCCGAGAACGCCAGCACGCCCAGCGCCACTTCGACCGCCGCAGCGACCGAAACCGCCGAAGGCGTGAAGAACAAGGGTGCGGCCACGAACAGGTTCTTGATCCATTGATGGGGCCGCAGCAGGGCAACGATCGGCGGCAGCGAGCTCATCAGGCCGTCTCGCTCTCGACGACTTCGCGCGCCAGCGGCAGCGTGACCGGCCGGCGCCGCGCCAGAGATTCGCGGTCGAGGCGCGCGACCATCCGCCGCACGGCCTCGAAGCTGCGCTCCATGCGCCGCACGAGATAGGCCACGACCTCGGGCTGCACGGCCAGCTGCCGGTCGGCGAACAGTTTCACCAGCAGGCCTTCCATCAAAATCTCGTCCGGCGGATCGATACCTATGGCCGGCATCGCCGCCAGCCGGGAAGCAAGGTCCGCCAGGCCGACGCCCCAACGGGCCGGTGCCTCGCGCGACAGGATCAGCAGATGGCCCCGCCGCTCGGCCAGGAGGTTGTAGAGATGCAACAGGGCCCGCTCATCGACTGGGGGGGCCCCGTCCAGGGCCACCTCGCCGTTGCCCTCCATGAGGCTCGCCAGCGAATCCTGCGATAGCTCGGCGGGCTGGATCAGCCGCGCGCCGGACCGCGCCCGGAAGACGTGGGCGAGATGGGTCTTGCCGCAACCCGCCGGGCCTGAGAGGGCCAGCCCCGGCGCCGGCCAGTCCGGCCACCGGTCGAGCCAGGCGACCGCCGCCTCATTGCAGGGCGCCACGAGGAAGTCGTCACCGCCGTAGGAGGCCCGATGGCCCAGGTCTAAAGGAATCTGGGTCATCCCGGTTCGCCGCGAAAGAAGCTGCTCTGGCGGTAGCGCTCCACGGCGAATCGGATCAGCACGCCGATCGAAGCCGCGATTGGCACGGCGAGCAGCAGGCCGACGAAGCCGAACAACGCACCGCCCGCCAGCAGAGAGAAGATCACCCAGACGGGGTGCAGGCCGACGCGCCCGCCCACCAGGCGAGGCGTCAGCACATAGCCTTCCAGGACCTGGCCGAGGGCGAAGAGCGCGGCCACCAGGCCCACGTGAGTCCAGTCGTCGAACTGGACGACCGCGAGCCCGACCGAGGCAAGGAAGCCGACAATGCTGCCGACATAGGGAATAAAGGCCATGAAGCCGATGCCGATGCCGATGGCGAGACCGAAATTGAGACCGGTGAGGCTGAGTCCGGTTCCATAATAGGCTGCTAGAAGCAGACAGACCGTGGCCTGTCCGCGGGCGAAGCCGGCGAGCGTGCGGTCGATGGCGCGCAGCTGTTCGCGAATTGTCTCGGCATGGCGAAGGGGCAGGAGCTTGTCGATCTCCGCGCCCAGCCGCTCCCAGTCGCGCAGCATATAGAAGGCGACGACAGGCGTGATGAACAGGAGCGAGAGCAGATTGGCAATGGCCACGCCGCTGCCCACGACCCGGCCGAGCGTCCTGCCGATCCAGGGAACGATGCTCGCGGCTTGGCTACCAGCACCGGCGCCAATATCCGACAGGCTGGAGAAGCCGAATTTTCCAGCAAGCATCCTGACCCAGGGCAGGAAGTGAGCGATCAGCTGATCGGCGTAGCCTGGCAGGCTGGCAGCGAAGTCGACGATCTGGCGCTCCAGCACCGGGAGCAGGAGGATCAGAGCCGCGGCGAGCACGACGGCAAGGCAGATGCTGACGATCACGGTGGCCGCCGTTCTGCTGCAGCCCATGCGCTCCAGCCTGTCGCAGACCGGGTTGAGGAAATAGGCGATGCCGAGCCCGGCTACGAAGGGCAGCAGGACGCTGCGCAGCAGGTATACCGCGATCAGAAAAAGCAGCAGGCCCAATAGCCAGAACCGAAGCTGGCGCTGGCCGTTCATCGCCCCGTCTCGCTGCCCACGAACCGCCGGCCCCAGACGGCGATATAGGCCCCGCCGGAGATCAGCGTGGTGGCGGCCGCGACATAGCCCAGAGCCATGTCGAGGCCGTGGCTGTCGAAGCCGAGGCCGAGCTGGGCCAGGACCAGTGCCGCCAGCGTGATCTGCACTGTGGTGTTCACCTTGCTGACGAACAGAGGCTGCATGGTGAGATGCTGGGTCAGCAGCTGGTAGAGCATGGCGCCGCCGATAATCAGGACATCGCGGAACACCACGAGGATGACGAGCCAGGCCGGCATGTGGCCGGCATAGCCGAGCGCGACGTAGACGCTGGTCAAGAGGGCCTTGTCGGCAAGGGGATCGAGGTAGGCGCCGACTTCGCTGCGGGTCTCGAGGCGCCGCGCGAGGTAACCGTCGAGGGCATCGGAAATCCCTGCCGCGACGAACAGCCAGAAGGCCGAATTGTAGCGGTCGGTCAGGATCAGCCAGACCGTCGCCGGCACGGCCAGGAGCCGGGCGAGGCTGATCAGGTTGGGCAGGAATTGGAGCAAGGCGCGCTTGCTATCCCTGGGTCTGGCCGACGAATTCCAGCGTCACGTGGCCGTCGCCGGCGTCCTGCAGGGTGAGCGCATGCTGCTGCAGCGCACGGGAGAATTGATCCCGGTCGCCGACAAACACCAGGTCGAGCTCGGCATGGTTGGTCATGAGATAGACCACGTCGACTTCTTTCAGTGTGCCAAGCGCGGCGAGCCGGCGCCTCAATTCGACCCACTGGGCGAAACTGGCGATCGGGACCTCGACGGTCAGGCGCTGTTCGACGTCCGAGGAAATCCTGTTCTGATCGATCCAGTCCTGCTGCAGCTGCTGGGATATCCCGTCGGCCGCCTCGGTATAGGCGATGCTGGGATCGCTGCCGTCGCCGGCGACATGCAGTTGGAAACTGCCGGCGGCCCCGGCGACGCCATAGCGCCTGGTTTCGACCGACAGGCCCGGCCCGCTCGCGTCCGGCTTGGCCATGGCAACAAGCACATCGCTCACGCCATAGCGCTGCGCGAGCGCCTGGACCTTGGCGGCGTCGCCGGCCACCGCGTCATCGGCAGCGATGGCAGCGGTGTCGGCCTGGTCGCCCTTGGGCACCACCACGCCGACGAGACCAGCCGGCGGCGGATGCTTGGCCCAGAAGGCGAGCCAGTCATTGCTGTCTTCCCACAGCAGCTCCTTGCCGCCAGCGAGCAGGACCGGCAAGACGAGAACCGGCGGGCTTTCGGAAGACGCGTAGGCAACGCCGCTCTGCTGCAGATAGTCGTGAATGGCATCGGCGCGAAAGCTGAAAGCAAGCCGGCCGATATAGCGCACCGTCGAGCTGCGTTCGGATTCGACCGCATAATCAGCGACCATGTCGGTGATTTGGGCATCGGTGAGGGCCGGCAGACGCGCCACATCGTTCTCGGCCGCCACCATGGCGAGCGCCTTGGCCAGCGCCATGCGCTGGCCGGCGATCACGGCATTGGCTCGCGCCGTCACCGCATCGCTGGCGGTCACGTCCACGTCGATGCCGTAGACGGCGATCTCCGCCGCATTCTGGGCCCGGACAGGTGCTGCGATGGGCAGGCACAGGAGAAGCGCCAGCGCCAAACCGGCCGTCGTTGCAAAGCGCTTCGGATCAAGTATTTTGCAACCGTATTTCATGTGGGATTTTATATCCCATCGCCACGGAGGACGCCATAAACACCCGCAGCGACAGCCGTGGCGCGAACCGCACTGGCAGCTACCGCGACGCCGGCGTCGATATCGACGCGGGCGCCGCCCTGGTCGAGGCCATCAAGCCCCTTGCGGCGGCAACGGCGCGCCGCGGCACGGCCGCGGGCTTGGGTGGGTTCGGCGCGCTGTTTGACCTCAAGGCCGCCGGCTATTGCGATCCGATCCTGGTCTCCACCACCGACGGGGTCGGCACCAAGTTGAAGATCGCGATTGCCGCGGACCGGCATGACGGCATCGGCGTCGATCTGGTCGCCATGTGCGTCAACGACCTGGTCGTCCAGGGCGCGGAGCCACTCTTTTTCCTCGACTACTTCGCCACCGGCAAGCTCATCGTCGCCGCGGGACGGGACATCGTCGCCGGCATCGCCGCAGGCTGTCGCGAGGCCGGATGCGCGCTGGTCGGCGGCGAGACGGCCGAGATGCCCGGGATGTATGCGCCCGGCGACTATGACCTCGCCGGATTCGCCGTGGGCGCGGTCGAGCGCGACAGCGTGATCGATGGTGCGCGCGTGGCCGCCGGCGACGTCATCCTCGGTCTCGCCTCCTCCGGCCTTCACTCCAACGGCTTCTCCCTGGTGCGCCGGGTCGTGGCCGAGGAGGGCCTGGACTATCGGACTGAGGCGCCGTTCCAGCCGGGTGCAACCCTCGCGGCGGCCCTGCTGACGCCGACGCGGATCTACGTCAAGAGCTGCCTCACGGCGGCGGGCAGCGGGCGCATCAAGGCCATAGCCCATATCACCGGGGGCGGCCTCTTGGAGAATATTCCGCGGGTGTTGCCCGAAGGCCTCGCGGCCGCGATCGACGCCCGGCGCTGGCCGCTGCCGCCCGTGTTCGACTGGCTGAAGCGAACCGCGCGCATCGCCGAGGCGGAGATGGCCCGCACTTTCAACTGCGGCATCGGCATGATGCTGGTCGTGGCACAGGACGATGCCGAAGCCGTCGCCCGGCAGCTCGCCGATGCGGGTGAGCAGGTGTTTGCCATCGGCCGCATCGTCACGCGCGGCACGGGGCTGCCGGGCGCAATCGTCGAGGGCATGGCCGAGGCATGGCGCGGCTGAGGCTCGCGATCCTCATCTCCGGACGCGGCTCCAATATGCAGGCGCTCCTGGCAGCCTGCCGGAGCGGAGCGATCGCGGCCGATCCCTGCCTCGTCCTTTCCAACCGGGCCGAGGCCGCCGGGTTGGCACTTGCCGAGGCGGCCGGTATCGCGACCCGCACCGTCTCCCATCGCGGCTTCGGCGACCGGGCCGGTTTCGATGCCGCCCTCAACAAGGCGCTTGGCGAGGCCGGGATCGATTTCGTCTGCCTTGCCGGCTTCATGCGCCTCCTGACCCGGGGTTTCATCGAGACTTGGCGCGACAGGATGATCAATATCCACCCGTCTCTGCTGCCCGCCTTTCCCGGCCTCGACACGCATCGCCGGGCGCTCGCCGCGGGGGTTAAGTTCGCGGGCTGCACGGTGCATTTCGTGCGCTTCGAGACGGATACGGGGCCGATCATCGCCCAGGCCGCCGTACCGGTGCTCCCCGGCGACGATGAGGCCCGACTCGCCGCCCGGGTACTGGAAGCGGAGCATCGCCTCTATCCCGTGGCGCTTGGCCTCATCGCCGCGGGGAAGGTCAGGGTCGAGGGCGAGAGGGCGATCGCGGAGGCGCCGGCACCGGCAGCGCAAATGCTTCTCAATCCAACGGGCTGAGCCGTGGCGATTGACCGCATAACCCGGCTTGCGCTAAATCGCTGCCGGCTTCCAGTTCCGACAGGAGAAACGGCCGATGTCCATTCAGGATGATATCCTTGCCGACCACCAGCGCATGTGGCGCAGCTTCTGCCGGCTCACGACGGTCGCCGTCATCGTCGTCGTCACCATCCTCGGCCTGATGGGCATTTTCCTGCTCTGACTCCACCGCCTATCGCCATTCCCGCGAAAGCGGGAAGCCATCTGCCGTATGGACCTCCGCTATCGCAGAGGTGACGAAGGAGAATGCCTCCGCGTGATTCGGACCTGATCTAGCCGACGAGCTCCGTGCCGGCGAAGAAGTAGGCGATTTCCTTCGCCGCGTTCTCGGGCGAATCGGATCCATGCACCGAATTGGCCTCGATCGATTCGGCGAAGTCACGCCGGATCGTGCCGGCGGCAGCCTTGGCGGGATCGGTTGCCCCCATGACCTCGCGATTGCGCGCGACGACGTCTTCGCCTTCCAGCACCTGAACCACGACCGGTCCGCTGGTCATGAAGCGGCAGAGGTCGGCATAGAATGGCCGCGCCTTGTGCACCTCATAGAACTTTTCCGCCTGGGCGCGGGACAGCCAGAGCCGCTTCTGGGCGACGATGCGCAGGCCCGCCTTCTCCAGCCGCGCGTTGATCTCGCCGGTCAGATTGCGCCTGGTCGCGTCCGGCTTGATGATCGAGAGGGTGTGCTCGATGGCCATGAATTCCGCCTTCGGTTCAACAAAACGGGCCTTCATATACGCCCGCGGCCCCGGCGGCAACCCTTTCAGGAACCCTGGGTGACGGGACTCCGGCGCCATGCTAAGACGCCGCCGCCATGCTCAAGATCAGCCGCCTCACCTATCGGATCGCCGGCCGGACCTTGCTGGAGGAGGCAAGCATGAGCCTCTCCCAGGGACAGCGCGCAGGGCTGGTCGGGCGCAACGGCAGCGGCAAATCGACGCTCCTGAAGCTGATCGCCGGATCGCTCCAGCCCGACGGCGGCGACATCGAGCTGGCTTCGGGCTGGCGCATCGGGCTGTTGGCCCAGGAGGCGCCAAGCGACCGTCGAAGCCTTCTCGAAACGGTCCTGGCGGCCGATACCGAGCGAACGCGGCTTCTGGCCGAGGCGGAGATCGCAACCGAAGGCCATGCGATCGCCGAGATCCATATGCGGCTCGCCGACCTCGAGGCACACCGCGCTCCCGCGCGCGCGGCCTCGATCCTGGCCGGGCTCGGCTTCGATACGGCGGCGCAGCAGCGCCCCTGCAGCGACTTCTCCGGCGGCTGGCGCATGCGCGTGGCGCTGGCCGCCCTGCTGTTCATCGCCCCCGATCTTCTGCTCTTGGATGAGCCGACCAACCACCTCGACCTCGAGGCAACGATCTGGCTGGAAGGCCATCTGAGACAATACCCGGGAACCCTTCTCCTCGTGTCTCACGATCGCGATTTGCTGAATCGCGTCGTCGAAAGGATCGTTCATTTGGATGGCGGCAAGCTGACCCTCTACAGCGGCGACTACGACCGGTTCGAGCGCACCCGCGCCGAGCGGCTGAACCTCCTCTCGGCCGCGGCGGCCAAGCAGGACGCCCAGCGCCGCCATATGCAGGCCTTCATCGACCGGTTCCGCTACAAGGCGAGCAAGGCACGCCAGGCACAAAGCCGGCTGAAGGCGCTGGCCCGCATGGAGACGATCGTGCTGCCCGAGGAACAGGCCGCGACGACTTTCTCCTTCCCCGAGCCCCAGGCGTTGCCCCCGCCGCTCCTCACCCTCGACGACGTGGCGGCCGGATACGCGGCGGGCGAACCGGTGCTTCGGCGCCTCGACTTGCGGCTGGACATGGACGACCGCGTCGCTCTCCTAGGCGCCAACGGCAACGGCAAGTCGACGATGATGAAGCTCTTGGCCGGCAGGCTCGCGCCCATGGCCGGCAGGCTTACCCGCTCGCCCAAGCTCAAGGTCGGCTATTTCGCCCAGCATCAGCAGGAGGAACTCGACCTCGCCGCAAGCCCGCTGGTGCACATGGAACGGGCCACGCCGGGCGGACGGGAGGGCCCGATGCGCGCCCACCTCGCCCGCTTCGGTCTGGACTTCAACCGGGCCGAGACTCCGGTTGGCCGGCTGTCCGGCGGCGAGAAGGCGCGCTTGTTGTTCGCTCTCATGAGCCGGAGCGCGCCCAACATCCTGCTGCTCGACGAACCGACCAACCATCTCGATATCGATGCGCGCCAGGCCCTGATCCAGGCCCTGAACGACTTCGAAGGCGCGGTGGTGCTGGTCAGCCACGATCCGCATCTGATCGAGCTGGTGGCCGACCGGCTGTGGCTGGTGGCCGAAGGGCGTTGCATCCCGTTCGAGGGCGACCTCGAGGACTACCGGCGTCTGCTCCTGGAGAGGGAACGCGACGCCAGCCGCGATGCCGGCACCGACGGCAATGGCGCCCAAAGCCGCAAGGAGAAGCGCCGGGCCGCCGCCGAGGCGCGGGCCGCCGGCACGCCGCTGCGCCGGGCGGTCGAGAGCGCGGCGGCCCGCCTGGAGAAGCTTCAGAAGCAGCTGGCCGGCCTGGAGCGGCGCCTCGCCGATCCGGCCCTCTATGCCGGTCCCAGCGAGGCGTTGAGGGCCCTTCAGATCGAATCCGGGGAAATCCGCCGGCAGGTGGCCCTGGCCGAGGAACGATGGATCGCCGCAGAGCTCGCCCTCGAATCGAGCGGACGGGCCGCAGGCTGACTACGCGCTCGCCTTTTGCTCCCAGGCGCCGCGATCGTCTTGCTGAAAATAGCTGAGGATGTGGCCGGCGGCCTTGTAGGCCGTCCAGCGCCGGCGCGCCGCGGCCACGGCCTCATCGTCAGCTCCATCGAACAGCTCGACGCAGAGCCGGTAGCTTGCCAAACGCGTGCTCTCGGCCCCGTCGGCGACGAATAGCACCTGGGCGCCGTTGGGATTCTCGTCCGCGGCCGTCAGCCAGATGGGTTGCCGGTCGGCGAATCCGTCCTTGGCCGTGCCATGGGGCAGGAACGCGCGGTCGCCATAGATCCACAGATGCGCCGCCAGAGCCTCGACCCGTTCCTCAGATCCCAGCAGCACGACCGCCCGCTCGCCCCGTTCGAGGGTGCGTTCCAGCATCTTAGGCAGCGCCGCCTCCAGGCGCGTGCGCTGCAAGTGATAGAAACGGACCTCGCTCACCGCTCCTCGTAGTGGTCGGCGACCAGGCGCTCGAGCAGGCGCAGGCCGAAGGCCGTGGCACCTTTGGGCGCCGTGGGCACGTCCTTGTCCGACCAGGCGACGCCGGCGATATCCAGATGCGCCCAGGGGACGTCCTTGATGAAGCGTTTGATGAAGTGGGCGGCAGTGCTGCTGCCGGCCTGGCGTCCGCCGATATTCTTCATATCGGCGGCGTCGGTGTTGAGCATCTTGTCGTAGGCGTCGGCCAGCGGCATGCGCCACAGCTGCTCGCCCGTCGCCTTGCCCGCCGCGATCAGGCGCTCGGCCAGCGTCTCGTTGTTGGCGAACAGGCCGCCATAGACGCTGCCCAGCGCCACCAGGATGGCACCGGTCAGCGTCGCCAGATCGATGACCGCCTGGGGCTTGAACTGCTCCTGGCAGTACCAGATCGCATCGGCGAGCACGAGCCGTCCTTCGGCGTCGGTGTTGATCACCTCGATCGTCTGGCCCGACATGGAGGTGACGATGTCGCCCGGCCGCTGTGCCGTGCCCGAGGGCATGTTCTCCACCAGCCCGATCACGCCGACAGCGTTCACCTTGGCCTTGCGGGCGGCAAGCGCGTGCATCAGGCCGATGACCACGCCGGCACCGGCCATGTCGGTTTTCATTTCCTCCATGCCCTGGGCCGGCTTGATGGAGATGCCGCCGGAATCGAAAGTGACGCCTTTGCCCACGAAGGCGATGGGCTTCTGCTTGGGGTCGCTCGCACCCCGCCACTGCATGATCGCGAGCTGCGATTCGCAGGCCGAGCCCTGGCCGACGCCGAGCAGGGCACCCATGCCCAGCTTCTTCATCTGCTTTTCGCCCAGCACCTCGACCTCGACGCCGAGTTCGTGAAGCTTTTTGGCTGCTTCGGCGAGGCTCTCGGGAAAGATGACGTTGGCGGGCTCGGACACCAGATCCCGGGTCGCGACGACACCGTCGCCGATCTTGTCCAAGGGCTCGTAGCTGCGCCGGGCGGCGGCCGGATCATCGACCATGATGGTAAGGCGCTTCAGCGTCGGCTTCTGCTCCGGCTTTTCCCGAGTGCGATACTTGTCGAAGCGGTAGCCGCGCAGGCGCGCGCCCAGCGCCAGATTGGCCGCCATTTCGCCGACGCCGAGGCTGGCGCCCGCGATCTCGTCCATGGCAACGAAGGCGGAATGCTCGCCGGCGGCATTGAGGGCAGCAACCAGGCGTCCGCCGATCGCCTGCAGCGTCAACGCATCGAGCGCCTCCGGCTTGCCGAGCCCCAGCAGTTGGATGCGCTGGGCCTCGAGCCCCTGGGGCGCCAGGATCGAGAGCTGATCCTCCGGCCGGCCTTTGAACCGGCCGACGGCGAGCGCCCGGCCAATCGCCCCCTTGCTTTGCTTGTCGGCCTGCTGGGCCGTGGGCGTCAAACGGTGCTCTTCGAGAATGCCGACGACGAGGGTCCCCGCAGAGGGAAGCTCCGGCTTGGCAAAGGCGATCTTCATCTGTCCCGTCTCCTGGGGGATTTGATTTGCGGCGTTGTCCTCTAGCATAGGCCGGCGCTGGAGCAAAGGCGGGCCCGAATTGCAAGGGCCGCGAGGATGCGCTCCCAGGGTCTGGTCGCTGCGACAATGGCGCCCATTCGCGGGCGCGGCATCGACCGTTCGACCTCCCTTTGTTCGACCGTGAAGAAATGGGGGCAGGGGGCTAGGAAGCCGCGGCACCCCGGGCCTATCATGGCCGGGCATGCGCAACCTCGGCCTCTACATCATCCGCCAGCTCGGCTTGGCCACCCTGATGACGGCGGCCGGCCTCACCCTCGCCATCTGGCTCAGCCAGTCGCTACGCCTGCTCGACGTCATCGTCAACCGGGGTCTCGCAGCGGGGCTGGCGCTCAAGTTCATTATGCTGCTGCTGCCGGGATTGCTGGCGCTTCTCTTGCCCATCGCCGTATTCATCTCGGTCATGTTCGTCTATCACCGGCTCAGCGCCGACAGCGAGCTCGTGGTCATGCGCAGCATCGGCATCGGCAATCACCGCCTCGCCCAACCCGCGATCATCTTCGCCGTCGGCGCGGCGCTTCTCGGCTATTTCCTATCCCTCTACGCCATGCCCCGGGCGCTGCGCGAATACCATGACATCCAGGCCGAGCTTGCCGGCGACATCGCCGGCGTTGTGGTGGAGGCAGACGTCTTCACCGAAGTGGCGCCGGGCATGACCTTCTACGCCCAGAGCCGCGACCGTCACGGCGTACTTTCGGGCATCATCGTCGATGATTCCCGCGACCGCGAACGCCGTCTGATCTACACCGCGACCCGCGGCGCCGTCACCAACAGCGCCGAAGGACCGCGCGCAATCCTGGAGAACGGCACCTATCAGGAGACCGACAAGAAAACCGGCCGCGTCTCGGTGCTGTATTTCGACCACACCTCGATCGGGCTCGCCGCGGTCATCGGGCACAACAGCTTTCAGCGCAAGCGGGAGGCGGAGGAACTTTACCTGCCCGAGCTGGTGGCCGGCATGGCCGGCGATCCCGACCCGGTCCGGCGCGGCCTGTTGAAGATAGAGCTGCACCGCCGGTTGTCGGAGCCGCTGTTCACCATCGCCCTCGCGTTGATCGCGGCCGGCGCGCTGATCACCGGCAGCGCGCCGCGTCAGGGACAGAATGCCCAGATGATAGGTGCCACGATCGGCGTCGCCAGCCTCCTCGCCGTCTCCTTCATTCTGCGCGGCATCATTCAGCGGACGCCGGCGCTGGCGCCCGCCTTCTATGTGATGCCGGTTCTGGCCATGGCCTGCGGTGCCTGGCTCCTGCTGCACCGGCCGACATTCCTGCGCTGGGCGGCCGCATGAAGTCCTCGCTTTCCCCGACCTTGACGCTTTACATCGGCGGCCGGTTCCTGGCCTGGGTGGCGGGCGTCTCCTTGCTGCTGTCAGGCATCGTCCTGTTTGGCGACGCCATCGAGCTGCTGCGCAAGGCGTCCGATCACCCCGATGTCGGGTTTGGCACCATCATGCTGATGGCCGTGTTCCAGATGCCGGCGACCGCGCAGGAAGTGATGCCCTTCGGCCTCCTTGCCGCCACGCTCGGCTGCCTGGCGCAGCTGACGCGCAGCAGCGAGCTCGTCATCGTGCGCGTCAGCGGCGCCTCGATCTGGCAGATTCTGACGCCGGCCCTCCTGCTGGGCCTCGCCGTTGGGCTGCTGCGCGTCGGAGCATTCGACCCCATAGCCGCGGCGGCCACTGAGCGCTACGAGAGCATGACCCAGCACTATCTCAGCCAGGCCGACCCGCTGGTGACCGTCAGTCCGACGGGCCTCTGGTTGCGCCAAGCGACGGGCAAGAACAGCTACGTGCTGAACGCCCGTAGCATGGTGAGCGACAAGCCCTTGTTCAACGCGGTGACCCTGCTCGACTTCGATTCCAACAATCGCTTCGTCCAACGGATCGACGCCGCCAGCGCCGAACTGCTGGATTCGGCCTGGGTGTTGAGGCAGGCCCAGATCATCCAGCCGAACAAGCCGCCCAAGCAGGTTGCGGCAATCACCGTGCCGGCCAGGCTGACCTATGACCAGCTGCTCGAAAGCTTCGCCTCGGCCGGATCCCTGTCATTCTGGCAGCTCCCGAGCTTCATCGACGTGCTCGAGGCTTCCGGTCTCCCGTCACGGGCCCATCGCCTCAAATTCCAGAGGCTGCTGGCGATCCCGCTTCTCTACATCGGCATCATTCTGCTGGCCACCTGCTTCGGCCTCAGGTTGCCTCGATTCGGCGGCCTTCCGATCGCGATCGGGGCTGGTGCAGTAGCAGGATTCCTGCTCTATTTCCTGTCGAGCCTGGCGGCGACGCTTGGGGTGAATTCGAGCATGCCGCTGGCGCTCGCCGCATGGGGACCTGCCACGGCCACGGCGATTCTGGGCGTCACGCTCCTGCTCTATGTCGAGGACGGTTGAGGCGTGCGAGTACATCGGCTCAGGGCCTGGTTCATCGCTCTTCTCCTGCTTTGGCCACCGGCCCTGTCGGCGCAGCAGAAGCCGAGTGACAAAAGCCCCGTTCTCATCACCGCCGACCAGATAACCTACGACCGCGACCTGGGCGTCGTCGTCGCCAGCGGGCATGTCGAGGTGTCGCAGAACGACCGCATGCTCACCGCCGATACCCTCACCTACAACGAGCGCCGCAAGACCGTGGCGGCGTCGGGGCATGTCGCCCTTCTCGATCCCAGCGGCAATGTCGTCTTCGCCGACTACATGGAGGTCAGCGACGACCTGAAGAACGCAGTGATCCAGGACATCCGCGTGCTGCTCGCCGACAAGTCACGCATGGCCGCCGCCCGGGGCACGCGCACCGGTGACATCGATGTGCTCGACAAGGGGGTCTATTCCCCGTGCCTGCCTTGCGCGAAGAATCCCCTTCGTCCGCCCATCTGGCAGCTCACCGCCCGGAAAATCGTCCATGACAACGCGGCGCATGAGATCGAGTTCCACGACGCGTGGATGGAGATCTTCGGCGTGCCGGTGCTCTATTCGCCCTATTTTTCGCATCCCGACCCAACGGTGAAGCGCAAGAGCGGCTTCCTCGCGCCGGGCTTCGGCGCCTCAGGCGCTCTGGGTGCAAGGACCGACGTTCCATATTTCTGGGCGATCGGACCCGATAGCGACCTCACCGTGAAGCCGATCATCACGACCAAGGCCTATCCGGTGATCACCGGAACCTATCGCCAGCGGCTCGAAGGCGGAGCGATCGACATCGACGCCGGCGGGACCTACAACAACTTAGCCAGGATAGGCAGCGGCGACACGACCGGAACGCACGCCGAGCTCGCTGGTTACATTTTCGGCACCAGTCAGTTCGATCTGAACGACAACTGGCGCGCGGGCCTCGATGTCAACCGCACGTCCAACAGGGCCCTGCTGCAGATCTTCGGACTGCCGCATGCCTACGACCCGGCGCTCGTCAGCGAGGCCTATGCCGAGGGTTTCGACGGCCGCAGCTATGCCACGATCCAGGCTTGGGACTTCCAGGCACTGGGCAGCAATATCCCTGAGCAGCAGCCGATCGTGGCACCTTTGATCGACTATGCGCTGGTCGGCGAGCCGGGCAAGTATGGCGGCTACTGGAGCGCCAACTTCAACGCCATGAGCTTGACCACGGTCGGTGGCACCGACAGCCGGCGCCTCAGCGGGCGCGTCGCCTGGACCCTTCCCTACACGGCGCCAGCCGGTGACATTTACAAATTAGAGCTGTCGATGCGCGCCGATGGCTACTGGGTCCAGGGCGTGAACCCGAATACCACCATTCCGGCGACGACAGGCAACACAGAAAACGGCCTCACCGGACGGCTATTCCCCCAACTTGCCTTCGAGTGGCGCTATCCTTTCGTGCGCCGGTCCGGCAGCGTCAGCCAGGTTTTCGAACCGATCTTCTCCTTCGACGCCGCGCCCAACGGCGGCAACCCCAGTCTCATCCCCAATGAAGACAGCCTGGACTTCCAGTTCGACGAGACGAATCTGTTCGATCCGAACCGGTTCACCGGCCTCGATCAGGTCGACAACGGCCAGAGGGTCAACTACGGCTTCAAATGGAGCGTTTACGGCAACGGCGGCGGTCACACCAGCGTGCTGCTGGGCCAGAGCTATCAGATCAACAGCAACAACGCTTTCCTCCAGGGCGCCAATATCTCTCACCAGCTCACCGACGTCGTGGGCGCCATCGATGTTGCCCCCAACGATCTCTTCGATGCGATCTATCGCTTTCAGGTCGATGCCCACAATGGCGCGATGCGCCGCCAGGAAGTGGGCCTGTTCGGCGGACCGCCCGCCTTCCGCATCGGGGTCAACTACGCCTTCCTCAATGGCAACATCAACGACGGCTCGACCACGGGGCAGCAGCAGGAATTCTACGGCGTGCTCAATTCCAAGATCGACGACAACTGGTCGATTTTCGCCAGCGGCCGCAAGGATCTGCAAACCGGACTGACGCTGGAATACGGGGGCGGCGTCACCTACGAGAACGATTGCATCTCGCTGAAGCTGGTCGGCCTCAGGACCAACTACACCACAGTCGATGTCAACCCCGACACGCGGGTGGCCCTGATCATAGGCTTCAAGAACCTGGGCAATTACGGGCTATCCTTCTGAGGCTATTGCGGGCCGCCCTGTGATCCTATAGTAGCCGCACGCAGAAACCCGGGGAGGCTCCGCCGATCGTGCGTCGAAGGCTTGTCTGCGTCTTGCTTTTGCTCTTCACGGTGCTGGACGTGTCCGCGCCGCGCGCCCAGGACAGCCTGGATATCGTCGCCGTCGTCAACGACGCGGCGATCACCAAGGTGGACCTGCTCGTCCGCCTGCAGCTGGTGATCCGCTCCAGCGGCCTCCAGGACTCGCCCGAGACCCGCGCCAGGCTGGCACCCCAGGTCCTGCGCGCGCTCATCGACGAGAGGCTGAAGCGCCAGGCCGTGCAGAGCGCCGGCATCACTGCCTCGCGCGAGGAAGTGGTGCGCGCGCTCACCCGCTTCGCCGCAGCCAATGGCATGACCATCGACCAGTTCAATGCGGCGGTCGAGCAGGATCCGCTGGTCGCCGAAGCCTTCACTGACGAGGCCGTCGCCAACATCGGTTGGCAAAAGCTCATCGGCGAGAAGCTCGGCCCGACGGTCAACGTCACGGAGCAGGATGTCGACGAGGAGATGCGCCGGATCCAGGAGTCGCGCGGCAAGCCCGAATACCTGGTGGCCGAGATATTCCTCGGCGTGGACCAGCCGCAGCAGGATGCTGCGGCAAAAGAGTCCGCCGACCGGTTGATGGAGCAGCTGCGCGCCGGCGCCGACTTCTCGAAGCTCGCGCGCGATTTCTCGCAATCGACCACGGCTGCGAATGGCGGTTTGGTCGGCTGGGTCCGTCCCGACCAGGTGGATGACGAATTGGCAAGCGCGCTGGCCGGCATGAAACCAGGTCAGGTGAGCGGCCCCGTTCGGGCCGCGGGTGGCTACTACCTTGTCGAACTCCAGCAGATCCGCGCGGCCGGCACCGTCAGCCCGGACGAGGCGGTTGTGTCCATGAAGCAGGTCTTCATCACCGCGCCCGCCAACCAGTCCAAGGCCGAGCGCGACGCCGCCATGCAGAAGATCCTGGCACTGCGCGCACGTCTCAAGAGTTGCGCCGACATGGACAGCGTGGGTGGCGCCTTCATGCCGGCCGGCTCCGTCGATCTCGGGACCGCGAGGGTTGCCGATCTGCCGGCCCCGTTGCGCGACCTGGGTCGCTCCCTGCCCGTCAGCCAGGTGAGCCCGCCCATCGAAGTCCAAACCGGTGTCGGCGTGTTCATGATTTGCGATCGCAAGCTGCCGACCGATACCATGCCCACGCGCGATCAGGTGGCGAGGGACCTTCTCAACTCCCGGCTGGACCAGCTTGCCCGCGGGTATCTGCGCGATCTCCGACGCGCCGCGGTCATCGACATCCGCAACGCTGCCCTTTGAGCGGGAGCCCGACCGGCGACGCGCTGCCCCCGCTGCGCGACGTGATCGCCCGGCATGGCTTGGCGGCCCGGCGCGGCCTCGGGCAGCACTTCCTGCTTGACCTCAACCTCACGGGTCGAATCGCGCGCACGGCAGGCGAGCTTGCCAGCGGGACGACGATCGAGATCGGGCCCGGACCGGGGGGATTGACCCGGGCACTTCTCGCGGCGGGCGCCCGGCGCGTCATCGCCATCGAGCGGGACAGGCGCTGCCTGCCGGCGCTGGCCGAGATCGCGGCCGCCTATCCCGGCCGATTGGAAGTCATGGAAGCGGACGCGCTCGGCGTCGATGCAGGTCGCCTCGGTGCCGCGCCGCGCCGGATCGTCGCCAATCTTCCCTACAATATCGCGACACCCCTGCTGCTCGCCTGGCTGGCCTCGGCCGACCGGTTCGAGCGCCTGGTGCTGATGTTCCAGCGCGAGGTCGCGATGCGCCTCTCGGCCCTGCCAGGCAGCAAGGACTACGGCCGGCTCACGGTCGCCGCCCAATGGCGCTGCCGCGTCAAACGGTTGTTCGATATTCCGCCCCGCGCCTTCACGCCGCCGCCGCGGGTCACCTCGACCCTGGTCGCGCTGCGCCCCTTGGCCGCCCCCGAACCGCCGGCGGATCCCGAATGCTTCGAACTGGTGAGCGCCGCCGCCTTCGGACAAAGGCGCAAGATGCTGCGCCATGCGCTACGCCGGCTCGGCGGCGACCCGGAGCAGCTTCTGGCCGCGGCCGGGATCGATGGCACGCGCCGGGCCGAAGAGCTTTCGGTGGCCGAGTTCGCCGCCCTCGCCAACGCTCTTGCCGGACGGCGGCGCTCTATTGCCCCTCGCGCAGGCCCCTGACGAATTCGTGCAGGCCGAGTTGGCGCTCGCGCCGCAGGCGCTCGGCCTGAAGGATCGCCTGAACCTGCTTCAGGCTTTGGTCGATGTCGCGGTTGACAACGATGTAGTCGTATTCCGGCCAATGGCTCATTTCGTCGGCCGCCTTGGCCATCCGGCGCGCCACTTCCTCGGCACTGTCCTGGGCCCGGCGGCGCAGGCGCTGCTCCAGCTCGCGGGTCGATGGCGGCAGGATGAACACGCTCACCAGGTCCTCGGCCGCCCGCTCGGCCAGCTGCTGGGTGCCCTGCCAGTCGATGTCGAACAGCACGTCACGGCCGGCCGCCAGCGCCGCCTCGACCGGCGCCCGCGGCGTGCCGTAGTAGTGCCCGAAGACCTTGGCCCACTCCAACAGCTCCTGCCGGTTGACCCGCAGGTTGAACTCCGTCGGCTCGAGGAAATGATAATCGATCCCGGACACCTCGCCCGGCCGCTTCGGCCGCGTGGTGACCGAAACCGACATCTGCAGCTCGGGCTCGCAGGCAAGCAGCCGGCGGGAGATCGTGGTCTTGCCGGCGCCAGACGGCGAGGACAGTACGAGCATCAGCCCGCGTCTGCCGGGCCCGGCAAAGCCGCCTGCGCGATCCGCCGTCATCTGCCGGCTGCCCTCATTCGATGTTCTGAATCTGCTCGCGCAACTGCTCGATGGCAGCCTTGAGGTCGAGCCCCAGTCGGGTCAGCGCGATCTCCGACGACTTCGAGCACAAGGTATTGGCCTCGCGATTCAGCTCCTGGCACAGGAAGTCGAGCTTCCGGCCGACCGCCCCGCCCGCGCGGATGAGAGTCCGGCTGGCGCCCACATGGGCCGCGAG
>DATNJA010000123.1:0-14680 GCA_035604155.1 Candidatus Udaeobacter sp. | reverse complement strand
GCGGCCGAAGAGATTCGCCAAATCGGTCACCGGCCGGGCGTTGGCGATCGCATGCTCTTTGAAGAAACGGCTGAGATGAAGGTGGAGGCCTTCCACATCGGCGTGGCCGGCGGCGGCGGCCCAGAGCCGCGTGATGTGCTCGTTGGTGCCGGAGGCCAAGGGCGATTCCGGCCGGTAGCGCTTGGTCGCTGGATCGCGCCCACCGAGAGTCAAAAGATGTTCGGCCATCTTGTCGTCGCCTCGAGCGACGTAGTGGGCCGCCTGCTCATAGGCCGATGCCCAGGTCTGCAAGAAGTCGATGAGCGTGCCGTCCTTGTCGAACAGCAGCCCCTGGATCGGCGGCTTGGGCAAGGGAATCCTTCTGGGCGATCGAAACCGCGGCGAGCCTAGAGCCCGATCGTCTCAAGCCTGTTTGGCTCGAGACGATCGGGCTCTAAATCTAACATGTAGAACAAGATTCACGGGTCAGCTTGATAGAAACTGACCCGATCTTGTTCTAGCCGCCATGGTAGCCGATTGCCCGGTTCCTCGGAACCGCTCCTCCGCCCGAAACCTTACCGCTGCGCGGTCTCGTAGTTGGGCGCGATGTAGACCTTGGCCTCGGAGCGCGGCAGCGGCGTCTCACCCAGAATCGCGTCGGAAAGCCGTTCGGCCATCATGATGACGGGGGCGTTCAAGTTCCCGCTGACCACGCTGGGCATGATCGAGGCATCGACGACCCGCAGGCCTTCCAGGCCGTGGACCCGGCCCTCGGCGTCCACCACCGCCATGGGATCGCTCGGCAGACCCATCTTGCAGCTGCAGGAGGGATGATAGGCGCTTTCGGCCTTGCGTCGGATATGGGCGTCGATCTCCGCGTCCGTCCTCACCTCGGGGCCCGGCGAAAGCTCCTGTGCCCGATAGGGGTCGAAGGCCTTTTGGGCGAAGATCTCGCGGGTGAGGCGCACGCCGGCCCGCATCTCCTGGCGGTCGCCTTCGGTCTGCATGTAGTTGAACAGGATCGCCGGGTGCTGGCGCGGATCTTTGCTCTTCAGCTTCACCCAACCGCGGCTGGTAGGGCGCATGGGACCGACATGGGCCTGGAAGCCGTGGCCGGGCGCGGTCTCGCTGCCATCATAGGAGGCGGCGATGGGCAGGAAGTGATATTGCAGGTCGGGATGTTCCACGCCGGCCCGGCTGCGGATGAAGCCGCCGGCCTCGAAGTGGTTGGTGGCGCCCGGGCCGGTGCCGAAGAAGGTCCATTGCATGCCCACCAGCAACTGGCGCAAGGGATTCTTCAACACCGGATAAAGCGTGATGGGCTGCAGGCAGGCATGCTGGACATAGGTCTCGAGATGGTCTTGCAGGTTCTGCCCCACCCCCGGAAGATCCTGGACCACGGGAATATCGAGGTGCCGCAGCTCGTCGGCCGGACCGACGCCTGAGAGCAAAAGCAGCTGGGGCGAGTTGATGGAGCCGCCCGAGACGATCACCTCTCGAGCCGCTTTGACCCGACGAACCTGGCCGGCCGCGGAATACTCCACGCCTACCGCCTTGCGTCCCTCGAAGATGAGTCGGTGGGTCAGCGCCCTGGTGACGAGCTCGACATTGCCTCTGCTCATGGCGGGCCTGAGATAGGCCTTGGCGGCACTCCACCGGCGTCCTCGCCAGGTCGTCATGTCCATGGGCCCCAGCCCCTCCTGCTGGTAGCCGTTGAGATCGCCGGTCATGGGATAGCCCGCCTGGCGCCCGGCCTCGACCCAGGCCTTGAACAGCGGCTGAGGGCTGTGGCCGCGACTCACATGGAGCGGTCCATCGGCGCCGTGGTAGTCGTCGGCGCCCAGGTCCCGGCTTTCGGCCCGGCGGAAATAGGGCAGGATCTCGGCATAGGACCAGCCCTTGAGGCCGAGCTGGGCCCAATGGTCGTAGTCCCGCGCATGGCCGCGAATATAGACCATGCCGTTGATCGAAGAGGAGCCGCCGACCACACGCCCGCGCGGGCAATACATGCTGCGCCCGTCCATGAACGGGTCCGGCTCGCTGTGATAGGCCCAGTTCACCTTGTCCTGCATCAGCGGATAGGCGAAGGCAGCCGGCATCTGGATCTTCCAGTCGTAGAAACGGTCCGGTCCGCCCGCTTCCAGCACGAGAATCCGATTTTCCGGCCTGGCGCCCAGGCGATAGGCAAGCACCGAGCCGGCCGAACCGGCGCCGATGATGATGTAGTCGTAGCTCGCTGCCTCAGCCATGGACCCGCTCCTCCCGCGGGATCATTACAGCGCCGCCTCGGCATGGTCCAGACGCCATGGCTCCGGCGCGCCGACCGCCCGTGGATCTAAGGTGCCGGTCGTCACGGTCGCCTCGCCAAGAGGCGCGAATTTGCCCTGCGCCTCCGGAGGCAACGCCGTCCGACGGCCCATGCGGTAGCGGGCAAAGGCGGCGAGCACGCCGGAGACCGCCGCAATGTACAAAAACAACGCCCAACCGCCGCCGGCAGCCATGGCCTGGGACGCGATCAGCGGTCCCGCGGTTGCCCCGATCGCCCACGAAAGCAGCATGCCCGAGGATGCCGCAACCATCTGGTCGCGCTCGACATAGTCGAAGGCGTGGGCGACGGCCAACGGGTAGACGGTCGCCGCACCTCCGCCCAGGAAACCGGACAGCAGCAGCAGACTCACCCTTGCCCAAGGCGAGCGCGACATGGCGTATTCGGCGAGGCAAATGGTCGAAATGGCGACCAGTACCCAGAGCAGGACCGTGCGGCGGTCGTATTTGTCGGACAGGTGACCGACCGGCCATTGGATGACGAGGCCACCCATGGTCGTGATTCCCATCAGGATGGAGATCGCTAGGACGGACATGCCGATGCCGGCACCGAAGGCCGCGCCCAGCCCATAGAGGGCGCCGCTGATGAGGCCGGAACCGCAAGACGCGACGACCCCCAAAGGCGAGATGCGGTAGAGCTTCTGAAACGAGAGCGGTGCCACGCGGCCGATATCCGGGCCCGAGACATGTGTCAGGACCACCGGCACGAGGGACAGGCACAGCAGCATGTCGCCGAGACAGAACAGCTCCAGGCCACGAACGTCCCAGATATTGACGAGCAACTGGCCGATCGTGCTCGCAAAGTAGCTCGTCACCATGTAGAGCGACAGGATCTTGCCCCGCGTTTGGCTGCTGGATCGCAGGTTGAGCCAGCTCTCGATAGTGGCGAACAGACCAGCCATGCAGAAGCCGCTCACAGCGCGCAGCAGCGCCCATAGAGGCCGATCGATCCAAAGTGGGTAGACGAGAGTCGTGGCCGCCACGATCGCGGCGAAAGCCGCGAAGGCCCGGATATGGCCGACCCTGAGAATTATGCCGCGGCCCCACAAGCAGCCGCCGACGAGCCCGGCGTAATAGGACGACATGACCAGCCCGACGATCCCAGGGGGCACATGGGCCAGGCTCATGCGCACCGGCAACACGATGCCAATGAGGCCGTTGCCCAAGGTGAGCGCGCCGGCGCCCAGCAGCAAGGAAACGACGCTCTTTAGAGCCTGCAGCATCGGAAAATCGCGCCCCAAAATCGGTCCGGCGCCTGAGATGCCCAAGCCGCCTCGCCAATGCTCACTAACATACGACGCGAGTAGCCCTTGGGCGACATGGCGCCGTTCTATCACGTCGCGCCCTCGGGAGGCTCGACCAATGACAAGGGCCACCTGCCCTGCGTCATGGCCGGCCCGTACGTGACGCGCGAGTGAGCGAGGATCGTGCCCAAAGCTTCTGACGGTCAGGCCATGCTAACTTCTACCGAAACAACACCAGACAGAGCCATGATCGACGCCTTCGCCTTGCACCCCCGCCTCGTTGCCGACGCGATGGAGATCGCCCGCTGGCCGCTCAGCCGCGTAATGCTGATGAATGATGCGCGTTTTCCCTGGCTGATCCTGGTGCCCGAGCGTCCGTCCTTGCGCGAAGTCCACGACCTTGCCGCGATCGACCGGGCGATTCTGATCGAGGAAATCGCCCGAGCGAGCCGGCTGCTCCAGGACTGTTTGAAGGCCGACAAGATCAATGTCGCAGCGCTCGGCAACCAGGTGCCTCAGCTCCACGTCCATGTCATCGCGCGCTTCGTCGGCGATCCGGCCTGGCCCAATCCCATCTGGTCCCAGGGCGCGCCGCAATCGATGACCGCGGCCGAGCGTGAGGCGCGCATCGCTCTCATCAGGCCGGATTTGTAGCCTCGGTCCTCCCTTGACGTCCCTCCCCGCCCCTTTCGACGCCTGGTTCGCCGCTCGAGGTTGGCAGCCCCATGCCCATCAGCTCGAGCTGATCGGCCTCGACCGCCAAGGCCTGTCGGCCCTCCTTGTGGCGCCCACCGGCGGCGGCAAGACTCTCGCCGGATTCCTGCCGAGCCTCTTGGAACTGGCGGAAAACCCGGCCGAAGGCCTGCATACGCTCTATGTCTCGCCGCTGAAGGCTCTCGCGGTGGATATTCACCGCAACCTCACCCAGCCGGTCGCCGAGATGGGCCTCGCGATCGCCATCGAGACCCGCACCGGGGACACGCCGGCGGCAAAGCGCCTGCGTCAGCGCAAGCGCCCGCCCAATATCCTGCTGACCACGCCCGAGTCCCTGGCCCTGCTGATCTCCTACGCCGAGGCGCCGCGTCTCTTCGGCAAGCTTGCCCGCGTCGTCGTCGACGAGCTCCACGCGCTCGCCGGCAACAAGCGGGGCGATCTGCTGGCTCTCGGCCTGGCGCGACTGCGCCGGCTGTCGCCCGCTTGTCGGCTGGTCGGGCTTTCGGCCACGGTCGCCGACGAAAGGGCGCTGGCCGACTGGCTGACAGACCGGCCCGGGGAAGCCGCCATCTTGCGCGGTCGCCCGGGCCCCAAGCCTGAGATCGAGATCCTGCAGACAGGCGCCTATCTGCCCTGGTCGGGCCATATGGCGCTTCACGCCGTGGACGAGGTCTACGCCCGCATCCGCAAGGCACGCACCTCCCTCGTCTTCGTCAACACCCGGGCCCAGGCCGAGCTCGTCTTCCAGGCTTTGTGGCGGATCAACGACGAAAATCTGCCCATCGCGCTTCATCACGGCAGCCTGGCGCCGGAGCAGCGCCGCAAGGTGGAAGCCGCCATGGCGCGGGGCTCGCTCCGAGCCGTCGTCGCCACCTCGTCCCTCGACCTCGGCATCGACTGGGCGGCCGTCGACCTGGTGATCCAGGTGGGGGCGCCCAAGGGTGCCAGCCGCCTGATCCAGCGCATCGGCCGGGCCAACCATCGCCTGGACGAGCCGAGCCGGGCACTTCTGGTGCCGGCGAACCGGTTCGAAGTGCTGGAATGCCGAGCCGCCCTCGAAGCCGTGCGGGACAACAGCCTCGACGGCGAGCCCACGCGCGCCGGCGGCCTCGACGTGCTTGCCCAGCATCTGCTCGGCGCTGCCTGTTCCTACCCGTTCGACGCCGACGCGATGTATGCCGAGGTCACGGCCGCCGCGCCCTACCGCGGTCTCGCACGGACCGATTTCGACGCCGTGCTGGATTTCGTTGCCACCGGCGGCTATGCGCTCGCCGCCTATGAGCGCTGGCGGCGGCTGAAGCAGAACGAAGCCGGGCGATGGCATCCCGCCGATCCCGGCGTCTTGCGCCGCTATCGGATGAATGTCGGCGTCATTGTCCAGGAGCCGATGCTGCGCGTGCGCTTCCGCCGCTGCCAGGTGCTGGGCGAGATTGAGGAGTATTTCATCCAGGGCCTGGAGATCGGCGACACCTTCATGTTCGCCGGCCAGCTCCTGCGCTTCGAAGGGATTCGGGAAATGAGCGCCGAGGTGAGCCGCGGCGCCGGTGAGGCCCCCAAGGTGCCGGCCTATGCCGGCGGCCGGCTGCCGCTCACGACCCATCTGGCGGACCGGGTGCGCGCCTTGCTGGCCGAGCCGGGACGATGGACGGTCCTGCCCGGACCGGTGATGGAATGGCTCGAAGTCCAGCGCCGGCGCTCGATGCTGCCGGGTCGAGAGGGGCTCCTGGTCGAAAGCTTCCCCCGGGGCAGCAAGCAATTCCTGGTCGCCTATTGCTTCGAGGGCCGCAACGCACATCAGACCCTCGGCATGCTGCTGACCCGGCGCATGGAACGGATGGCGCTTCGCCCCCTCGGCTTCGTCGCCACGGACTATGTGCTGGCGGTCTGGGGCCTAAGGCCCGTCAAGGACATGGACGCCCTCTTCGACCAGGATCTCCTGGGCGACGATCTCGAAGCCTGGATGGACGAATCGAGCATGATGAAGCGATGCTTCCGCAACGTCGCGGTCATCGCGGGCTTGATCGACCGGCGCCATCCAGGTCAGGAGAAGACGGGCAAGCAAGTGACGTTCAACTCGGATCTCATCTACGACGTGCTGCGCCGGCATGACCCGCATCACATACTGCTGCGCGCGACCAGGGCCGCTGCCGCCGGGGGCCTGACCGACATCCGGCGCCTCGCTGATATGCTGACGCGCGTCGCCGGCCGCATCACTCACAAGCGCCTGGCCAAGGTTTCACCGCTCGCGGTGCCGGTGCTGCTGGAGATCGGCAAGGAAGCCGTCTACGGCGCGGCGGTGGACGAATTGCTGGACGAAGCAGCCCAGGCTCTGATCGAGGAGGCGGTCGCCGAGGAACCGGCGCCGCAATTGCCCCTGTGAGCGGGCCTATTCCTCTCCGTCTCAACGGCGCCGAGGTCCTGGCCGACATCTCCGGCGCGTTGTTCTGGCCGGAGCGCCGGCTCCTGGCCGTGGCCGATTTGCATCTGGAGAAGGGCTCGGGTTTCGCCAGCCGCGGCCGCCTGCTGCCGCCCTACGACACGGCGGCGACCCTCCTGGCATTGAGCGCGGCGATCGAACGCCATGATCCGGCCGTCCTGGTCTGCCTCGGCGACAGCTTCCACGATTGCGAGGCGGCCGGCCGGCTCGGGCACGCCGATCGGACGAAGCTCTCCCGCCTGACAAGGGAACGCGACTGGATTTGGATCGCCGGAAATCACGATCCCGTCCCGCCCGCCTCGCTGGGCGGCCGCGTGCTGGGCGAACTCGTCCTCGGTCCGCTTGTCTTTCGCCACATCGCGGCGGCGACGGCCACCGGCGAGGTTTCAGGCCACTTCCATCCCAAGGCCGGCCTCAGTTGGCGCGGTCGCTATCTCGGCGGACGCTGTTTCATCGGCGACGACCGGCGCCTGATCCTGCCGGCCTTCGGCGCCTATGCCGGCGGGCTCGACGTGCTGGACCCCGCCATCCGCCGGTTGTTCAGCCGCCGGGCCAAGGTGCATATCCTGGGTCCAACCCGGCTCTACAGTTTTCCTGCCGCCCAGCTCGCCGCCGTTTGAGATCCGCCCCAGAGCAAGATCGGGTCAGCGTCTATCAAGCTGACCCGTGAATCTTGCTCTACATGTTAAAGTCAGAGCCTGATTCACGTCTCAAGCCGAGCAGGCTTGAGACGATCAGGCTCTAGGCCCGATCAGGGAGCGCTAAGGCAATGAGCGAATTGGGCGGCGATGCCTCGCATGGTTTGAAAATAGAGATCGGGGCCTTCGGAATAGTCGGCGCCATAGGGATCGATGAGCGCCGTCCTGACGCCAGCCGCCGTTGCGATGGCCTGGAGATAGACGCTATCGCCCGGCTCTTCTCCGACGACGCATACCGCATGAAGTCGCGCCACCCGAGCGTTCAAGGCCTTCAGCTGGCTGGATGGCAGCGCGTCGAACTCGACCCCGACCGCACCCACTCCGGTCAGGTTGTAGCGGGCCTCGAAATACTGAAAGTCGTCGTGAATCTGGAGAAATGGAAGGTCATGGAGCGAGGCAAGACTATCGGCCAGCTCGCGGTCCAGCGCGTCGACCCTCTTGCGCAGGTTTTCGGCGTTGCTGCGATAGATCTCCGCGTCTGGGAAATCCACGTCGATGAGGGCCTCGGCGATCCTCCCGATCAGGAGCTTGACGTTGTCGGCATCGAGCCAGATATGGCCGTCGGCATCGCCGCGGGCCGGCTGACCGACCATCGCCGGTGCGTCCCATTCGCCGCCGTGCCGTCGCTGGAAGATGAGCAAACCCGGCGTGTCGTCGAGTTCGGCGATTCGCGCGCCGATCTCGAGGTTGGCAAAGGGCTGGACCAGGGAGGCTTCCAGGGAAGGACCGACCCAGAACACCAGGTCGGCCTGGCGTAGGGTGTCTTCATCCTGGTTATGCAGCTCAAAGGTCTCCGGCTGCTGGTCGGAGGGGATCAGGGTCGTCGGCGCACCGATGCCTTGCATGACGGCGGCGACCAGAGCGGTCAGCGGCCGTACCGTTACGACCACCACGGGCGCCTTGGCGGCGGCCGGCCCGGCCAACGCCGACAAGAGCAGCAGCCAGGCGCCAAGCGCCCAGGCCATCCGCGATCCCAGAGTTCCGTCCCTGCTCATCACGCCGGTCGGTTTTGCCATTCTGCCCAGCCCGAGTTTCTCACAGGGATGGCGATGGCGCCGAGGCGAATTTGCCGACAGGACGTCGTCAGCGGGCCTCGCCGATGGATGAACATCGCCTTCGGCCCGCTTCTTAGTGGATCGCCTCCGCGCGCGAGCAACGACATCGCGATCCCTGTGAGAAATTCGGGCTAAAGCGGGTACACCATAGTTCAGAACGGCAGGACGGTGGAACCATGCGCGCGCGGGTCGGACGCCGAATCCGCTGAGTGGATTCCGGGCACGCCAGCGCGTCATTGCCGGAGTCAACCTAGGCGAAGGGCCTCACTCTTCGACGGCGACCCGGTTTCGGCCGCCTTGTTTTGCCTTGTAGAGCGCCTGGTCGGCCTTCGTCACCATCAGTTCCTCGCTCAGGTCCGTTTTCGCGGGGTCGAACCAGGCAAGTCCGACGCTGATCGTGAGGCGCTCGCCCGTCGGTAGCAGGGAATCGCGCTCGACGGCGGCGCGAAGCTTCTCGCCCGCGGCTGTCGCATCTTTCCGCTGCAGGCCCGGCATGATGACGGCAAATTCTTCCCCGCCTAGACGGGCGAACACATCGTAGGCGCGGATCTGCTCGCGCAGGATTCGGGCGAAAGTGATGAGCGCGGAATCGCCGGCGGGATGGCCGTAGCTGTCGTTGATCCGTTTGAAGTGATCGATGTCGATGATGGCAAGCGCGAGCGGCCTCCCGTCGCGCTTCGACCGACTGATCTCGCGCGCCATCAGGCCCGAGAAACCCCGGCGGTTCCACGCCTGGGTCATGGGGCAGATCATGCTCTCGCGCCGCGCCTGGTTGAGTTCGGCCATGAGCTGGGACTGGGTTTCTCCCAGTTGGCGATTTTCGATCACGATCTCGAGCCAGCGCGCGAAGTCTTCGAGCCGCCGGCTGTCGTCGGCCGAGAAGTGGCGCGGCTTGCGATCCATGATGCAGAGGGTTCCGATGCGAAAGCCCTCCGAGTTCTTGACCGGGAAGCCCGCGTAGAACGACATGTGCGGCTCTCCGGTCACCAGGGGATTGTCGGCGAATCGCTCATCCCTGAGTGCGTCGGGAATAACGAACGCGGAATTGCCGTTTACGGTGTGCCCGCAGAAGGAGATCTCGCGCGCCGTCTCGGGCATGTCCAACCCATGGCGCGACTTGAACCACTGCCGGTGCTTGTCGACCAGGGAGACCAGCGCAATGGGCACGTCGAAATATTCGGCCGCCGTGCGCGTGATGCGATCGAAGTCCAGTTCAGCCGGCGTGGAAAGAAGCTGCATGCGCTGCAGCGACTTCACGCGCAACTCATCGTCCGGCGGGATCGGAGCCTGTCGCATCGGTGTTCCCCCAGCGCTACCTGTCACCGGCTCCCAGATTCCACCGCGCTTCCATTCGCAAGCAGGCACGGGCACGGGCCCAACGGGAACCAGCGGTTGGGGAGAATAGCGGCAGCGCCTATCGGGCGCAAACCGCAGAATCCCTCGGGGCTGCCCCGAGGGTTATTCTGTATCCACCTGAAACTGAAGCATTTTATTGTCTAGTGAGAAACTTGGGTCGGCGCGGTTAACGGCTGTCCCTTCCGGGCGGCTTCCAAAATTGCCCTGTAGTGGTCGAGCCCGGGCGTCTTGCGGGCGGGCTCCTTGGCGAGGTCGTCCCAGCGCCGGAGCCTAACCGCATCGGCCGAGAAGCGTTCCCCGGCGAAGCGTGCCGCTTCGGCTTCGGACATCGGCCCTCCCTGGAGACCGAGGCTCAGCCGCGAAGCCGCCGAGAGGGCAGCCAGATAGCTCGGCTCCACGGCACAGAGATATCGCTTGGCCGCCACATGAAGCCGCACCGGCTCGCTCACCGCCGGCGGGAAATACTGGGAGAGCCAGGCCGACGCGAGGGATTCATGCTGGCTGTCGATGCCCCGGTCGGCGACATCCTCGGGCAGGCTGTGGAGCAGATGGCCGATGTCGTGCAGCAGAGCCGCGGCGATCAGGGCGGGGCCGGCATCCTCCTGCTCGGCAAGGAATGCCGCCTGGAGCCCATGCTCGATCATCGAAACGCCCTCGCCATAGGCCAGCCGGCCCTTGCGCGCATAGAGCGCCAGGGCCTCCTCCACGGGCGCGCTCATGCGACGCTCCGCTCGAGGACGCGCCTTCGGCTTTCCACGCCATCCTTGTCCACGTAACAGCCCTGGAGATGGCGCCGGCCCCGGCCGGGATCGAATGCTGTGCGCCCATGAAGCGCGCGGTTGTTCTCCATGATCAGGAGATCGCCCGGCGCGAGACGGATTCTCAGTTCGCCCGCGGGTTCCCGCAGGATAGCGGCGAAGTGCCTGTAGGCACGGTACCAGGGCAAAATGTCTTCCTCGGGCAGGTCCAGGGGCGCCATGGACCGGTTGTTGAAATGCACCGCGGTCACCTGGCCTTCGAAATCGGTGGAGATGATGGGCGTGGCGGCCTTCAAATCCGTGCGAGCGTCGGCGAAATGGAACGGCAGCGGCAGGCGCGACAGGAGTGCGAAGTCGTCCGGATGGCGTCGCCGCAGCTCTTCGGCCGCATGAAAGCCGTCCACCAGCAGGGTATCGCCGCCGGGAGCGCCGGCCTCCAGGCAGTGAAGCAACTGCAGGCCCGGTGTCGGATCGCGATAGGGATTGTCCGTATGCACGCCGAGCGCAACCGCCGTGTAGGCGAGATTGTTGGGATTGGGGATCGAGATCACGTCGAAGAGACGTCCGTAATTGGTGACCCGGACATGGCCCAGCCGGTCGCCTACCGCCGCCACCTGCCCTAGCTCCAGGGGCACCCGATGGAGCACCGCGAACCCATGGTCGGCCAGGACCTGCAGGAGACGGCGCTCCTCTTCGGGATCGGCCAGAACCCGCGGCCAGTCCGCTTGCGGCAGGTCGTTGGCGATCGCAGCACCCCAGTAAGTCGGCTTCCTGCGGCGCCTGGCGCGCGCCGTGGGCGACGGATCATGGGCGGCAAGCCAGGCACTTCTGTAACTGCTCTCGTGATTATCGCCCGACCAGAAGATTGTCACCGCATCGTCCTCGACCGATGCCCGCGCAGGGCGCGGTTCGACCGGCAGGTCGACGGCATCGAACAAGCGCTGACCATTGCGCGGATCGCGGCAAAGCGCGCAGCCACAGTTGTCGCGCAGCCATAGATAGGGAAACCGGCTAGCGCCACCCGCCGCCCATGCAACGCTCAAAGCGCTCTCTGTCGTCGTCACGGACACGATCATGGTCTCACACCTTCATCCTGGCGCTGGTCGGATCGTAGAGGGGTCTGAGGCTCGCCTGGGCCGGGTAACGCTTGAGGCCGACCTCGATCTCCCATTTGCCGGCCGCGACGTAGGCAGCGTCCACGCCGCCTTCGTCGCGCACGTAACCCATGGCGATGGCGCGGCCCAGGTAATGGCCGTAATTGGCCGAGCTGGTATTGCCGACGAGCTTGCCGTCCCGATAGATGGGCTCGTTGTGATAGAGCAGCGGCTCGGGGTCATCGAGGGCGAATTGGAGCAGGCGTTTCGTCAGTTTCTTCTCCGCTCTTTGCCGCAATAGCGCCTCGCGCCCGTTGAAGTCGGCGTTCTTGTCGAAGGCCACGGCGAAGCCCAAGCCGGCTTCCAGCGGCGTGTCCTCGTCGGTGATGTCGTGGCCCCAGTGGCGATAGGCCTTCTCGATGCGCAGGGAATCCATGGCATGCATGCCGCAGAGCTTCAGGCCATGTTCGGCGCCCTTGGCCAGAAGACTGTCAAAGACGCCGATGGCGTAGTCGCTCGGCACGTACAGCTCCCAGCCGAGCTCGCCCATGTAGCTTATCCGGGTCGCGCGGATCGCGACATTGCCCAGCACGATCTCCTTCGAATGGCCGAAGGGAAAACCTTGATTGCCGAGATCGCTCTCGGTCAGCGGTTGGAGGAGCGCGCGGCTCGCCGGCCCCATGACCCCCAGCACCGCGTAAGCATTGGTCACGTCGTCGACCGTGACCCGCGCGTCGGCTGCGAGGCTGCGCTTCAGCCAGTGAAGGTCGCGCCCCGCCGTCGCCGCCGCGGTCACCACCATATAGGCGTCTTCAGCCAGGCGGGTCACGGTGAGGTCGGCCTCGATCCCGCCCCGCTCGTTGAGCCACTGGGTGTAGACGGCGCGGCCTGGCGCCACCGCCATGTCGGCGGCGGCGATACGCTGCAGCTCGCGCTCGGCATCGGGTCCGCGGACAAGGAACTTGGCAAAGGTCGACTGGTCGAAGAGCCCGACCCGTTCGCGCGTCGCCTTCACTTCTTCCGCCGCGTAGGGGAACCAGTTCTGGCGCTTGAAGCTGTACTGGTATCTGGGCGCAACCCCGTCGGGAGCGAACCAGTTGGCCCGCTCCCAGCCGGCGACCTCGCCGAAGCAGGCGCCATTCTCCTTGAGGCGCATATAGAGAGGTGTCAGCCGGATTCCGCGCGCCGTCTCGTACTGGCGATAGGGCCAATGCATGGCGTAGAGCAAACCCAGGGCTTCCGAGACACGGTCATAGAGATAGGTCTTTCGGTTCTGGTGCGGCGCCATGCGCCGGATGTCCACATCCCAGAGATCGAAGGGCGGATGGCCGCCGACGATCCATTCGGCCAGCGCCATGCCGGCGCCGCCGGCGGACTGGATGCCGATGGAATTGAAGCCGGCGGCGACGTAGAAATTCTTCAGCTCCAGCGCTTCGCCAAGCAGATAGCGCTGGTCGGGTGAAAAGCTCTCCGGGCCGTTGAAGAACTTGCGGATGCCCGCCTCGCCCAGCTTTGGCACCCGGTGGATGGCGCCCTCCAGGATCGGCTGGAAATGTTCGAAGTCCTCGGGCAGCTCGTCGAAGCAGAAGTCCTCCGGGATGCCGTTCATGCCCCAGGGCTTGGCCTTGGGCTCGAAGGCGCCGATGAGGAGCTTGCCGGCGTCCTCCTTGTAGTAGGCGCAAGCGTCCATGTCGCGCATGACCGGCAGGTTGCTCGGCAGATCCATGGGCTCGGTGACGACATAGAAATGCTCGGCCGCGTGGAGCGGCACGGCGACGCCGGCCATGAGCCCGATCTCCCGCGCCCACATCCCGCCGCAGTTGACCACCGTCTCTGCCTTGATGTCGCCCTCGGCCGTGCGGACGCCGGCGGCACGGCCGTCCCTGGTCACGATCCCCGTGACCTTGCAGTCCTCGATGATCTTGACGCCGCCCTGGCGCGCACCCTTGGCCAGCGCCATGGCGGTGTCGGCCGGGTTGGTCTGGCCGTCCCGTGGAAAAAAGATGGCGCCCACCATGTCGTCGATGTTGAGCAGCGGCCATTTTTCTTGCGCCTGCCGGGGCGTGATTTCCTCCGCCTCGACGCCGAAGGCCCGGCCCATGGAGGCACCACGCCGGAGCTCGTCCCAGCGCTCGGGATTGCTGGCGATGGAGATGCTGCCGTTCTGCTTCAGACCCGTCGCCTGGCCGGTCTCCTTTTCGAGCCGGGTATAGAGCTCCAGGCTGTGGCGGGCGAGCCTGGTGAGGTTGGCGCTGTACAGCATGGCGCGCACCAGCCCGGCGGCGTGCCAGGTGGTGCCGGACGTGAGCTTCTTGCGCTCCAGCAGCAGCACGTCCTTCTTGCCGAGCTTCGCCAGGTGATAGGCGACGGAGCAGCCGATGATGCCGCCGCCGATGATGACCACCTCGGCCTGGGAAGGAAGCCTGTTCATGACGATGGATATCTCCTCAGATTCGCTCGACGCGCCGCATCGCAAGCGCAGCCGCCGTCATGTTGCAGGCGACCCCGCATCCTGGCAAGGCGGGACGTCTCGTTCATCTCAGGGCCTCTCGCCCCGCGCCAACCGCGCCTCGATGTCGTCCATGCAGAGCATGATGTCGGCGATGCTGTCGACGACGTAGTGCGCCCCGGTCTGGCGCATGCGCGTGTAGGCGCCCTCGCGAAGTCGCGCCTGATCGGCCTTAGGCAGCTTCTTCCAGTCCTTGAGAGAGAGCCCGACCTCATTGCCGCTGACCGCGAGCCCGATGGTCCACATGCCGCCGTTCAGGCCTTCCTCCACCCCAGGCCGGGTGTCGTCGATCTTGACGCAGGCCTCGACCGGCGAGACGCCGAGGTTGATCATGTTCTGCAGGCACATGTAAGGGTAGGGCCGGCCGAAAGGGACGTCCGAGGCGCAGACGGTCGAGTCCGGCTCATAGCCCTGCTTGGCGGCGTCGCGCAGGTTGATCTTCATCATCTCGGTCGTGTAGCCGGTGGTCGACCCGATCTTGTAGCCGCGCTTGCGCAAGGCCTTCACGGCA